>JBLIML010000112.1:0-11974 GCA_047638675.1 Planctomycetota bacterium | reverse complement strand
AATCTCGTTCCCCTGCTCCTGCGTGGGAATGCATACCTTATTGAATCATATATGAGAATTCAGCGTACCCCGAGGACGAGTTTATTGCTCGTTCTGCCCTGAGCAGGCAAAATGTAGTTCATGTCTTGAAATTCTGTTGTTTAAATAAGAAAAACTCATCATGACCAATGCTTCTGTAGCAAGCGATAAGCTGAGCAAAGACAGTGTTCATCCTCGCGGACTTTACACCCTCTTCTTTACCGAGATGTGGGAGCGTTTCAGTTACTACGGTATGCGTGCCTTGCTGGTTTTGTTTATGACAGCCAGTATCGCTGATGGCGGGCTGGGTTTTGATGATGTCAGTGCTACCGCCATCTATGGGCTTTATACCGCTGCGGTTTATCTGGTTGCATTACCCGGTGGCTGGATCGCTGATCGCCTGATTGGTGCACAACGTTGCGTATGGTATGGCGGTATCACCATCATGTGTGGTCATTTCATACTGGCAATACCAGCAGAATCCACTTTTTACATAGGACTGATTGTTGTTGTCCTGGGCACCGGTTTGTTAAAGCCGAACGTCAGTGCCATTGTTGGTGAATTGTATCCACAGGGAGGTGCTGCCTGTGACGCTGGCTATACCATTTTTTACATGGGCATTAACCTCGGCGCGGTGTTAGGTCCCCTTGTGTGCAGTGCGCTTGGTGAAAGCAGTCGTTTTGGCTGGCACTATGGTTTTGCCGCAGCCGGCTTTGGTATGTTGCTTGGGTTAATACAGTACAGATTAAGCTCAGACAGGTTAGGTAATGCCGGGCGTCTACCTGCGCATTTAGGCGTCGATGCGGGCAAATCTGAGGCACCTAAATATGCCTGGTTGGGCATTGGTGTCGGCCTCGGTCTCATTGTGCTTGTAAGCGCACTCGCCCTGACTGGGGTGATTCACATTAATGCGCTGTCTCTCGCACAGATGTCCACTTATGTTATTGCATTACTTGCAGTCGCCTTTTTCGCTTATATGTATTTGTTCGGTCGTCTCGATTCTCTGGAAAAGAAACGCGTCGGCGTCATAATCATATTGGTTATGTGCGCGGCAGTTTTCTGGTCGGGGTTTGAGCAGACTGGCTCGTCATTGAATTTGTTTGCAGAACGCTATACCGATCGGATTTTCTTTGGATTTGAAATTCCTGCCGGCTGGTTCCAGAGTGTTAATGCGATGTTTATTCTAATTTGCTCTCCATTTATAGCCGCGCTTTGGGTTAACCTTGCGAGGCGTAATCTGAACCCCTCTATACCTACGAAGTTTGCCCTCGGATTGATACAACTTGGATTGGGATTTCTGGTTATGGTTTTCGCGGCTAAATTGGTCGCGGCGGGAGATAATGTACTACCCACCTGGTTGATTCTTACTTATTTGTTACATACCACGGGCGAGCTCTGCCTAAGCCCTGTTGGCCTGAGTGCTATTTGCAAACTGGCGCCGAAACGTTTTGCCAGTCAGATGATGGGTGTTTGGTTTCTTGGTTTTTCGCTTGGCAATCTGATCGCCGGCTTGCTTGCAGGCCGCTTCGATCCAAATTCTCTGGAGCAGATGCCGAATCTTTATTTGCAAATAGTCAGTATGACTATCGGAGCGGGGATATTGGTGTTGGTATTTTTGAAACCGATAAAGAAGATGATTGGGGATATTGAATAGAGAGGGTGCATCCTTGCACCACTTCTTCGGCAGGAGTTTATACGCTTAGCTTATAAGCCGCAGAACGCTCAATTTAGATTACTGTCGATAACGCTTAATAGCTGATCAACATTCGGTCGTGTTTTAAAGTCGAGGGCCACATGTGACCAAAGAACCTTGCCGTCTTTACTCACCAGAAATACGGCTGGTGCCGCCATTTTGTGATGGTCAAGCCCGGACCATGCTTCAAGGTCTACACCAAATTTCTTATATTTTTCGTAGTCAGTATTATCCAGTTCTATGACGGCTTTGAAAGACTCATGGGCGGCCAGCTCAGAATCACTTAGCACGGGGAAAGGGATCTCATATGCCTCTTTAACTAGCATGGCACCATCGGTCTGGTCGACGCTGATCAATACTGGCGTGACATGACGTTGCTGGAATTTATCATAGGCCTGGGTGATTTGACGTACCTGATAGTTACAGAAGGGGCACCAGCCACCGCGATAAAAGATAACCATCAACGCACCGTTCTCAAGCAGACTTCCGAGGGTGATCGCTTCTCCATCGTAGGTCTGAGATTCGAAGTCAGGGACTTGATCGCCTGCCATTAAACCCAGTCCACTTTCATGACTACCCAGGTCGGCCGCAGCGGTTGTGGCTGTGGGCTTAGCTTCAGTCGCTATTTTTAGTTCTGCTGAAGCGCCTTGAAGAAATAAGAATGTTAATACGAATAATATTAGCGATGCTGTTTTTTGATGTTGCATGGATATCCCCTGATTGAAATCGTGTTAGTGCCCCGTATTGCGAAGTTCGACCAGAAGTAGCAAGGATAATTCACTTTGAGAGGAAAGTTGGTATAGAAGGAGGGAGATTCTCTGTATTTCAGCGCACTAATTATGCGCATTTTGTAAACCAATTTCACCTAAGCGCGTTCTAAGAGGTAAATGGCAACAATAAGCTAACTAAAATGACCGTCAATAAAGATTCGGTAATTGCCAGCAATCGCTTTGGTTTTGGCGCCAAACCCGGTGATTTAGTCAGGATAGGCGCTAGTCCCAAACAATGGTTGCTCGACCAGATACAGCGCCCCCAGACGCTATCCACGAAGGTGGCCAGTGGCAGCAGCGCTGTAAAGGCCTTCCTTACATTTCGCAATAAAAAACGCGACCAGATGCAAAGCGGGAAGGGCACGACTAATGATGTTAAAGACGTCATGAATCTGGCGCAGGTGATGCGGCCCATTTATCTGGATCACGTTATGGCGCGTAGCAAACAGGTAATAGAAAGTAACTCGCCATTTTACGAAAGACTGGTGCATTTCTGGTCTAATCATTTCGCCGTCTCCGCTGATAATCCCCAAATGTACGGACTGGTTGGGGCACTGGAGGTTGAGGCCATACGTCCCAATATTACTGGTTATTTTAGCAATATGTTATTAGCAGTAGAGACGCATCCTACGATGCTGACCTATCTTGATAACTTTCAATCCATTGGCCCCAAATCAACGATGGCAAAGATTGGCGGTAAGCGCAGAATAAATCACAAGTTTGATATTAATGAAAATTTGGCACGGGAAATACTCGAGCTACACACCTTAGGCGTGAATGCTGGTTATACACAAGCCGATGTCACTACCTTTGCGAAGGTCATCAGCGGCTGGACTTACGGTGGCTTGTTTCAGGACAGGACAGACAGAGGCAAAGCAGGCGAGTTCGCTTTCAATGATCTGATGCATGAGCCTGGTGCAAAAACCATACTGAACAAACAATACCGTCAAATGGGATTTCAACAAGGCGTAGCGGTTCTTCGGGATTTGGCTCTGCACCCACGTACTGCTCGTCATTTAGCGACGAAACTCGCCAGGCATTTCGTTTCAGACGAACCATCTGAGGATGCAATAGACAAGTTAAGTCAGGCTTATTTACAAAGTAAGGGATACCTGCCCGCCATGTACGGGGCACTGGTCAATCTGGACGAAGTCTGGGATAAAACCTTTACCAAGTATAAATCCCCAAATGACTTTGTTTATTCAGTATTCAGAACAATCAATTATATTCCTGATAACCCGCAGAAAGTGATCGCTCCCCTGACTGTTCTTGGACAAGCACCCTTTCGTCCGGGCTCGCCAGCGGGCTGGCCGGATACTGCCAGATCATGGTCGGGAGGAGAGGCACTATTTAAACGTGTTGAATTGGCAGTGGCAGTAGCTGAAAAAGTCGGTAACCGTATTGACCCACTCGCGCTTGCTGAGATTATTCTCGGCTCGACTTTGAGTGCGCAGAGTCGACGGGAAATTGGTCGGGCAGACTCGGGATCTCAGGGCCTGGCCATGTTGTTTGCGAGTCCGGAATTTCAAAGGAGATAGTGTCATGATAAACCGTCGACAATTTTTAAAGACGAGTATGGCAGGGACTGCGATGCTCTCTGGATTCAATCGAGTCGCATTTGCGAACAGTGGCGGTGATGCCCGTCTTGTTCTCGTTATTTTACGCGGCGGGATGGATGGACTCGCTGCGGCACCAGCTTATGCAGAAAATTCATACAGAAAATTAAGAGGATCCCTGGCATTGAAATCGCCCGGTTCAAAAAAGGGGGTGTTGGATCTGGATGGGTTTTTTGGTTTGCATCCCAACTTTAAAAATCTCCACAGCATGTACCGACAAAAAGAAATGGTGTTGGCACATGCGGTAGCGACTTCCTACCGGGACCGCTCGCATTTCGATGGACAAAAGCAACTTGAAAACGGTACTGACAGTCCGCTGGGGGCTCAAGATGGCTGGCTCAATCGCGCCTTGTCACAGTTGCCCACCGCCAGCACGGATGCAATTGCCCTCGCGCAGAATATCCCCTTGATTCTCTATGGTGATGCCAGTGTTAGCTCCTGGTCTCCCACTGTATTGCCGGAGGCGGATACAGAAACCATTGCACGGATTGCCAGGCTTTATGAGGGGGATAGTTTCTTTTCATCACAATTTGAAAGCGCATTGGAGACCCGTTCAATGGCACACGATCTGAATAATAGTGGGATGAAAGGGAGGCGTGGAGGTCGGGGAAATCAGGATATGGAGGTGTTGGTGCGAGCTGCGGGGCGATTTTTAAAGGATGATGATGGCCCACGTATTGCCGTGCTTGAGTCGATCGGCTGGGATACCCACGCGAATCAAGGGGCTGATACCGGACAACTTGCTAATAAATTTTCGCAACTGGATGGCGGTCTCGGTTTGTTGAAACGCGAACTGGGGACGGCATGGAAAAATACTGTGGTCGTGCTTGCCAGTGAATTCGGCAGAACCGTAACTGTAAACGGTTCCAGAGGCACCGACCATGGCACCGCAAGCGCGGTGTTTGTATTAGGTGGGGCCGTAAATGGCGGCAAAGTCCTAAGCAACTGGCCCGGCCTTGCAAAGTCCACGCTCTATGAAGGTCGTGATTTGAAGCCAACGATGGATATTCGCAGCCTGTTTAAATCTGTCCTCCACGATCATATGCAGGTGGCAAATCGTTCGCTCGAGTCGACAATATTTCCGCATAGCACTAGAGCCGGAAAAATTTCCAACTTAATAAAAAGTTAATAAGCTGAAACCGCGATGGCAGGGGCTATGTTTGGAGAGAAAACTCAATTTTTGATAATTTATGAATCAGAATGAAGCTGTAACATATCTATCAGTAATTCAATATGTTTTGACTCTTCTTCTTTCGGAGACAAAAAGTAAAATCCAGTGTAATAGAAAACCGGTCTGGAATCGCTAATACTGGTCCACGCAGGGAAAGCATCGAGTGATATATTTTCAATCGCCTCCAGCATTGGAACTTTCAGATAAATCTGCAACACGGTTTTGGTAGGAATAGGCCTGTTACTTATTAACGTCAGACCATTCGAGGAAAAATTATCAGTATGGCCTAGTAATTCCTGTGTCTTCTGAGCATAAACCGGCATAGAAATCGCGTGTCGAGTCTCAGTTCGATTTTCCTTTAATACAGTAATTGTCATGAGAATAGTTTCACTTGCCGGATAGCCATGAATATAGCGACCCGAAAGAGAAATTCTTTACCCTGGGTCTAATAAGCATTGACCAGGCCACCACTCATTGCACGGGATATTGACATCATCGTCACGTAGGGCCGAATTCATTCGGTCACATGCCATCACCCCGGCCTCCGCGGTCGAATGAATTCGACCCTACGGTTATCGATAATAAAAAGCTTGTCCTTTATCTCTTTAAGGGGTTCTAATATATCCATGGATAATTTCGGTTTTCTCACTCTTGTTCCTACACTCGTCGTGATCAGCACAGCGGTAGTTTTCCATCGCCCCATCGCGGCTCTTCTGGCGGGGGTTGTTGTTGGTGTAGTAATGGTCAGTCCCGATAACATTATGGGTAATCTTGCTGATATTAACCTCGCAGTAATGCAGGATGAAACGATAGGCTGGGTGATCATGGTATGTGGGCTTATGGGTAGTCTTATCTATTTACTGATCAGAACCGGCGGGGCATCCGCTTTTGCCATGACCATGGCAGCTAAAGCGAATACACGAAATAAATCCCTCCTGGTGACCTGGTTGCTCGGCATGATTATCTTCATTGATGATTATCTCAACGCGATCGCCATCGGTTCCGCTATGAAAAAAGTCACAGATCAGTTCAAAGTATCGCGCGCCATGTTGTCTTATGTTGTCGATTCTACGGCGGCACCCACCTGTGTCATCGTTCCCATTTCCACCTGGGCGGTATTCTTCGCCGGCGTATTAGAGGCAACGGACGTTGCAGAGACTGGCAAAGGTATGTTGATGTATATATCTGGCATTCCTTATATGGCCTATCCCTTTGTTGCCATCGTCCTGGTCCCTTTTGTGGCTACCGGTAAATTCCCATTGATTGGTCCAATGAGAAAAGCAGAGGCCAGGGCAAAGGAAGGCATTCTGGCGTTGGAACCGGTGGAATATATTAATAATGCCGATAGTGTACTGAGCGAGGAGGTCAAAAGTCGAACCAATTTATGGGTTTTTCTGGGGCCACTATTTTGCCTCATAGGATTCTCGGTATATTTTGACATCGATTTGCTAAAAGGCATTTTCGCCACATTGGCTTTGTCAATTCCTGTTTTCGTCTGGATGAAACTACTAAAGATGAATGAAGCACTGGACTGTGTTATGGAAGGTTTCAAAATCATGATACCGCCATTGGCAATTGTCGTGGTCGCCTTCATGTTCAAAACCGTCAATGATCAACTGGGACTACCACAGTTTATTATTGAATCCGTACAGCCTTATATGTCAGTGGTCCTTTTGCCAGTGATCACGTTCTGGACAATGGCATTGATCTCTTTCGCAACAGGCTCATCCTGGGGTGTATTCGCGATCGCCATTCCTGTTATTATGCCTCTGGCCGAGGCCGTCGGTGTGCCGACGCCACTAGCCATTGGAGCCCTTCTATCTGCTAGTTCCTTTGGTAGTCACGCCTGTTTCTACGGTGACGCAACGGTTTTGTCAGCACAAAGCAGTGGCTTGAGCGTGATGGAACATGCTTTGACACAATTGCCCTATGCGCTTGTTGCTGCCGCTATCGCCTCGGTCATATTTATAGGATTTGGCTTGAGTCTCTAGTTTCTTGATAATGTGAATCCTGTCGGCTTTTCTAAAAAACTAATAAGAAAATTTATCCAGGCAGACTATTCCCTTGTCCACGCCGGCTGAGAAAAACATTGAAGATAAAAATACTGACTGTCGGCGGCACCATAGACAAAATTTATTTTGATGCGAAGAGTACTTATGAAGTAGGTCCGCCCAATATAGCAAGCGTGCTCGCTGATTTATCACTAAATATTGATTTCAGTGTTTCATCCCTGATGCGAAAAGACAGTCTGGAAATGGACGACGTAGATCGTCAATTGATAGTCGACACGGTCGAAAAAGTGGATGAAGATCGCATTATTATTACTCATGGCACTGACACCATGGTAGATACTGCAAATGCATTGAATGTTGTTAAAAACAAAATCATCGTACTTACCGGAGCATTGCAACCCGCCTTATTTAAAACCAGTGACGCTATGTTTAATATCGGCTGTGCGATTGCTGCGGTACAGACACTCCCAGCAAATGTGTATATTGCGATGAACGGCCAAATATTTACTTACGATAATGTCGTGAAAGATGTCGCCAACAACAGATTTGTCACGCTTGATGACATTCACTAAGAGTCATAAATACCAAAACAGGATGAGAATAGATGAAAATAACTGCATTCGCAGCCAGTAGTAGTAAAAATTCGATTAACAAAATGTTGGTGACTTATGCCTGCGGATTACTGAATGCAGCTGATGTAGAGGTTCTCGACTTGAATGATTATGAGCTTCCTTTATTTAGTGTAGATAAGGAAGAAGAACTGGGACAAGCAAAACTGGCAATCGATTTTTTGGCCAAAATTGGAGAGTGCGATGCACTGGTTATTTCATTTGCCGAACATAATGGTTCCTACAGTGCTGCCTTTAAAAATCTGTTTGACTGGTGTTCACGTATTGAGGTTAAGGTATGGCAGCACAAACCACTTGTTTTGTTGTCCACATCGCCGGGTGCTAGTGGCGGTGCCAGCGTACTTGCAATGGCACTTAACTCGGCCCCGTTTTTTGCCGGTGATGTAAAGGCGAGTTTATCAATACCCAGTTTCTACGAAAATTTTGATCTGGAAAACAGAGTGATGAAAAATGATGAGTTACGGGCAAAATTGCAAAGTGCAGTAGAAAGCCTAATCCAGGGGACTATAAACATCAAAGGACAGGGGAATGATAGAAATTACCCGAATTAATCATGTTGGTTTGAGAGTAAAAAGTCTGGAAGTTTCACGGGCTTTTTATGAAAAATTGGGATTTGAATTTATGGTAGGACCAATAGGTCCTGAACCCGTTGCTATTATGGAGCATGCTACGGGGATAAATATTAATTTCATCCTTAACTCATCTGATAAAGTGCCAAAGAATGTGTTAATGGATATTCCTGAGAAACACACAGGCTACACGCATGTCGCTCTTGAGGTGTCGGATCTGGATTCTGTACAACAACAGTTAAAAGAAAAACGAATACCTATTACAGAAGGACCGATCACCATTCCGGACGGGTCCATGCTTATATTCATTCGAGATCCTGATGAGAACGTGATTGAGTTTCATAAATCAGCTTCGTCATAGCAAGTAAAACGCGACAAAATGTTAATTTCTTAAATTATATATGTCTTATTCCGTGTCTTTACGCACACAATCATTTTCCCAATTACAGTAGCGGGGAGATGACTATTATTCATGCGGGTTCAGTTTGTTATGTGGAATGGCGTGGTTTATTTTGAGTCACTCCAATTGAACATGTAACATTTCTTCTTGCTGGCCCGGTTTTACATGGAGATGAATTATTCATCCCAACTAAGAGACTCGAGGTGTTTCCTTAAACGGGTAACATTTTTAAACTTGGTCAGAATAAGGGATTTCTTCAGACCGCAACATATATTTTTTATTACCTTCGGTTGTGTCGCGTAGTGCTTTTGCCCACCAATCACGTCGTACAATATTCTAATCACATTGAGTAAATCTTCCTGCAAGTTTGAGCGTTTTGAATCCGGCCATTGAAAACTATCCAACAATTTTAATTCGAAACCCAGTCCATATCGGCTAACCATAATATTTTCTTCATGCAGATCACCGTGGTACTCATTGTATAGATGAATTTGTTCCAGTCCCTGAACCAGGGCATAGAGCAGGTGTAGTCCTTGAAACGCAGTAATCCGTCTGCCTTGTTGTCGTTTAAGAAAATCTGAAAGCAATTCTCCTTCGATGTATTCGGAGATAAGTACTGTGATGGGTATACGACGGTAGATAAAAATTTCTTCGGCATAATACTGAATTATTATCGGGCAATGCCTGAGCTTATGTAGTTGTTTCGCGTATCGACGCGAAACCTTGTTGTCGATATTACGCTGTGGATAGAAAAATTTAGCTGCGCGTTCAATTCCCGTGCTTTTCTCAACAATTTTATAAACTTCGCCTTCCCAACCTGTACCCAACTTTTCGACTATTTCATATTTCCTGGCAATCATTCTGCCAGGACTCAGGTCAAACTGATCAATGATTGTCTTTTTCTTTTTCTTTTCCATTAGTATTTATCGTGGTTGATACAATATGAATGTCATATCATCTGGCTTTGAAGGAAAGTCATCCTGTTTTTCATTCATTCTCATTGCTGCAAGATTCCAAAGATCTTCACTTAGGCTTTCCAAAGGGCCCTTGCGAACGATATCGATTACTTCCTGTTTGAGTAAATTATCGAAAAGACCATCAGTGCCAAGAACAAGCGTATCGTATTTATTCAATGAAGCCGGAGAGCCCATATCGATATGCATATCAATCCGACCGACATAATTGGATATGATATGTCGCTCGTCATGGGTGATTGCCGCGCCTTCCTGTATAAATCCAGCTTCCATTGCATAACCAACAGGAGAATGAGATATGGTTTGAAGCTTTATGTTGCCCTTTTCATCGGTAATATATATTTCGGAATCGCCCACATGATATGTTCTTACCCTGTTCTTGTTAATCTCCGCAATCGCCACCGTGCTCCCTTCTCCAGTGTTTTTTCGCAATATATTCAAATTGGCTTTTTCTATACTGCGAAGAATTGTTTCCCGGATTGATCGCGCGTTTGATTTTTTCTTTGACACTGATTCTTCCAGTACTTCAGTAAGAATTGCAGAGGCTGCAGCGCCATTAGCATGCCCACCCATGCCATCAGCGACCATTAATATTGATGTGTCATCGTCGAGAGAAATGATTTGTGCACAATCTTCGTTACCGCTGGTTTTGGTCGGGGAAGACCGCGAAAAAACGGTGATCTTTCCCTGAGGTAATTCAATTACTTCAGGAGAGGTCATTTCTCTGGAAATATACTGGAAACTTTTCATTACAATGGCTTCTGCTATTGGTATTTACGGACCGAGCAACTAGTTATTGGCCTCATCTTACAGGTAAGGGACTATTCTTTGTTCTCTATTTGATAGAGGCTTCTTCTTTGGCGATGGCTCTTACGAGTGCTTCACGAGCTCGCATTCGTTCAATGTAGCCCTGGAGATTCTTCTGATCCACGTTTTGCTTGAAATTAATGCCCCAAATTAGTGTATGTGCCAGTAAAATATCAGCGCCACTGAAATTATCCCCCAGGATATATTGATTGTCACCCAGACCTTGTTCGAGGAGTTTGAGTGCGCATTGAAACTCCCACTCAGCCGTTTCAATTATATCGGGTACTCGCCGTTCTTTGGGCAAAGCAAAACGATGTTTACCCATGGTCCATAGTGCCTGTTCCAACTCAGACAAGGTAAAATAAGACCACTGTTCAAATTTTCCACGTTCTGCTGTGCCTGCAGCCGGGACAAGTTCTTTATCAGGAAATTTATCACCAAGATAGGTAAGTATTGCCGCCGATTCCGTCAGTAACAGTTCACCATCCTGCATGGCAGGGACTTTCCCGGCGGGATTAATCGTCAGATACGCCTCCGATTTGGCTTCGCCCTTGTTAAAGTCCACCAATATGAATTCATAATCCTCGCCCAGCTCTTCAAGCATCCAGGTAATACGACGGGAACGTGTTTGTGGGAAACCGAATACTTTAATCATAATTGTGCACTCTATTTATGTTCGGATATTGATTCATCTTGCATGAAAAAATCGGCTTTGCAAAAGTCGCCCTGTGCTCTGCGGTGAGCGCTTCAATGACATTGTCTGCTAATTCCATATCAGCTAATAATAGGGGAGAGTGCGTGGTTTTTACTACTAATTGCTTCAATAAATATTCGTAACAGGTAAAAAACCATGGTCGCTCCCCTACTATTCTTGTTAGACTCCCAATCCCCTGTAATATACCGATAAAAGTGGATAAGAATCAAAGCATTGCAATAGTTGGCGTCGGAGGCGTATTCCCGGATGCGACAGATCTGAAGGCGTTCTGGGAGAATATTCTCGACGCGAAGGATTGCTCACGTGAGCCGCCGCCCGGGCGTTGGTCATTGCCACTTGAGGATGTATACGACGCAAAAGGGCCTCAAGCAGATAAGGTCTATTCAAAACGAGCTTGTTTTGTTAATGAACAACAATTTGATATGCAAGGCATGCATATTGATGACGAGTTCCTGGGCAGCCTCGATCCCGTCTTTCACTTCTTACTCCACGCGGGTAATCAGGCCTGGGCTGATGCAGTAACCGAAAATCTTGATCGACAACGCGTTGGGATAATTGTGGGGAACATCGCCCTGCCCACGGATGCCTCTTCGGCCATTG
>JBLIML010000111.1:0-12117 GCA_047638675.1 Planctomycetota bacterium | reverse complement strand
GGCACCCCTGGCACTGGCGCGGACAAAAAAATTGATGCGGCAGGCCGGCACGATGGACTACGCAGATGCCATTACAAGCGAAGCCGCATTACAGCACCTTTGTATTGACAGTCTGGATTCTCGCGAAGGCATCACCGCCTTTCTGGAAAAACGAGAAGCTGATTTTAAAGGCGTGTAAATTTGTAACACGTAATTTTTTGCTAACTAACATTCAGAGAATTAAGCCATGAGTCATCAAAGCCGAATTTGTGCGGTATTTTTCGATGCACAAGCATCCACCTATGAAGCCTCGACCACTTTTTGGAGTGGCGCATTGGGTCGGGATCCAAAACCCGAGCCAGACAATAAATATACATCACTGGCCGGGGACCTTGATGTTGTGATCCAGAATGCCAGGCCTGAGCATGAAGGCATGCACCTCGACATGGAAACTGACAACGTTGAAGCTGAAGTGACTCGTCTTGAGGCGCTGGGCGCGCGCAAGAAATACAAAATTAAAGATTGGTGTGTGATGGAAGCACCCGGCGGTCATGCCTTCTGTGTTGTGCCTGCCTACAGTGATACCTGGCCTGCTGGCGCCAAACAGTGGGATTAATTGTCACGAATAAGCTGCGGTAATGACAGGTATGCAATATCCTGAATTTGAAAATAAGATCGTCATCGTCACCGGTGGCAGTAGTGGCATTGGTCGGGCTGCAGCGCTAGCGTTCGCTAAAAATGCTGCAAAAGTGGTTGTGGCAGCGCGGTCTCAGCAAGGTTGCGATGAAACCTGTGAACTCATCTCCAAAGAGGGTGGCACTGCCATTGCTGTCGCCACCGATATATGCGTGATAGATCAAATTGAATCGTTGGTAAAACGCACGATTTCGAAATATGGCGGGCTGGATTTTGCCTTTAATAACGCCGGTACCATCGGCGAATCACAAATGTTGTTCGAAATAGGTGAGGACGAATGGGACCGGGTTATCAATACAAATTTGAAATCCGTTTGGGCGATGATGAAGGTCGAAATTCCAGAAATAAAAAAACAGGGCAGTGGTGCCATTGTTAATACCTCCTCGGTTGCTGGCATTAAAGCCGCGCCCACATATTCGGTATACGCGGCGAGTAAAGCTGGTGTGAATTCCCTGACGGCCACGGCAGCTAATGAAATGGCAGCATCTGGCATACGCATCAATGCGATATGTCCGGGCTTCATCAACACCGCCATGTCTGATGGCATGGATGCCGAAATCCAGAAAATTATCGAGGCGGGTATTCCGCTGGGCAGGCGCGGAGAACCCGAGGAAGTCGCCAATCTTGCGCTTTGGTTGTGCTCCGACCAGGCTAGCTATTTAACCGGGCAGACATTGCGAGTTGATGGCGGTTCCAGTTCCTGACTCCTTATTTTGATTTTCAATCAATATTCAATTGAATTAGGACTTATTGAATAGTAGATTGGCGTCCAACACCCGCACAGGAATAATCTAATGAAATTCAGTTGTATGCTCTGGCCGCATTCCGGCAATAACCTCGATCCCGTCGTCCGATTAGCACAAACCGCTGAAGCCTGTGAATTCGAAACAGTTTACATCGGCGATTCACAAATGATCTGGAATGATGTTTGGGTGGCGCTGGGCGCCTGTGCAGTTTCAACAAGCAAAATCAGATTGGGCACCGGTGTCACAAATATGGTGACCCGACATCCTGCCGTAACTGCCAATGCGGCGATGAGTTTAAATATGCTCAGTAAAGGTCGAGCAGTATTAGGTGTAGGTGCCGGTGATTCGGCGGTACGTACAGCGGGTTTATCACCCAGTCGTCTTCCACAAATCCGTCAGCGAATTGAGTTTATGCGCGCCCTGTTGAAAGGCGAGGAAGTCGACGCACTGGAATGGGGAATTGATAGCGAGGCAAATACCTGGGGTAGTGAATCGAAATTGCGCATAGTTGGTGCCGATGAATGGGGTGAATTACCGATTCAGTTAGCGTGCATGGGACCGAAATCGGTCAGAGCGGCTGGTGAAATTTGTGATGGTGTGATCGTTGATGGCCATATGGGTGGAAATGCCGAGGGTGTTCGTAAAACGGTCGAGACCGCCATTGAAGGCGCCAAAAGTGTCGGTAAAGACCCTTCGTCATTTCGTTTTATTGCCGCCATTGATGCCGCCATTGATGATGATCGCGTTAAAGCCCTTGATAAGGTCAGACCAACCGCGGCGCGAAATGTCGCTAACAAACCCTGGTTGCCTGACACCCTCGGTATCGAACACGCTGATGTAGTTAAAGAAGTCACCGAATCATACAAGTTCTATCAACATCTCGATCTAAGCGCCAAACATCAAGAAATTATTACTGACGAAGTGGCGATGAAATGTTGTATCGCTGGCACGCCGGAAGATTGCATCGCTAAGGGAAAAGAATTGAAAGAAGCGGGGATTAATGAAATTTCGCTTTTTATCACCTCTCAGGATGAGGAAGGATCACATAAGGTATTGAAGCGCTTTGCGGAAGAGGTTTTTCCGAATATTTGAAACTGATAAACCGCGAATCAGCGTGATGAAATCGCCGCTGGCAGCTATTAAGACTCAAATTGCCGCTGAAGAAAATGGGCGAAAGCATTCAATTCGAGAGTAGTTGAGCTCGATAACAATTATCAAAACCAGGAGATGTTCAAAAAAGCTGTCAGTGTCTGGTAATGATGCCTGTTCTTGTTATGATGTGTAAAAAACAAGCCAAACCCTGATTTTAAAATATCAATATGAATTTTACCGGTGAATATCAACTGTCGGCCTCTAGAGACGATGTATGGCAGGCATTAAATAATATTGAGGTCCTTCAAGACGCCATCCCGGGTTGTCAGGAATTCACAGAAATTGCTGAGAATCAGTACCAGGCAATTATCCATACCAAACTTGGCCCCGTGACGGCTAAATTCAAAACCAAAGTGAGCGTTGAAAATCTTGTTCCGCCGCAAAGTTACACCCTCGTTATCGATAGCTCCGGCGGTGCACAGGGCATGGGTCAGGGTATTGCGAATGTCAATCTCGTAGAATCGGGCGAGCAGACAAACCTCGAATACAGCGTTGAGTTCAAAGTGCGAGGTAAACTTGCACAGGTGGGTTCACGCTTAATCAGCAATGCAATAAAAAAACTTTCAGCTCAGTTTTTTGATAAATTTGCCGCCAACTTTGATCAATCAGGTGTGAACGCTTGAAGCCAAGAAAATTCAGCTTTACAAAGGCGCTCTCCACCGAACACGTGTTCGAGTTACTGGATGAATATGGTGATGATGCAAAGATCATCGCAGGTGGGCAATCTCTCATGCCAACGCTGAATATGCGTTTATCCGCCCCGGAATTGTTAATAGATATTAGCGCTCTGGATGAGCTAAAGGGCATAAAACTTGAGGGAGACAAGCTCGTTGTCGGTGCCCTCACCCGGCATGTGGAACTACAGCGATCTGAACTGATTGCCAAACATGTTCCGCTTATCGCTACCGCAATTGAGCATGTTGCGCATGCTGCTATCCGTAATCGTGGCACTATCGGTGGTAATTTATCTCTGGCAGATCCTGCATCAGAATTACCGGCCTGTAGTGTTGCGCTAGATGCACAGTTCACCATTGTCAACAAAACCGGACGGCGCGTAGTTGCGGCGAGAAATTATTTTAAAGACCTTTATGAAACAGATTTGCAAACAGGCGATATTTTTGTCTCCGTAGCATTTCCTGTCGCTACGCCTGACACAGTACACGGATTTCGTGAATTTGTTCGTCGACGGGGTGACTTCGCCTCTACCGGGCTTGTCATCAATGCTGAAATGCAAGACAACACATTCGTGTCCCTTGCACCAGTATTTTTTGCGCTAAGTAACACGCCGGTATTGACTAGCAAGACCGCTGAGAAAATACTTAACAAAACCATTTCGGAAGATGTCATTACTTCTGCACTTGAAGAGCTGGAAATTGAATTGGAAGTTATTGGTGATATCCATACTTCATCTGAAATGAAACTGCATCTTGCAAAACATTATTTTAAAGAAATCATAAACGAACTCCATGGCTGATCTAAATCAAAACGTACATGTTGAGGTCAATTTGAATGGCCAGCTTATCGTCGCCACTGTCCCTGCTCGTGAGAACCTGGCGGATTTCATTCGTCATCGCGTCGGTTTGATGGGCACCAATGTTGGCTGTGAACAGGGTATTTGCGGTGCATGTACGGTAAGACTGGACGGTGAAATAGTTCGCTCCTGTCTGACCCTGGTGGCGAAAGCAGATGGACACTCAGTGGAGACCATTGAAGGACTCACCGATAGCGGTGAGATCGCCGATTTGCAGAACGCCTTTTTACGAAATAACGCTGCGCAGTGTGGCTTTTGCACGCCCGCGATGTTGATTACCGCGGCAGAACTCTTAGAGACCAGAAAAAATCTTGATAGAAAAACTATCCGGGAATTTTTGTCTGGAAATTTGTGTCGTTGCACGGGTTACCACGCGATTGTCGATGCCATTGAACAAGTTGTTGCGGAGCGTGGCGATGCTTGAAACGAAAAAAATAATCGGCCAGTCTGTTTCTCGCCCCAATGCCATGTCATTTATACAAGGCCGGGGAAAGTATACTGACGATATCGTTATCCCTGGCATGTTACATATTTGTTTTGTTCGCAGCCCTTACGCACACGCAAAAATAGTAAGTATCGATTCTGAAGAAGCGGCAACACTAACCGGGGTCGTAAAAATTGTCAGTGGCACAGACTTATTGCCTTATTGCCAGCCCTGGACAGCGCGATTAACCAATCTGGGTGAAATGAAATCAATGCCGCAATATGCCATGCCTCCGGAAATCGCCTGTTGGCAGGGAGAAGCTGTTGTGGCGGTTGTCGCGGAAACTCGTGCGATTGCCGAAGACGCCGTAGAATTGGTGGAAATTGATTGGGAAGAGTTAACAGCGATCACTGATGTGGAAGCCGCGATAAAAGCGGATAGTCCCCTCATACATGCTGAGTTAGAAACCAATGTCGCCTGGAGTATTGATATCGACGTTGGCAAAGTTGATGAGGCTCTTGAAAATTCCCACCTGGTGATTGAGAAAACTTTTGAGGTTGGCCGTCAAACCGGCGTCACTTTAGAACCACGCGGCATTATTGCCGACTATGATCAGGGTAAAGCTTATCTAACCCTGCACCAATCCACCCAGGTACCTCATATTCATCGCTACATTTTCGCCAAACAACTTGGATTAAGCGAATCGAGCGTTAGGATCATCTGTCCTGATCTGGGTGGTGGGTTTGGGCTCAAACTTCATATGTACGGTGATGAATTGGCCACTGCAGCCATTAGCATGATGCTCGGCCGACCTGTGAAATTTATTCCCGATCGTCTAGAGTCATTTATTTCTGATATTCACGCCAGAGGACACATAGTCAAGGCAAAGGTCGGCCTTGATAAGGAAGGAAAAATTCAGGTCATGACGGTTGATGATCTCGCCGGCTGCGGTCCCTATCTTATTCACCCCCGCACCAGTGTTATCGAACCGCTCCTGGTCGCTATCTGCACGCCATTGGCTTACGACATTCAACATTACCGCGCACATGCATCTTTGGTTTATCAAAACAAAGTCTCCACCGGTCAATATCGCGGGGTCGGCATGCCGATAGCCAGCCTGGTTGCCGAAGGATTGATGGATGCCGCTGCGAGAGCTTTAGGTATGGATAAAGTCGAGATCAGGCGACGGAACCTGATAAAGGATGATGCTTATCCTCTTACAGCGGTGTCCGGTGAATTTCTTGAAGGCATGTCACAGGAGGCCGCGTTAGAGAAGCTTCTGGAAATGATGGATTACTCTACATTGCGCCAGCAACAAAAGGATGTGCGCGCTGAGGGAATTTACAGGGGTATTGGTATCGTTACCGTGGTAGAAGGCACGGCACCCAGCCCCGCCCTGTATGCCGCGGGTGGTGCACCCATTAGTTCCAGAGAGGGTTGTACGCTACGCCTGGAAGCAGATGGCACCATCTCCTGCACTACCGGCTTGACCGATCAGGGTCAGGGTGGCTTGACTGTGGTCACGCAAATTGTTGCTGATACCCTTGGCATTGCGATGGATGCTATTCGTGTGACCATGGGTGATACAGCAACCACGCCCTTTGGCGGCGGTACCTGGGCATCACGTGGCACGGCAATCGCCGGGGAAGCGACCCTGCGAGCGGCTAAGGCGCTGCGTGAGTCGATTATAGAAGTGGCATCCATTACCAGTGAACAACCTGCAGAAATCCTGGATATTGTTGATGGAAGCATAGTCAATCTTGAAACAGGGGAAGCTCAAATGAGTCTGCAGGATATCGGTCAGCTCATCCATTTTAAAACACACCAGTTACCCAAAGACTTTGAACCCGAACTGATCGTTACACGGCACTACAGTCAACGCGAACAATTGATGATTTATGCTAACTGTTCATTAGGAGTGTCACTGGATGTGGATATCAACACAGGGCTAGTAACACTTAACAAGGTATGGGCGGTGGATGACTGTGGCCGGGTCATTAATCCAAAACTAGTGACAGAACAGATGCGCGGCGGCATTGTTCAGGGTATTGGTTCCGCCTTATTTGAAGAATGTTTGTATGACGAAGATGGTCAGCTACTTAACGGCAATCTTATCGAATATCTGGTGCCCATGGCAGGCGACGTATGTGATATTGAATGTGCTCATATTGAAACGCCCACAAATGCCACGGAACTGGGTGCCAAAGGCTGCGGTGAGGCAGGTATTATCGGGATATGCGCTGCCATTATGAACGGGCTCAATGATGCGCTGGAACCTTTCGATGTTTCTCTTACTTCACAACCCTTCACGCCTGCCAAAATTCTCAAAGCGCTTGGGAAAATATAGAATTTTCCTATATTAGTACTATGAGTTCTGAACATTTATCAAAATCGCCGCTTGGCAAGCAGTCGGCCTATATCAGCAATTATGACCCGGGCCAGTTATGCCCGATTCCGCGTGAGCTGACATGGAAAGCGTACGCTTACTCAAAATCCCCCTATTACGGTTTCGATATCTGGAATGCCTACGAAATATCCTGGCTAAACGTTAAAGGCTTACCGCAGGTTGCCATCGGCGAATTCTATGTGCCGCTAACTTCTCCAAATTTAATCGAATCAAAATCACTTAAGTTGTACCTGAATTCTTTTTCGCAGACGAAATTCATTAATGAAGACAAAGTTCAAAAGACATTAGTTTCAGATTTATCCCTATGTGCCGGTGAAGCCGTAAAGGTTAAATTATTTGCAGTAAACAATAGGCATGTTGATGTTCAGGAATTCGAGGGCAGCTGTATTGACGAAATTGATGTGGACATTGATTTCTACAGCCGTAATGACGGCCTTCTTAATTGTACTGGCAAACAGGTACGAGGCGAGAAAGTGTATAGCCACTTACTTAAGACAAATTGTCCGGTAACAGGGCAACCTGATTGGGGAAGTATATTTATTAAATATTCCGGCAAATCCATCAAGCATGACAGTCTGTTAAAATATATTGTTTCTTATCGAAATGAATCTGACTTTCATGAGCACTGCATTGAAAAAATATTTTTAGACATTATGCATCAGTGCCGTCCTTATGAATTAACAGTCTATGCTCGTTACCTTAGACGTGGAGGGCTGGATATCAATCCATATCGAAGCACAGAAAACGATCTCCCTTTAAATTTCAGATCGATTCGGCAATAAGAAGTCTTTCACTTTAGAAATTCTGAGACCCGTTCCAACAGACCAGGAAAGCCATTCAATGGAAAAAAAATATATCAGTGCGCAGGAACTATTAGAGGATTCTTTTCAGTTGGCGTCAGCTATATATGAGAGTGGGTTTAGACCGCATTTCATTGTTGGCATATGGAGAGGTGGCACACCGGTCGGTATCGCTGTACAGGAATACCTGGAATATAAAAATATCGAAACCGATCATATCGCCATTCGCACCTCTTCTTATCTTGGCATTGACCAGCAAACAAAAGAAATCCGCGTCCATGGACTGCACTACATTATCGAAAATGTAAATGCTGGCGATTCATTATTGATTGTTGATGATGTGTTTGATTCAGGTCGCAGTATAAAAGCAGTGCTTGATCAATTGTCCGAGAAAACACGCAGCAACATGCCAGAAACGGTCAAAATTGCCTGTCCCTTTTATAAACCAAGCCGAAACGCAACGGATATCGTACCGGACTTCTTTGTCCATGAAACAGATAGTTGGCTGGTTTTTCCTCATGAGTTGAATGGTTTAAGTCTTGAGGAGATTAGACAGGAAAAACCGTTTTTGGGGAAATATTTATAATGTGAAGCAAGGTATCTGATTTCTTCCCTGCTACGATAACCTTTTGCTATGAGTCAACGCGCCGGTGATCAGATTTTCGCGTTGAAATTCCATGCATCTCTTGACTACGTAACCAAAGAGGTTACAATCACCGTCTGTGATAACTGGATTTATACACAAGGGATTGGAGAAGTTTTACAAAACGGGTAAAACTTCTGGTATCCAGATTAAGCATGCCAAACGCATAAGGCTGATTCTTTCTAACCTTGATCAGGCGGTAAATCCCTATGATATGGATTTACCCGGTCTGCGTTTACATGAGCTAAAGGGAAATCGTAAAGAGATCTGGTCTGTCACAGTAAGTGGAAACTGGCGCATTACCTTTCAGTTCAAGGGAAAGGATGCAGCTTTAGTCAATTACGAGGATTATCATTAATGAGTATGCACAATCCGGCCCATCCGGGTGAAATTCTTAAAGAGCTGGTAATAGAACCGACCGGTGCCACGATTACTGATGTGTCTGAACACCTGAATATCAGTCGAAAAACCTTGTCAAAAGTAATCAATGGTAGAGGTTCTATCACGCCGGAAATGGCGTTGCGCCTGGAGTTGGTTTTCAAGAAGCCGTCGGCAGATCACTGGCTGCGGCTGCAGAACGCTTATGATCTTTGGCAGGCCCGCCAACATAAATCTATACTGCAGGTTAGACCCTATAAATTAGCATCGCAGGGCTAAACAGCACATCAATGTTGCGGCCATGGCCGGTGCTACAGGCAATAATTAATGGCGGTGTTAAAAATCGAAACCAGATCAACGTATTTCGAACGTAATGTTCACACTTGATTGTCAATCTCAATTCCAATAAGCAGAATTAGTCTGAATAAACCCAGCCGGATTATACTTCCTCGTCAACAAATTATTAATTGCCCACTGTTGATTATCATCAATCTCCAGCAAGTACTGAATTTCACTAGGGTCAGGAACATCTTTTCTGACATTACATAATGGCATATCCACCACTGAGATCTGGAAGACCTTTCAGGACATTGAGGATCTGAACAGCCGCTGGAAAACTTGTTCCCGACGTAAGCTCCCTCTTTATTAATTGTGTGTCCTGCGCGTCCTCGGTAATCGCTCCTGGCATTACTCTACCTCCTACATCCATGTAGTCGTGCGCCCGCGGCATCGTTTACATGGACGTAAGCGCTTAGGATTTGTATGGAACATAAATCCTGTGCCTACATGGATGTAGGTACTTAGGAAAGGTCGGGAACACCTTTCCTGACATTACATAATTGTATTTCCACTACTGAGACTTGGGATACTTTTCAGGACATTGCGGATCTGAACAGCCGCTGGAATACTTGTTCCCGACGTATTCACCCACTTACGTCCTGTAAGTGTCCTGCGCGTCGTGCGCCCGCGGCATACATTACATCCATGTAATTAAAAAGGCCGGCAAAAAGCCGGCCTGAATTGTGTTCTTAGTTATTATTATTAGAAATCGAAGTGGCCACCCAGCTCAACGCCGAACTGCCGTGGCGGGCCATAAGATGCCATGGTCCAAAGGGTTGCCACCGCGAGGTTACCGGTACGGTAACGCTCGTCAAACAGGTTTTTACCGAATGCGCGAATAAAGTAGTTGTCGTTCTTGTCGGAAAAGGTAGTACTCCAATTGAGCAGGCTACGATTGTCCGCCATGGCATCAAAGTCCGAACCCAGGTTCGAATAAGTGAAGACAGTATCATCCACGAAAGAGAGGCTCACGGTGTGGGAGGCATTGGCCAGGTCACCCAGGGAATGCTCGTAAGTTGCCGTCACATAGGCCGTCCACTCGGGAGAACGGTTCACCGCTTGTCCGCTTAGGTCAATGTCAATGACGCCGTCAAAGTCGGTGTCGGCCTCGAAACTATTGAACTTCACGTCCTGCCAGCTCCAGTTGCCGCTGATGGTGAGGTTTTCACTCACCGCCCAGCTACCTTCAAACTCGATTCCCTTGGCATCCAGTTCGGCGGCATTGAAGAACAGGGTTTCCTGGAAGGAACCGCCGCCGGGAAGGGCAAAGGTCGCGTTTAACTGACGTTGCGCGTCACTGTAGTTCACGTCAAAGTAGACGACGTTCATACGTACCCGGTTATTAAACAAATCCACTTTCAAGCCAATCTCAATGCTGTCGGCAAATTCCGGATCGATGGGCTTCAATTGCAAAGGGTTCGCAAAGCCTATGGGCAGACCGGCCGTGAAGGTGCCGGTTTGGTCGTTGAAGGCACCTGACTTCACGCTGTGTGAATAGGTAACCCAGGTGTACATATCATCATTGATGGCATAGCCGCCAGTGACCCTGTAGCTCGGATCGGTCCAGGACTGTTCCTGGTTGACCACATTAAAGGGAAAGCGACCAAAATCTGATGCTTCCAGGGGCTCGCCAAGGGTCGCCAATAAGCCTTCGTCGGGTATGCCGGTACCATCAAGAAACTGAAACAGCGTCTGCGGACGACCGGCCCATTTCTTGTTTTCATAAGACTGGCGAATGCCGAAACCCAACTGCAATTTGTCGGTAAAATCAAAAGTGGCGTCGGCAAAGAGGGCCATCGCCTCGGACTTTTGGCGGTTACAGAGCACTGACGGGTTGTTATTGTAGCTGCCATCCGCCAGTGTCGCAAAACCGGCTGCCGTAAGGGCCGTGTTCAGCGGATCTGCCGTCGGCCCGAAGAAATCGATCAGGCCAAGGACCTGGGTAACGCAAAAATTGGTCTTGTCTTTCTGGTAGAAGCCACCGAGCACGTAGTTGAAGCTGTCACCCACCTTGGCATTAACGCGAATTTCCTGCTGGAAGGTCCTGCGGTCATCGTCGCGGGTAGCATCGAACAAGGAACCATAGTGCTCGCCCATGTAAGTACTGGCGAGACGGGACTGCTGCTCCCGGTAGCCGGTAAGGGAGTGGATATCGTAGTCGCCCACGCTCCAGTCCAGATTCATGTAGTAACCATCGACATCCACCGTGTTGCCATCTCTATCGACATTGAAAGGTAAATCATTACGATTGGTGACACCGGATTGATTAAGCGGGTCGCCGGTGACCACCCCGGGAAAACCGATTGCGGGAAATACACCAATAGACGGGGTTTCGTTGACTGTCACCATGGATTCGCCGTTGTCACGGATGATCTCATAGGTGAGCCTTGCCTCGAAGTCGTCATTGGGCGCCCATAGGGCCTTGAAGCGGCCGGAAAACACGTCATCACCCGCCAAACGTTTGTTGGGATTAGCATTGGCAAAGTTTACTCCACTGAAATCACCGGTGCCAAAAGCCACGGGTGGGTTGTATGTGGTGGAAGACTTGCCCGCCTTCATGTAACCGTCGCTGTATTGGTAGGCCCCCGATGCGCGGAAGGCAAACGTATCTGTTCCGTAGTTGGCGGCGAACTTGGTGTCGTAGCTGTCGAACTCGGCGTATGAGCCTCTGACATCAATGGTGCGCTCATTCAGTTTCGGTTTTTTGGTCGTGACGTTAATCACGCCGGCAGTCGTATTCTTGCCGAACAGGGTACCCTGCGGTCCACGCAAGACTTCTATACTTTCTATATCAAAAGGTTCCAGGTTTTGCGTCTGCGATGACAAAAGGACAAAGTCATCTACTGACACGCCAACGGGAGATTCCACGTAAAGAATGATACCGTCCTTGCCAACACCACGCAGGCTGGGATTGAAGGACTTGAAGGCCGGTGCATTACCTGTCACCAGGTTGGGTACGGCTGCGGCCATATCACCGAAGTCGTGAATCAGCATCTTATCCAGCGTATCTTCGGTCAGGGCT
>JBLIML010000110.1:0-12194 GCA_047638675.1 Planctomycetota bacterium | reverse complement strand
GCGGCCGAGGTGCTGGCATGCGGCCGAATAAATTCAGCCCTACGGAATAATGTAGGGTCGAATTCATTCGACCACGGCGGCCGAGGTGCTGGCATGCGGCCGAATAAATTCAGCCCTACGGAATAATGTAGGGTCGAAATCATTCGATTACCGCCAACGTTCACCGTTGTCCTCATTAAGCTGCTTTTTTCAGTTCAACTTTAGGAAAGTCAATCTCAACCCGACTTGCCTTGGCCAGAATGTTGGTCAAAATATTCATGCCAACGTGGGTAATGATCTCAACAATGTCAGAATCGCTATAACCCGCATCGCGAACAGCCTGTATCTCGGCATTGGTCACATCACCCGTATGCGCATCCAGAGACCGGGCAAAAGCCACTGCCGCTGCGGCTTTTGTGTCTTCGCTGCCACCCGCACGATTGGCATCCATCTCATCATTGTCGAGACCCGCTTTGCGGCCGATCGCGGTGTGCGCGGATACACAATATTGGCAGCCGTTTTGCTCGGCCAACGTCAGTGCAATACGCTCACGGGTCCGGGGGTCCAGACTACCGTTACCTGCGATGCCATGCAGCCCTAAAAAGCCCTTCAACGCGCTGGGGGAATTCGCAAACACCTTGAGAAAGTTAGGCACCGAACCGAGGGCTGCTGTGATTTCGGCATACAATTCGGCCTGTTCGGGATTGGCTTCATCATTTTCGACTACATTTATTCTACTCATTTCATGTCTCCTGATACTGGTTTGATTGTTTAGGCCTCATCACATCGATAAGGTAGCGCTACTGTCACAAATTCCACTTGTAAAAAGAATACACTTAAATAACAATATATTATTCCAATAAACGGAATAACTATGGATCACTTCCACCTGATGTCTGTCTTTGTGGCTGTTGCTGAAGAGGAAGGTTTTGCAGCTGCAGCGAGACGCCTGCATATGTCACCTCCCGCCGTTACCCGCTATATCGCCGCTCTCGAAGACCGCCTGGGTGTCAAGCTCTTGCAGCGATCAACTCGCTTTGTAAGAACAACAGAAGTGGGTGTTCGCTATCTCGAAGATGCACGTCGTATATTGCTTGAAGTAAAAGTAGCGGATGAAACCGCAACTGGCATCAACGCCACTCCCAGAGGGCAATTGGCGATCACTGCCCCCGTACTTTTTGGTCGCAAGTTTGTCATGCCCGGTGTCGTTGAGTACTTAAAACACTACCCTGAGACAGATGTCTCGGTAATGTTTCTGGACAGAGTCGTGAATCTCCTCGAAGAAGGTATGGATGTGGGTATCCGCATCGGCAAGCTGCCAGACTCTAGTATGCGAGCCGTGCGTGTGGGTTCGGTGCGCATTGTGCTTTGCGCATCTGCTGAATATTTACAGGAATACGGCGTCCCCAAACAACCGGAGGATCTCCATCAGCACCGGATGATTGCATCAAACGCAGGCAATCATCTCCTCGATCTGCGCTTCAAGACACTGGGCCGCGAGCGCGATATGAAAGTCAAAACACGCCTGACCACCAATACCAATGACGCCGCCATTGAAGCCGCCCTGCAAGGCTATGGCATCACCAGACTCATCTCTTATCAGGTAGCAGAACATCTTGAGACCGGGAAATTACAAACGGTATTGGAAGAGTGGGAGCCCGATCCTTTGCCGATACATATACTGCACAGGGAAGGGCAGCACGCCGCCGCCAGGGTAAGGACGTTTATTGATCTACTGGCCGAACGTCTGCGCGCGGATCCGACTCTAAATTAGTCAATCAAAGAACAGAACGCTTTGACGTCTTTCACACACTCTCGTGCAGAAAGTAGAGGTCTTTATAAAACGCCCTGACAAATAATCAAAATTGTAGACATCACAGAAATAAATCCACATTCCGTGGCAACCGCATAATTACTTTTACCGGCGAACATACCGTTAGATCCAATCATAAAGACGACGGTGAGAATGATAAGAATAGCTGTCAGCAAAGAATCGCTTGCTGCAGTAATACCAATTAGCCAGGCCAACAAAAAGGTAGCGACTAACTGGCTTAGCATTGCGGCCACTGGCGGTTTCGCATCAGCATCCATTTTAAGCCCAACACCTTCCGCCCACTTGCTCCCAAACATTTTTGGTGAATACCAGGCTGCGCCCAGAACAAATGCCAGCACCGTTCCAACACCCACTGCTAGTCAATTTACGTTCGCAGTAATCTCATTCATACAATCCGCCTATGTCATTTTCACGAATGTGGAAAGTCACTACTTAGCTTAAAAGCAGTATAGATCAATTTTATTTTATTTCGGAGCACGCAGGTGTTATATACTTTGAAAATCAAGCAAACCCGCTAGAAGAAAAACCCAAAGAGGGAGCCATAAAATGAGCAATATATTCGACGACAACAGCCTCACCATCGGTAAGACACCCCTGGTTAGACTCAAGAACATCAGCGACGCCGCCATCTACGCCAAGCTCGAGAGCCGAAATCCCGCCTTCTCGGTAAAGTGCCGTATTGGCGCGAATATGGTCTGGGATGCGGAGAAATCGGGGAAACTAAAACCGGGGATGACCATCGTTGAGCCCACCAGTGGTAACACTGGTATTGCACTGGCTTTTGTCGGCGCGGCACGAGGCTATTCCGTTAAACTGACCATGCCCCACACCATGAGCATTGAGCGGCGCAAACTGATGAAAGCCTATGGCGCTGAAATTATTATCACCGATGGCGCCAAGGGCATGAAAGCCTGTATTGCAAAAGCCGAAGAGATTGTCGCTGAGAATCCGGACACACACTGGATGCCACAACAGTTTGAGAATCCCGCCAACCCGGAAATTCACGAACTTACGACCGGCCCTGAAATCTGGGATGATACAAATGGTGAAATTGATGTCCTTGTTTGTGGTGTGGGTACCGGTGGCACTATCACCGGGATCTCGCGTTACATTAAGAACACAAAAAAGAAAGCTATCACCTCTGTTGCAGTTGAACCGGCTTCCTCAAACATGATCAGGGCCGCGATGGATGGTTCGGAACCTAGTCATGCGCCGCATAAAGTGCAGGGCATCGGTGCTGGTTTTGTACCCAAAAACCTGGATCTAAATATGGTTGATCAGATCGAAATAGTGAGTGATGAAGAGGCAATGGAATACGCACACCGACTGATGAAAGAAGAAGGCATCCTCGCTGGTATTTCCTGCGGCGCGGCATTAGCAGTCGCCGTCCGTGTATCACAACAGGAACAACATAAAGGCAAAAACATCGTCGTCGTCTTGCCCGATTCCGGTGAACGTTATTTGTCGACCGCTCTATTCGCAGATAGCTTTACCGACAATGAAACTGTGCAATAGCTGAATCACTTAACTCAACATTTCTGCCACTTTAGTTTCGTTCCCGCGCTCCTCAGTTTATACATGGAGGAGTGTGGGAATGCATACACGCTTAAACCAGTTTACGAGCCGCCCTGGCCGCCTTAATAATCTTGGAGACTTGCTTTTTCTCCCATCGCTCACCGGCAGCAAGCATTTTAATGGCTTTTTTCTCACTGATTTTGAGCAATTCTTTTTCCCGCTTCAGTGCAGCATCAAGATGGTCTTTGAGCACGGCGATTTCATCTTTTGCCGCAGCCCTGGCGATTTTCATTGTGTCTTTTGCACCTTTCAAATCCTTCTTGAGTTTATCTATCAATTTCTGGCGAGATTCAGCAGCCGCCTTATTGTGGACATCGCTGGATTTTTGCGCCTTTGTGGGTCTCTTTTTCGCTATGGTCTTTTTAGCAGCGGCAGTCTTTTTAACGGCTATGGTCTTTTTAGAAGCTGAGGTCTTTTTTGCAGCTCTTTTTGCCCTTGCACTTACGTTTGTTTTTACCGCGGCTCCAGTTGGCTCACTCTGTGCTGATTGGGTTTTATCTTTCATTTGTCTATTCCTTACAAAGTTCGTATAGATTGGTAGTCATTAATAACATCTTTCAATTAGGGCATGCAATGGGATGGATGCGGTACTCAGTATATGTGCTGACTCGACTAGACCATATCGCATCGATGTTTATCTTGATACAAGTCAATAAATTCAACAAAACCGTCATTCTGGATCAGTTTCCAGCGGCAGTTGAACTAAAATCGTCGTGAGACGCACTAAATAACACCAGTAACAACAGGAAATCATCTCATGAAAAATATTGCGCTTACGCTTTGTTTAGTTTTTGGCTTTAACTGTGCGTACGCTGAGGATGCAGGACAAGCTGTGCCATTGACATCTGGCTTTAATCACCTTGGCTTATCCGTGCTTTACCTGGACAAGTCAACGCAGTTTTTTACAGAGACCCTGGGTTGGAAGTTATCTGGAGAAGATCCTGATTATCCGGCAAGCTTTCTCACGGATGGCGAAATGTTTCTGACTCTCTGGCAGGTAAGTGATCCGGCAAGCGCGATAAAATTTGACCGCAAGAATAACGTTGGTTTACATCACCTGGCCATCTCCGTGCCCGGCTTCGACGAATTGGATGCACTCTATGAAAAAGTAAAGCAGGTAGAAGGGGTGGTTATCGAATTCGCGCCAGAGTTAGCCTACGGCGGACCAACAAAACACATGATGGTCCGCGAACCCAGTGGCAACCGGCTTGAATTTGCCCACAATCCGCCAAAAGAAAAGAAATAGATAGATAATCCTTTTGCCAGGCAAACTCAAATAAAAATAGCCAATAGCCTCACTCATCTCTTCCTAATACCAAATCAATAAACATGCTCCGCGTTTCTCGACTCCCGTCGCGAAAGAAACGATAGTCGGCATGTTGTTGCACATGGAAGGGATCAATAACGATTCCCCACAAAGGTTTGCCACTCATTGGTAGCATGCTGTATCGAATATCACCAATGACATGAGCCTGAGCAGGATCAAAAGCGACAAAGCCGTCGGAAAAACGGGTAAAACGCTCAATATCCTTATACAAGGTTGATTCCATATCCAGTCCACGCAGATCCGTTTCAAGAGAAAATAACTTCAGAGATTCACCCTCATAAATCTTATCTTCCTTAAAAATCCCAACACGCACGGCATCTACATAAATACGCTCGTCAAAGATGTACACCGATCGCCATAAGAGGAGGTTCCCAAGCGTCGGTTTGACCAGTTGTTGCTGAGAGACATGCCCGCGACTGCTTATCAATTCCGCAGCGATAGATTTTGCCTCTTGTAATTGTGAATAGCCGAACAGTAAATACGACAAAGCAAAACTGATACCGGCAAAGGCAATCACTCGATGTTTAAACCACAATCCCGATAACAAGGCAGCCAATAAACTGAGTGTGAAGATGGGGTCAATAATGGAAATAATATTAAAGGCTACCCGTTCATCAGAGAAGGGCCAGAAGAGTTGCGTGCCGTAGCTGGTACAGGCATCGAGCAATCCACTCAGACTGTAACCTGCGAGGCAAAAGACATAGAGTTTGCGCGTAGATATGCGGCGACGTAGAAAAGGCCAAAGTAACATTGCGGCGAGAGCCGCTCCAAGCGGGATAAACAAAAGTGAATGACTAAAGTGACGATGATACTCAACATTCAAAAGAGGATCAC
Source organism: Planctomycetota bacterium (assembly GCA_047638675.1). Lineage (GTDB taxonomy): Bacteria > Pseudomonadota > Gammaproteobacteria > Eutrophobiales > Eutrophobiaceae > WLWS01. Next base: position 6,645 of record JBLIML010000110.1, on the reverse strand, counting down.
TGGAGGAACGGATCAGAATATCGGCGTCGGCAAGCAAACCGGCAGCAATACCTGCAAGGGTCGCTAGCTTTTTTTCGTCTCTATCGGCAACAGATTGAGCCAATACACCGCCAAGTAAACCCTGGGTCAATAAATCCATAAATCATGCCTAATTCAAATTATTATAATTAACCTGAACTCGGGATAAGATAATTCAGTAATTTATTTGTCATTCCCGCATTTTTTTAGCGGAGAAGTGGTGCATGGACGCACCATCTACGGAGCTAAGGATGCAAATCCAGTTTTTTAGAATGGATTCCGGCCTAAAAGCTTAGCGGAAGCGCGAAGCCTGCCCTTGGGGTATGACGCTATTTCTTTGAATTTGTGAAACTCGTCCTTTAACTCGAGTTCAGGTTAATTAATATCATTATACCTGAGCGTCATTTATACGCTTATACCTTAAGGGACGAAAATTTGGTAAGTAAATACGACTTCAGGCAATTTTAATTTGAATTCAAATTAACACTTGCATTAAACAATTCACTTAACTATAGCTAACCAAATGGTTAAATATAATTCAAATCAGTTAAACGCTGTTTTCTCGGCACTTTCGGATGAGACCCGACGAGGTATCGTGGCAAGCCTGACCAGGGAATCATTGTCTGCTCAGGAATTAGCAGCACCTTACGATATGTCTTTACCGGCAATATCAAAGCACCTGAAAGTATTGGAAAAGGCGGATCTACTACAGCGTGAGATCCAGGGCCGTCAACATATATTTTAACTCAATGTAAAAACCCTGGCCAGCGCCAGTGAATGGCTGGCATATCATCAACAGTTCTGGCACCAGAGTCTGACTAAATTAGATAAATACTTAACAAAGAAATAGAGGTGATTATGATCCAGGAATCCAAAGTAGTAGATAACGAAATTGAAATCACCTGTACCTTTGCTGCACCCGTTGAAAAAGTCTATGCGGCCTGAGCCGAGGCAAAGCAGATGACTCAATGGATGGGACCGGGAAGTGTCAAATGCGAAGAAGTAAGCATAGACCTTCAAGTGGGTGGTAAGTACATGATCAAAATGAATACAGATGAAGGCATTGCCACCGCTGTTGGCGAATACAGGGAAATAGAAACCAACAAGAAACTGGTCTTCACCTGGCACTGGCTTGATGGCACTTTTGAGAATTCCGTCGTCACGTTGTTATTTTCGGAAACAACAGACGGTTGCGCACTTAATCTCAATCACACCTTATTACCGGATAATGACAAAGCTGAGCATCATGCCATGGGTTGGCACGGTTGTCTGACCAAACTAATAGACTATCTTGCAACTTAAGGAGAAATAAAATGAAACTATACGGCTTCGGTACCCCTAACATGGTTAAAGTATTATTGACCGCAGAACAACTAGGCTTGGACTACGAGTATGTCCACATCAACCGGGCCGCTGTCGAAATAAAAACCCCGGAACATTTAGCCCGTCATCCTCTCGGCAAAATTCCGGTGCTGGAACACGACGGCGATTACATTTATGAGAGCGCCGCTATCTGTCGTTACATGGCAAATATCAGTAACTCCGATATGTACAAGGGTGATGCCAAACAACTCGCTATGATTGACCAATGGATTGATTTGCATTGTCATCACATCGGCAAGTGGGTTGGCACTTATTTCTTCGAGGAAATTGTTCAGAAACGATTCTTTAACAAAGAAGTAAACGAAGAGGCGATGGAGGAGGCAAGAGGCTTTTTAAAAGAACAACTACCCGTCATGGGAAAACAACTCGCCGACAATCAATATCTCACCGGCGACACCATCACCATCGCCGATACCATCTCCTTTGCCTTTTTCAATGTCCAGGAAGTTACCAGCTTCGATTTTAAAGACTACAAAAATATTACAAAGTGGTATGACTCCATTAAAGCATCACCCGCCTGTGAAAAAGCCTTCACCCATTTGGAAGGCAACATGATTATGCATTAAAAAAACGGAAAACTCGTGAGCCCCACGCGTTTTCGTGGCGCTGACAGATTTAATTACTATATTTCAACGACCAGGTCTGTATGTATTTTCATATCATCCTTGGATAACAAATCATCAGATAAATGTGGTCGTTATTGCATGGAAAAAATAAATTTCGAGATAAACTACATGTTCAATTAATTACGCAACTAGATCAGGTTTGTTTTCCCGCATCCAATCATGAACATCGAGTAACAATTTTTCTGCATAAGCAATACATTCATTAACTGCACCATCCGGTACAATGTCACCCGAGTAATCTGCGACATTCCGCTGTTTTCTCAAGGCATCCAGCACGATAATAGTTTCCCTGTTAATACCAATGGTCTGACTCAGCGCTTGTATCATCGTCATATGATGACCAGGTTTACTGGTAAGTGTCCTATAACCATTTGCCTGTAAGCTGGCGTTGGCCAATTGCATAATTGCCTTGTACGCCGCATCGAAACGATTTTCAGAGCTAATTTCTTTTACATGCGCATCTGAAATATTTCGTTTGGCAGAGGACAGGAGTCGTCTAATAGTTGATGCATCTGGATCAATTTTTTCGAGACTTTTCCTATCAAATTATCTAAACCCATGACCATCTCCTATCACGTTAATCACTGGGTTAGCCAATACGTTTTTAATAAAAGCGTCGCTTGAATTTAACATATGAGTCCATTCCTCCTTGTTGTAAATCCTGGGGTTGATATCGCGCGCTAATGTAAGTTGAGTAGAATAGAGTGCAGTAACCACTTCAGAAAACCCAACATCGCCGATAATTATCAAATCAATATCACTGCCAGATGTTTCCTTCCCACTGGCGAGAGATCCATAAATAAACGCCCATTTAATTTTGAAGTGCAGCGGCGTTAAAGCTTTAGATATTACATCAGATACGCCAAAAGTAAGTTTAACAATCTCTAATAATGCTTCATAAATAGGGCAATCAGCATCCGCTTGATAATGGTGTTGGTTCCCGAGCACGGTCATGCGCAAAATGCCGGCAGCCAACATACGATCCAACTCTCGTTTGATTGTGGCTACCCCCATTCCAGTCAAGCGCAGGATTTCCTTTAAATAAAAGCTTCGCTCTGGTTGCGAATACAGCAATCCTAATACCTTCTGCTGTGTAGTGGTAAACAGTGCATCGCCTAGCTGACTCATAATCTAAATACTATTAGTTCATAAAAAGTGAACTATAGTTCATAAATTATGAACTATCAACCAAAGAGCTGTGTATCTACTTATCTCGCTGCCTATTATTCCGATGTAAAGACGTGCTTGTTACCTGATTTCTGTGCTGAGTGTGGGAAGCAGAATGATAGTGTTCTTTCAATCTCGCCGAGGCGGTGGAGGGGGGCGGTTTCCGGGATCGCCATCTGGTCGAGGAGGAGGACCTTTGTTTGAATTCCCATCCCTTCGTCTATCAGATCGCGTCAGCGTTGATTTGTCTGAGGAAATAAACTTTCTGTCGCTAGCATTGTTAATGACCAGTGGACAAAGAATCGTATTGTCAGTTTCGAGATCCGCGCCCCATATAAATTTAGCGGCGGTGTACCAGGCAATTGTGTCGTAACCGTCTTTCGGTCGTATATCACTAGCACTGTGTAGTGATGCCTCAAGCCAGGAAGCATCATCAAACTTCAGCCGACTTCCAGTTTTCAGGTTCATCCAAGGCAGTAAATTCACAAGGTGCTTTACCCGCGACAGGATGATTTTCGTTTCCGCAGGACTTATCCAGCGGGGCTTGATGGATAACGAGACAACGCCATCCATCATCGCTCACTGCAATAACATCGCCTGTTGTCGTGTCGGTAAACTGCGCAATGAAACCACCGTCCCCCATTTGTTGCTTCCTGCTACCGATGTATTCAAGTCCGGTATCATTCTCCTTGAAATCCTTGAGTACAAAATTCAGGACCAGAGGATAGCTTGCATCAAACGTGAAGGTCTCAGCATTAAAAGAACGTTCGGTGTTAATGGAAACATGATCTTCAAAGACAAAGTTATTTGCCGAATAAAAAGCAAACCAGTTATCAACCCAAACCTCGGCCTTTATCGATGGAACATTGTCTTCAGCATGAATGTTTCCCAGACAGGTAAGCAATATAATAAACCCAATAAATCTAACCATGCTTCTTCTCAAACTCACCCATAAACCCCACCAGGGCATCCACCGCAGCTTCAGGCACCGCGTTATAAATGCTTGCACGCATGCCACCCACCGTGCGCCAACCGTTGAGGTTCAACAGACCATCTCTTGCTGCTTCTGCAACGAAAGTATCGTCCAGGCTTTTATCATGTAACTGAAAGGGGATATTCATCCATGAACGACAATCGGTCTTGACGTCATTCAGGTAAAAATCCGTTGTATCGATAGCCGCATAAAGTTTTTTTGCCTTACGTTCGTTGATCACCGCCATACCTTCCGGCCCGCCTTGTTCCTTCAACCACTTAAACACCAGACCAGTCATGTACCAGGCAAAGGTGGGTGGTGTGTTATAAAGCGAGTTCTCATCCGCCTGCATTTTGTAGTCGAAAGTGCTTGGCGTGATGGGCAGGGCATTACCGAGCAAATCATCACGGACGATAACAATAGTGATACCGGAGGGGCCGATATTTTTTTGTGCACCCGCATAGATCAAACCGAATCTGGAAACATCCATGGGGCGAGAGAGAATATTCGAAGACATATCCGCGACAATGGGCACATCACCCGTCTCGGGAATATAATTAAATTCCACGCCACTAATGGTTTCATTGGATGCGTAATGTAAGTAGGCAGCGTCCGGATCGAGATTCCATGAATCAAAGTCGGGGATGTAATTGTAACCCTTGTCCATAGTATCGGCGGCGAGGTTCACCTTGCAAAAAACTTCCGCCTGACCCACCGCTTTATTTGACCAAATTCCGGTGCGCACATAATCAGCACTACGCTTACCGCGCAGTAAATTCATCGGAATAACAGCAAACTGCGTACTGGCACCCCCTTGCAGAAACAATACTTTGTAGTTATCGGGGATGTGCATCACATCGCGCAAGTCCTGCTCAGCATCTGCGGCGATTTTCAAAAAAGCCTCGCTGCGATGACTCATCTCCATGATAGAGGCACCAATCTCACCCCAGTTTAGTAACTCTTCCTTCGCCTTTTGCAAGACCGGCTCCGGAATCGCCGCGGGGCCTGCACAAAAATTATAAGCACGTGACATTTACTTCTCCTCCCAAACACTGGTATGGATTCCCACGGAGGACCGTGGGAACCAGAATGCTTAATCCATCTTCGTTTTTCTCTCGTTCCCATGCTCCGCGTGGGAATGCATACAAACTTAACTCAAGTATAGGATCCCAACCTCCTTTGAGTATAAACTTCAGCCAGTTTTTCTGTTATCGCATGCGAAATGAATATGATGAGTAGCTAAACCACATGCTGTAGTTTGTTCACCAAATCTTTACCGGAGGTTGGAGGAGGCAGGGTTTTTCCTTCACGTTTATAAATTACAATGGATTCTTCAACGATATGGCAGAGATCTTCAAACACTTTTGCTTCATCATCACCATGACAACCACCGTAGACAAGACCGGGCGCACTTCCTATATAACATTCATCTTCTGCAGACCACTCAACAATTTTTACGTATTTTGCACTTTCTTTCATTTAATTAACTCCCTCATGACGGCTTGCACAGCCCGCACTTGATATTTTTTTGCATCATCGCCTGGTTTCCCAGACAGAGTGACAGGTTTATCGATATCGGGATGAACGAAATTACGATGGCTACCCTTACCTCCGCGATTTACAAATCCAGCTCTTTCCAATCTGGAAATTAGTTCCCTGATTTTTGGTGGCATAGCAAAGTCCTTTTACTACAGTCATGTCCATATAAATTGCCATAAACTCTACTCCTACAAAAATCCTATGACAAGGATATCGAGGACATTTCGAATATCTGTGCAAAGTCTATCATGTCGTTCCCATGCTCCGCGTGGGATTGCGTACAATCTTAATTCAAGTATGTGATCCCATACTCCTTTGAGTATTCATAAGCACGTGACGTTTACTTCCCCTGCCAAACACTGGTATGGATTCCCACGGAGGACCGTGGGAACCAGAATGCTTAATCCATCTTCGTTTCTACCTCGTTCCCATGCTCCGCGTGGGAATGCCTACGATCTTAACTCAAGTATAGTATCCGATACTCCTTTGAGTATTCATAAGCACGTGACGTTTACTTTCCCTGCCAAACACTGGTATGGATTCCCACGGAGGACCGTGGGAACCAGAATGCTTAATCCATCTTCGTTTCTACCTCGTTCCCATGCTCCGCGTGGGAATGCCTACCTTCAACAACCTCACCTACCAATTTCGACACAACCCAAATACGAACCATAGGAACGACAGGTCCCCTGCACTGTCTGCAAAGATCGATTGCGATAAGAACAGAAAGAGCCGGAGCGCCGACCACTACAGGCAACCCTTGAGTCTCGAGAGGGGATACCAAATCTGCGCGTGTCCAATCTGTTACGACGTTCCTCTTGTTCTTTCTTTACTTCATCCTCACCTTTCTCTACAGGCGCAATCTTACCCGGGCCTTGAGGCTTAACGGACTCTTTCCGAAAAGATTCATCCGCTTTACCCATCCAGCAACGCGGAATA
>JBLIML010000109.1:0-12269 GCA_047638675.1 Planctomycetota bacterium | reverse complement strand
GCCGATGATGTGATCTGGCAACGTCTGAAAAAACGATCACCTGAATATTATGAAGAACTTCGAAGTAAATTTTACCGAACAGGGGAATCACTACACTAATGAATGATAAACCAAAAGGGAGTTATGAAAAATTAATCTTCGGCCTGTTCTGTTTGGGCGCGTGCATTCTTGCCCTGATCACTCTATTCATTTTATACGATGTCATCGCCCGTAATATTGGCATACCCTCTTTTACGCATACTCTCGCCCTGACCGAATACGGTCTTTATTACGTGACCCTGCTCGGCACGCCCTGGTTGGTAAGGAAAAAACACCATGTCTATATGCAATTAATTACTGGACTCGTGCCAACAACGACACGACCCTACATTGCAAAATTGTCTTACCTGCTATGTGTCATTACCTGTGCCGTACTTTGTTATTACTCCGGCCTCGTCACTATTGAAACCTTTATGCGCGGTGACCATGAAGTACGTTCCTTCGATATGCCACGCTGGTTGATATTTGTGATCATGCCCATTTCTTTCTTCCTGCTAACGATCGAATTTGGACGTTATCTGTTCGGCATTGATGACATGTACGACGGTGAAATTGGAATACATGAATAATGTCTGTAAATAATTGTAAGGCTCTAGAGAACAGCTGATATGTATATCGTCTGGTTTGTGGCGTTTGCACTCATGCTTGTTATTACAATTTTTCTCATCGCCCTGGGATTACCGGTTGCCTTTGCCTTTCTTACCGCAGATATTGTTGGGGTCATGTTGTTTATGGGGGGCGATGCGGGACTCGCACAACTAGTAAGGACTGCCGCCAATGCCCTGACAAAATTTGCCCTTGTGCCGGTGCCATTGTTTTTGATTATGGGTGAATTATTTTTTCACACGGGCCTGGGATTCCGCGCCTTTAACGCCCTCGACAAACTTCTGGGTCGGCTGCCTGGACGCCTGTCTTTCGTTACCATTGGCGGTGGCACCTTGTTCGCTGCCCTTTCGGGATCCAGCATGGCCTCCACCGCCCTGCTCGGCACCTTAATGGTGCCGGAAATGTCAAAACGCGGTTATAAAAACCGTTTGTCTATCGGCCCCATATTGGGTGTAGGCGGTCTCGCGATTCTCATCCCGCCTTCCGCGCTTGCGGTCTTGCTGGGGAGTCTTGCTCATATCAACATCGGCATGTTACTCGTGGCAGGAATTATGCCGGGGCTGCTATTGGCACTTTTGTATACCCTCTACATTGTTATAACCATTCGCCTCGATCCTGATGCGGCGCCTGCCTACGATGTGGAAGAAACCCCGTTTAAGCAGAAATTATTACTTCTACTACGCGATGTTCTGCCCATGGGCTTCATTGTTTTTCTGGTGGTAGGCATGATCATTCTGGGCTGGGCAACGCCCACCGAATCCGCTGCCTGTGGTGTTGCTGGTGTGATCATACTGGCTGCCTGTAAGGGTTGCCTGACATTTGATGCGCTTGTGAAATCTTTTCTGGGTGCTACTCGCGTCACGGTCATGATGTTTATGATTATTCTCGGCGCGTCCACCTTCAGTAAGGTGCTGGCGTTTTCCGGCGCGACCACCGGTCTGGTGACCTGGGTGAGTACATTGGCGCTAACACCCATCGCCGCTTTGCTGACAATGTTTATCATCATGCTACTCATGGGGGCCTTTATGGAACAGCTATCTATGATGATGTTAACGCTGCCCATATTCGTACCGCTAGCGCACTTCTACGGTTTTGATCTCATCTGGTTTGGCGTCATTGTTTTACTCGCCCTGGAGATGAGCCTGACCATGCCACCCATGGGCCTCTTGTTATTCGTCATGAAAGGCGTAGCACCACCCGGCACCAGACTGCAGGACATCTGGCGAGCTGCCATCCCTTTTATGGCTTGCGCTGCTATATTGCTGGTCCTACTGATTTTCTTTCCCGAAATAGCACTTTGGCTACCCAACTTAAGTAAAGGTGGCTAAGCTGAAAGGGAATGTAGGGGCTCATAAAGAAACCGTTGTTGCGAGGTCAACTTAATGAATACAAAGTCAAGCTTCTCCACTCCCGTCAAGGCATCAATAGAAACCCTCTGGTCTGTACTAAAGGACAAGGCTGAGAACCCGGGTCGTTATGTACCGGGTTTCATCGAATCAGAGGTGCTGGAACAAAACGCTGACAGCATGCTTTGTCGCCTGCACACAGATCGTTTCGATATTGTTGAGCGTATTACCATAGATGAAACCAACCATACCGTATATTTCGATCTGCTTGACCATCCGGATGTTACCGGTTTGTTAACAAACAAGATTGAAAAAGCGCTTTCAGAGGAAGGTTACCCTATACTTAGCTACGCATATGATTGGCAACAAAGACGCTCTGGCGAGGATGCTGACGACATGTCAGATATCGTACAAAATGCACTGCAACGCGCGAAAGAGTTCGCTGAACAACGCGAGCAGGAAAAATAGGGAAATTTTTCTATGCGAACTCAAGTCAGTATCCTTGGTGCTGGTACATCAGGATTATTACTTTCTCAACTGTTGCATATTGAAGGGATGGATTCCGTCGTCCTGGAAAGATGCGCGTGAGTATGCCCTGGGCCGTATTCGAGCGGGTGTGATGGTAAAACGGGGTATTATTTAAAATTATGAATAAGCTGATTAAAGTTTTTGCTGTCAGCGTTGCGATTCAGATTCTGGTGATCGCCGGTCTCTATTTTTCGGATCCGGTATTCTGGTATCGCTACTTCAATGTGCGTCCAATGGCGAGCTATCAGAACAATCCTTTCCCAACCATAGAACGCATGTTTCCCCAGGAAGTTGTCCGGGGAACAGACACACCTTTGATCATACCGATCGCAGCTAAAGAAGAACGCACAATCCCGGATACCATTCTAGATCGCGCAGTAAAAACGGCGATAAACTTTGATTCTACATCGTTAATATACATTCATAACGGTGTCATCCAATCTGAAAATTATTGGCCGGACAGTGTGCGTGAGGGTCCCGTCTATGCGTTCTCCATGAGTAAGACGGTTGTTGCCTTATTAACAGGTATCGCCATTGATCAAAAACTGATCGACAGTGTGGATGATCCTATTGGTAAATACATTGAAGAATGGAAGGATGACGAACGTGGGCAGAAGATCACACTTCGACATTTACTCACCATGAGTTCGGGTTTCGAACCTACTCCCTACTTCTCAAACAATCCTTTCTGGAAAGGACAAAAACGACAGATAGGCACGAACCTGACAAGAGCCGCATTGAGTTACGATCTGAGAGACGAGCCTGGCACAAAGTGGGAATATAATGGTACGAATACTTTTTTGCTCGGACTAATAATTTCTCGCACCTCCGGGATGCGCTACACCGCGTACTTGTCTAAACATCTCTGGCAACCGGTGGGCAATAATACAGCTCACATGTGGATGGATCGCGAAGGCGGTGTACCTCGCACCTTTGTCGGAATTTACGCGGCGCCAATGGATTGGGCAAGATTGGGCCTGATGATGTTAAACGGTGGCAAGGTTGGTGAGACTCAAATTGTGCCTGCCAACTGGATAGATGAAATGATACGTCCTGCAAATACTGCCGCTTATTATGGCTTTCAAATCTGGCTCGCAGTGCCAAATCAGGAAGACAAGCCACCAGGCAATTATTATTTATTCAATGGCTTCGGCGGACAGACAGTATTCATCAATCCATCATCGAAAACTATCGTCGTCAGAACAGGTCCTCTGGCTCGTAATAGTGATGAGTTTTTGAATAGTCTTCCGGGACTTCTTCCTTAATCACTAACAGTAGATAAATTTAAATAGAACAGGTAGCTCTGCCCCTCGCAATATTTCCTCAATCTCCGCTGCGTACTGGAACAGAAACATTACAAAGTTCTATTCGCCCTGCAGAATCAACGAACCACTCATGCAAGCGATGGGTGCGTGTCTGAATATATTTTGTAAATGTCTGTGTGTCCGTCCGCATCACTTCCAGGTTGACACGAGACTCAACTGGCAATTCATTGCCGAAACGGATCGCCACTATTTTGACGTATTCTTTTTCTGATTCAAACATTCCGAGTTGGCCAGTTCCGCGTGGCAGGCTCGACAAATGTTCAATACCTTTCAGTGCACGGCCAATCATTGTTACATTGCGATCAAGATGTCGCGGCGAATGGCCGGTCACAACATACAATTCAGCGCCGTTACCACTGTTGGCTGCCATATCCCGTCCAACGCCTAGCATGCCATAGCAATGTGTTAACCATGCACGCCTACCATCGCTCGCTACTGGAAACCCATCGGCAAAACCTACTTCATCCGCGTAGGCATCACGACTATCAAGATTGTTGATATTGAGTCCAGTCTTATTTCGAAAAAACTCAGGTTCCAACTGCATCTTTGCAGCGCCCAATTTTTTGGCCGCCTTAGTGCCAACAGCAGGATCTCCCCATTGCACAACATAGTTATCCTGAGAACGAATTATGGGTATGCCATCAAAATAGCGATTAGCAACGAGTTGTCGAATGTTTGCAATATGCTTAGCTGCGAACGCTGGCGCTACTTCGAATATGACCTCACCATTTTCCAGTTGCACATATAAAAGATTCTTCTGATCCGGTTTTCGCCAGTCCTCAGCACTTGCAGCGTTTAATACGCTCTCCGTTGTTAACATTTCATCCGCATAAACGGGCATGAAGGCCTCAAGCGTTAATAACAACAATAATTGGATAAAATAATTTCTAATGTGCATGCTTACTGATACTAGTGTTTTATCTGTTACAAGAACGAGTTATTTTTCTACAGAAAACCAATGCCAATCTTCGTATTTTCGACCTCAATTTTCGGAGCACTCGGCTGATATCGAAATTCGAGCAAGGTGCCATTGCTGCCAGCGCCTTCGTTTACAATGAGCATATTTCCGTCAGGGTCAAAGCTGATCCCTTCTGGCTGTCTGAATATTTTCTTCGGTAGTTCTCTGACAAAATAAATTTGACCGTTTCTATTGCTGACGACTAATAATTGTCCTTTAGCGGCAATATGATAGATATGACCTGTGATCGGATGTATTGCGAGATCGGAGGGTTGGAAATCTGTTTTTCTTTGCGGATCAAATTTCTCAGGCTTGTTACCAGAAACCTGACTTGTATAAACACGTTTCAACTCAGCCATATCCAGCAACATGGTAGGAGAGGCAGACATGAATTTTCGATCCAGCTGATAGGAAAAGACTGCACGTTTATCCTTGCGACGTTCGCCACCCAGGCTGGGAGGTTCTTTCAAGCCAATCAGTAGCTGTCCTTCGGCCGCATCGTAAGTGAGACCTTCGGTATCATCCCCACGCTTTAGTAAGGTTTCCACCTTTGTGATAACTGGATTCTCTCGCCACAGTCCACTTACCTGATACAAATCTCCATCACTGCGCAATACCCAGGCTTCATTTTCGAGAATGACCAATCCCTCGAAATCCCCAGTGGATGCAAATGAGATTTTGCTCATTATATGCCCGTCAATAAATGAACAGAAAAATATCGTTCCTTGTTCATCTTGAACCATCGCAACGCGAATACCGTCAACATAGCTTATCGCTGAGACTTCCTGAAGCTCCCCAGGCAAAGCCAGTCTCCTCCACGGTTGCTCCAATTCGTAAGGAAAATGAGGACCCGAAATGTTACCGGCGCCATTACCCGAACTCATCCTGACTTCATCGGCGACATGACGACCCATAAATAATCCGCTTGAAAAAGTGACTAGCAACACCAGCGCAACGGCAAATTGGGCCACGGTATGGGGATTGATAAACTTGGTGTTCTGCATAGGTGGTAATTATACTCGGTAAGTCCATCCCCCTGTTATGGATATTTACAAGAGTGGTTTTCGGAACTAGTTCACCTAATTCGCCATCCAATACTACATGCAGCTTAAACATGCTTGCTGCAAGGTTCGCGAGTAAGTTACCCTCGCATATACACGAAACTCATAAGATCGACAGAAAAACCATCATGCCATATCCAGCTCGACAGCTTTTTTTCCTGATAAGCACTATCTGTTTGCTGAGTCTGTCCACATTCCCTGCCACAGCAAGTGACTGGGAGTGGAAAACTGAAGGACGCGTGATTGCCGTGTCCGATATTCACGGTGCTTTTGACGATTTCGTCGCTCTTCTAAAGGATGTCCAATTAATCAATGATGATGGACATTGGACTGCCGGTGTTGATCACCTGGTGATTGTCGGCGATGTATTGGATCGAGGAGCTGCCTCACGCGATGCCATAGACCTTATCATGCGACTCGAATCCGAAGCCGAAAAGGCAGGTGGCATGGTGCATTTGGTGCTCGGCAATCACGAAGTTATGAACCTGGTTGGCGATCTACGTTATGTCGCGGTGGGCGAATACGCCAGCTATGCGAATGTGGAAGATCCTGAAGATCGAAGTGCTGGACTACAAAAATTCAAAACGCTTCCGCAGAATACGGCACTCGATGAAGCCACCACACTGGAGAGTTTTAACAAAACGCATCCACCCGGTTTCTTCGGGCACAGCAAGGTATATTCCGAAAAAGGAACACTTGGAAAGTGGTTACTGACACGTCCCGTTATCATCAAGGTCAATGATAGTGTCTTTGTCCACGGTGGATTGTCACCGTCAATGATGGATAAATCGCCGGGCGATATCAACGATCTTCATCGCAAGGTGCTGCGGGATTATGTATCAAGCAGGGAATATTTTGTGAACAAGGGTGTCCTTGGATCAGCCACAAACTTCTTTGACCAGCCTCAACTCATCAAAAAAACGCTTGAAGCCATGGCTGAATCAGGCGGTTTGAGTCAGGAAGATCAAAAAATGGCCAAACGCCTGTTTGATTCCTACCGCTCAGATGTATTCGCCGATGATTCGCCGACCTGGTATCGCGGCAACGTCGGCTGTAGTGAGGCCATAGAGGAAGGCCGCCTCGGCTTGCAACTGAAAAAACTCGGTGCCAAACACCTGGTCGTAGGCCATACGCCAACGCCATCACGCACCATAGAAAGCCGTTTCAACGGTATGTTAATCCAGGTCGACGCCGGCATTTTAAATTCACATTATCATGGACAACCCGCTGCGCTAATCATTAAGGACGAGAAGACCACAGCATATTACCTCAATAGCCCCACTGATAACTCAATCACTATGCAAGTAAGACGTGTTGGCCCCCGGCCGGGAAATTTGACGGATCTGGAACTGGAAGAGGTTCTAAAAATCGGGGCCATCAACAACAGTGTTAACCTGAGCGATAATATCATCCAGCTAAGCATCGAGTATGAAGACCAGCTCATTGATGCTCTTTTTAGATCTGCCGGATCGAAAGCCAAAAAAGTATTTCTTCCTGGAGTGGCCGCGTATCGACTCGATCGTCATCTGGGTCTGGAGATGGTGCCGGTCGCAGTGAAAAGAACCGTCGAGGGTATGCAGGGGGAAGTCACCTTGAACCTGGGCAATCTTATCGACGAAGACCAGCGTATCGCCAGGCAAATGGGAAGCTCAGCCTGGTGTTCACTAAAAGATCAATTCAACATGATGTATATGTTCGACATACTTGTGCACAACAAGGGTCGTGAGAGAAATGCCATGCGTTACCTCTCAAACGACATGAAACTGATACTCACTGGCAATGGCAATACACTCAGCTCTAAACGCGGTGCACCCGCTTATCTGAAATCGGTAGTTGTCTCTATTTCGGATCCGCTGAAATTACAACTTCAGAAAATGAACCCGGAGTTGCTTGAAGAATTGTTAGGGGATGTGCTGGATGAGAAACACCGTAAGGCGATCCTGTCTCGACGTGATCACCTCCTTGAGCGAAGCAAATGAATTCTTCGCTTACTCCCCAGCCATGCCAATAAACATACCGATGAAGAAAACAACCGCCATCGCAAACGTTATAAAGAAAATCGTATAGGAGTACTTCAGCAGTCTATACTTTCTCTCCAGTACCTTGCCCATGAAATAAAGATTGCGGGTCATGTTGTCGTAAAGCAAGTTCCTGCGGGTCAGCAACTCGTTCATCGTATCCTGAAATTCTGCTGAACTCATATTGACAAAATTTCCGAAGAAGAGAATTTCAGCCTCGTTTTTCATCACCATATCCTTGTTTATGACAGTGGAGAGAATGCGTGGTCGTGAGGCAAAGATGGCGTAACCCAAAGACAGCATGCAACCGATCGTCAAAATCAATGCGGGAACCATCATCCATGAGTTAGTAGCAATGCGAGGTGAAACGAGAGCGATCACCAGAGAAATGATGATGCCATTAATGTTTATCAAGGTATTGGCCTTCGCATCAGCTAAAGCCGTCATTTGAATGTGGTTCTGAAAGGTAACGCGGAACATGGTCTCGATACCACGGTTGGTCCCACGCTCAGAATCTTCCTCGGCCTTTCCTTTTATCTCTTTTTTCTTTGACCTGGCCTTTTTTTTCTCCGCCTTCGCTTCCTTTTTCATCACCTTTTTTTCTTTTCTGACTAATTTTGCGCTCGCTATTTCGGCATGCGCTATGTCTTCAACCGTATCGATTGCAGGTAATTTAGTCTCTTTGGTCAACGAATGATCATCCTTCTGCAAGGCCTGCTTGTCTGATTTTCGTTGGATTTCTTCTGTCATGGGGCTATCCTTATTCATAGATGGGCTATCTTACACGATTCTACAGGTTCAAATAAAACGATATGAACGTAATTGCATCAGCATTCACACTAGATTCGACTCGCGTCGTACTGCTTGCTTTAGTACTGTTAGGCAGCGTAATTCCAGCAACTGCAGACGAGCACACTGAGGGCCTTACAGGAAAAGCCAAGCTTTCAAAACTGTTCCAGTCGCACGAAAGCCTGAACATACGCCTTGAAGGCCCTTTCAAAAAGCTTGGGAAAAAGCGCAAAGAAGATCGCCCGTACTTCGAATCGGCTCTAATCTACAAGGACGATGGCGGCATGGATGTTCGAATCGATCTGAAAATCCGCGTGCGCGGCAATTACCGTGCGAAAAAGGAAATATGTAGATTTCCACCTCTCAAGCTGAATTTCAGCAAGAAAACGCTCAAAGACACGATCTTCGATGGCGAAGACAAATTGAAACTGGTGACACACTGCCAGGGCGCGTCCAAGTATGAGCAGTTTGTTCTACTGGAATATTTGAATTATCGACTACAAAACCTGCTCACCGATTACAGTCTGCGTGCTCGCCTGGCCACCGTCGAATATTATGACACTGACTCGAAGAAAGTTATCGACACCAAGATGGCCTTCTTCATCGAAGACAAAGAGGGAATGGCAACACGGGTTGGCGCGGAACTTCTGAAAGTTAAGCGTATAGAAAAGGAACAATACGATCAGGATCTGCTGCATATGGCCACTGCTTTCGAATACATGCTGGGCAACACTGATTTTTCAGTCATTCTCGGTCCAGGCGAGGAAAACTGCTGCCACAATATTATCCCACTCCAAATCAACGGTGGTCCCACAATTCCAGTTCCCTACGATTTTGATGGCAGTGGTATTGTGAATCCACCCTACTTGTCACCACCGGAACATCTGGGGATCAGATCGACGCGACAACGACTCTATCGGGGCTATTGCCAGAATACTGCGGGCTTTAAGAAAACTTTTGCAGTTTTTCATGAGCAGCGGGCAGCCATCTTCGATCTCTACAACAATCAGGCGGGACTGGAGGAAAAGACACTAAGAGGCACACTGTCTTATCTGGAAAATTTTTATGAGTCGATTTCCGACGATGACAAGATAGTCAGCGAATTCATTGATAAGTGCAGAAGCTAAGTCATGACTTTAGCGAACAAATCTGAAAGAAAAAAGGTCATCGATAGTGATCCTACTTTGATTAATTTTAATGACTATCAAACTGGAAAGAACGATCTTGATCTGAGCAATCCTGACTTGTATATCAATCACGAACTCAGTTTATTAGAGTTTAACCGGAGAGTGATTGAACAGGCAAAAGACAAGAACGTGCCTCTACTGGAACGATTGCGATTCCTGTGTATAGCCAGCACTAACCTCGATGAGTTCTATGAAATCAGAGTTGCCGGTCTGAAACAGCAGGTGAAGTATGGCTCAGTACAAACAGGCGGCGATAATCTTGGCCCACTGGATACCTTATCCCGCGTAAGCGAGATGGCTCACGCCCTGGTAGATGAACAATACAGTGTACTTAACGATTTGATTTTACCGGCCCTGGCTGATGAAAAGATCCAGATTATAAAAAGAGACCAGTGGAAACCAAAACTTGCCGGATGGATACGTCGTTACTTTGATGATGAAGTGATGCCAGTGTTGAGTCCCATCGGCCTGGATCCGGCTCATCCTTTTCCGAGAGTGTTAAATAAAAACCTGTATTTTATAATTTCACTCGAAGGTAAAGATGCCTTTGGACGAGAGTCCCGACGGGCTATTTTACAGGCACCACGCTCGTTACCAAGACTGGTGCCAATCCCATCTCAATACTCAAAAGACTCGAACGATTTTGTTCTTTTGTCCTCCATTATTCATGCCCATGTCGGTGATTTATTCCCGGGTATGGAATCCTGTGAAGCTTATCAATTCAAAGTTACTCGTGACAGTGATCTCCTTGTCGATAACGAAGAAGTAGATGATTTGCTAAGAGCGATAAAAGGCGAGTTACCATCCAGAAGATATAGTCATGCGGTACGACTGGAAGTTGCTGACAATTGTCCTGCCGAGCTGTGCAAATTTTTATTGGAAAAATTCGAATTAACAGATGCAGACATATACAAGGTAGACGGACCGGTAAACTTAAACCGCCTGGTGGCGATGTGCGAGTTGCTCGACATGCCGCACCTTAAATACCCTGGATTTGTACCCAATATTCCCCAACGTATTAAGAAAAAGACGAGTATTTTTGAAACTTTAGGAAAAGGCGACCTTCTTTTGCACCACCCTTTTCAATCCTTTGCACCGGTAATTGATTTTCTCCGTCAGGCGGCAAAAGATCCCAATGTTCTGTCTATTAAACAAACACTCTATCGTACCGGCATCGATTCCGCGGTCGTTGATGCCTTAAAAGAGGCTGCCCGTGCCGGGAAAGAGGTGACAGTAGTTATCGAACTCATGGCAAGATTTGATGAGGAAGCTAACATAGAATTGGCAAACGAATTACAGGAAAGTGGTGCACATGTTGTCTATGGTGTCGTTGGCTATAAAACCCACACCAAAATGATCCTCGTCATCCGCAAAGAAGGTCAAACGTTGCGTCGCTATGTACACCTTGGCACCGGTAATTATCATGCCAAAACGGCAAGACTTTATACCGACTATGGTTTGTTAACTTGTAATAAAACTATTGGTAAAGATGTGAATAAGCTGTTTCACCAGCTAACAGGCCTCGGCAGGGCCAGTAAACTAAAGAAATTAATTCAAGCCCCCTTCAATTTGCATGACCAGATGTTGGCCTATATAGAACGGGAAACAGAAAACGCAAAACAGGGAAAAGACGCACGGATTATTGCCAAGATGAATGCTCTGGTAGATACCACAATTATACGCGCCTTATATCAAGCTTCGCAGGCCGGCGTAAAGATCGATTTAATTGTGAGAGGAATATGTTGTTTGCGTCCAGGAATTAAAAATATTTCAGAAAATATTACAGTGCGTTCCGTCATTGGTCGTTTTCTGGAACACAACCGTGTTCTCTATTTCTATAATGACGGAGAAGAGTCACTCTTTTGTTCAAGTGCAGACTGGATGCCGAGAAACTTTTTTCGCAGAATTGAGATTTGTTTTCCGATTGAGGGAAAACGCCCGCGAAAGCAGATCATCAAGTTAGGCCTGTTAAATTATCTTGCTGACAATACACAGTCCTGGATTTTGAATAGTGACGGATCCTACCATCGCTTAATACAAGAAAAACAAAAAAATAGCTCAGCACAGAATGTCTTATTACAGCACTTTTGTGATGTGAAATCTTGAGTTGTCCGAAATTATTTCGTATTCATCTCAAACTACCGCGTCTCTCAAACGCGAGCTTGAAATTCTTCTTTAAGTTGTTAGTGCTACGGTAAACGTTTGTGTCAGATTCCAGATTAATCATCATGCGACATGCTAAATCTGACTGGCTAACCGCTGCTTCGGCAGATTTCGACCGCCAGCTGTCATCACGGGGCAAACGAGACGGCGCACGCATGGGTGAATGGCTACAGAGTCAACAACTCATCCCGGATTGTTTCATCAGCTCACCTGCAAAGCGTGCTAAACAAACTTCAAAACTTGTCGCAA
>JBLIML010000108.1:0-12434 GCA_047638675.1 Planctomycetota bacterium | reverse complement strand
CCATCCTTGTGGATTTTCATCCTTTGATTCATAGACGGCACATCCATGTGCCATTACTCCGCCAAAGGCACGCGGGAATGACGGGGGGTGGATTCCCGCCAAAGGCACGCGGGAATGACGGGGGGTAGATTCGCGCCAAAGGCACGCGGGAATGACGGGGGGTAGATTCGCGCCAAAAGCACGCGGGAATGACAGTTGAATTATTTGTCCTTATTCACTAAACCACAGATTCCTCTGAATATCTTTATACATTAAAAACCCGCTTTGCAGTCTCAGACCTTATTGCAAGACATTGGTCATCGGGAAGTAAAGCAGTATTGCTTAAGGCGCCGGCGGTATCAAAAACCTGATGTGGCCAGTCTGTGCCAAACATGACCCGATCTGCGCCGACCACAGATATTAAATATTTCAGCGCGCCTGGGTCGTAGGTAATGCAATCGTAATAAATGTGCTGAAGGTAATCGACAGGCTTTACCGTCATTTTCCTACGTTCGGCCAGCTCAACCTCATCACCTTTTTCAAAACGACCGATCAGATAAGGCAATGCACCGCCGGCGTGAGAGGCGATCAATTTCAGGTTTGGATAAAGATCGAAGAAACCATCGAATATCATCCGCGTAACAGCAAGCGTGGTGTCAAACATGAAACCAACGGACCAACTCAAATCAAACTTACCCATATCCATCAGATTAGCGCCAGGCGGATCTGTCGGGTGTAAAAGCACAGGCAGAGCGCGGGCGTCTATCTCTTTCCAGATTGGCGCGAAGAAGGGATCGGTCAAACTTCGACCTGCGACGTTGGCCAACACCATCACGCCACTCGCACCATTGTCACAAGTGCGAGCAAGTTCTTCGATGGCGCGCTGAGGATATTCCCAGGGAAGCGATGTGTACCATCGAATTCGATCAGGGAAGTTTCTTTGCGCCTCTTGCATTGTGTCATTTGATTCTCGTGCAGCAAGGCAGGAGATTTCTTCATTGCCCCAGTACACATTCGGACAGGTCAGGGAGACGATGGAAATATCGATACCCGTGGCATCCATCTGCTTAATGCGAAGTTCATAGTCAAAATGACCAGGCTGAGGGAAGGCGACGGGTGTATCACCACGAAAGATCTCTTCGTGCCCATCGGGACGCGTCTTGAGACCATACTCGCCACCTTGAGTGCGAAGTATCTCCAGCCATTTATGCGTGTATGCATGCGTATGTACATCAATAATGGTCATGTCTAATCAATCCAGATCATCGTATAAGAAGTTAGAAAATAAGAGCTTTATTTACTGATAATAAGCTCTTCACAGTGATCGAAATACCATTATTTTTGAAGTTGCTGAGAAACGACTCAAAAAAATTACAGTGCTAATGGATTAGTCAGTTCGAAATAATATTGGAGGAGGAAGCTTATATGAGGTGATGGGCTGCAGAAGTGCAGCCCATCCAGGTTTACAATTACCTTATAATCTGAGCTTTGTTAGCTTAAAAACGTACCAAATGCAACTTGTCTGACTCCTACCAGTAGACCTGACTGCGCAGAGAAAATGCTGATGGCTCTACCCCATCAAGAGTATTTCCAGGACGGGTAAAATTTAGAGTACTGGCGTAGTTAGCCATAAAGCGCATATTCTTTACCGGGTACCAGTTAATGCCAGCAGTTAATACATCGCCATCGCCACCCACAATACTACCGTCGTTTAAATCCATGTTCTCAAATCGCAAAGCCAGTTGCCATGCACCGAGCCCACCATTCATAAAAGGCCTATTTGGTGATATACCGCTGAATTGGCCTTCTTTATACTTCATGGATTCACCTGTCAGGAACCATCCAGCTTCAATGGACCATGCACTCAGATCAGCATTGCCCGTTCCAATGTCATCAACGCTCCAATTAACATACTCACCAAGAGCATGGAACGGACCCCAGACGGCAAGCGCCTCCAGGTCAAAGGCATGAATATCATCAACATCGTTACCAAAATCAGCTTCCAGAGCGCGGTCGGACAAGTGACTGATAATACGTTGTCTGATTCTAACGCCATCGCCATGGGGCTGTTTATACATATAAGATGCACCAACATGTATCAAGTGATTGCCGTCCTTCATCACAGGTGTGCCAGCGACACGAAAGGCAAAGGTTGTTTCATCCTCGCCTTCATCATCAACATTCACGGCACCATCTTCCGGGGCTTCAAGAAAACCACCGGCATGCACAAGCCAACGTGCGTTATCCATACGAAATGAAGCGCCGTAATTGCGGGTAGGTGACAGTGGGCCGTCTGCGAACATCGGGCGACGCAGAAAGGGCATATACTTGCTGCTACTAATGGTGGTGAAACCGAAAGGCACGTGTTGCTGACCTACTTTGACATTGTAAGCGTTGCCACCGGCGGTTTTGTTGTTATAGGAAAGCCAGCCATCTTTGATATCAGCCTCGGAGCCGGCGAAGTCATATTCCAGTTTAGCCTTCCAGTGTTTGAAAAACTGTGCCTCAAAACCAAGTCTTGAACGTCTCAATTCTGAACCACTCCTCTCGCCACTATTACCATCGTCATCCACCCAGACACTGTCCCAGAAAATGCGGCCAATGGGTTGAAAGGAAAATTGTCCGTCACCAGACTCAATTTTGAGTTTTCCATCCGTTGTTATCTTCGGCAGATTAGCGGTTTTTTCATCTACCTTAGCTTCTACCTTAGCTTCCAGTTTGGCAGATTTGCCTTCAACCTCCTCAGTATCGGCCCGGGAAGCATTTACCAACAGCCCGTATTCATCATTGGTGAGACTACCTTTGTCTCTCAATATCTTTAACAAATCCATCATCGCATCGTTCATGGCGAATACCGGGTTTGAAATTATTGATATTGAGGTAATCATTACGATAGCCAACAATGTTCTGAAATAGCGTGTTTTATTCACCTGCTTTCTCCTCTTATGTTTATAATCCAACTTTTAGCTTCGTCGGCGTCTGCTGACGAAGAATTTAAATCTGAGACGGGAGAGTAGGTTCGAACTGTTAAAGCGGCATGACTCTTAAGTGACAAAAGGGTGAAATATATATGACGGATTGATGACAAATGACTTGGGAGATCTACAATAAGGCTCGCTATGACCTCTATTAATGGCGCAATTATGAAATTGTCATTAAACCGTAACATCCACCCTGTTTAATAATTCCGGTGTTTAATGAAAATATTAAAGCAATGAAAGGGAAAATACTCATCGTTGAAGATGAGGCCGCTATTCGAGAAATGCTTGGCTATACGCTCACGAAAGATGGCTACAGCTTTGAAGAGGCCGCCGATGTCGATCAGGCAAACGACGTAATCGCCAGAGACAAACCGGATTTAATTCTGCTCGACTGGATGTTGCCAGGTGTCAGCGGCGTTGATTACGCCCGTCGACTCAGGGGAAACACTGATACAAAAGAGATCCCCATAATCATGATAACAGCCAAGGACGAGGAGTACGATAAGGTGCGTGCCCTTGATATTGGTGTTGATGACTATGTCACCAAACCCTTTTCTACAAAGGAATTACTCGCTCGCATCCGTGCGGTAATGCGACGATCCGCGGTGGAAGGAAGGGATGGTTTGATTGAAGTTCAAGGCCTGAAACTGGATCCTGATACCTATCGCGTGACGGCGAATGATAAGGTAATTGATGTCAGTCCCACGGAGTTTCGTCTGCTACACTTTTTTATTACCCACCCGGAAAGGGTATATAGCCGTGCGCAGTTATTGGATCAGGTCTGGGGGCAGAATATATATGTTGAAGAGCGTACAGTTGATGTGCATATTCGTCGACTCCGGCAAACCCTGGCCGTTGAAGGTTATGACAAATTTATTCAAACTGTGCGTAGTGTTGGCTATCGTTTTTCTGACAAATAGATCATGAAAGATGACCTTTGGCGTCTGTTTACCATACTGTGTGCCAGTTTTATTATTGGATTGCTCACCGATCAGGTTTTACTCTGCCTTCTAGCGGGTCTTTCCGGTTACGTTTACTGGCAATATCGGATTTTCAAGGATCTATTGCGTTGGTTGCATCGACGCAATGATAATGTTGCGCCTGAGGCGTCTGGGCTGGTTGACGAAATTGCCAGGGAATTTGACTATCTTCGTTCCCATCACTCCCAACGTAAACAAAAACTGTCCGGCTTCTTAAAACGCTTTCAGGAGGCCTCAGCGGCATTGCCCGATGCGATCGTCATTCTCGGCGAGCACGATCAAATCGAATGGGCAAATAAAAAGGCGCGAAAATATCTTGGCGTCCAATGGCCACAAGATGCGGGTCAACGAATATCCAATTTGATCCGCTACCCTGAGCTGATTGGATTTATGGACAGTGGTGGCACCCAAACTCAGAAAGATCGACTGGAAATAACATCGCCAGTTAACGCGCATTTACAACTTGAAATTCGAATTGCTCCTTATGGCGATAATCAGCGATTGCTTGTGGCCAGAAACATCACCCGCCTGAATCGAATAAATCAGATGCGAAGGGATTTTATCGCGAATGCTTCCCATGAATTGCGTACACCGTTAACGGTAATATCGGGGTATCTGGAAGCTCTCGATAGTGGTGAAGATTCGCCTGTCGTCCTTCAACAAGCTCAATTAAGGCAAATGCGCGCGCAGTCTGATCGTATGCGTCGGCTCATTGAGGATTTATTAAAGCTCGCCTCCCTGGAATCAGAAAAAGAATCCGAAGAAGAAGAAAGGGAGCCACTCAATATTTCTGAATTGATCGCGGGAATAAGTCGAGATGCTGAGGCACTTAGCGGTATTTTGAGTCATAAGATTACTGTCAAGACGGATTCAGCCTTATGGCTTGTCGGCAATAAAAAGGAATTGCATAGTGCCTTCTCCAATCTTGTTTTCAATGCTGTTCAATATTCACCTGAGAAGGGGAATATTCAGATTAGCTGGTACAAAGATAATAATGGTGCGCATTTTGAAGTTTGCGATAGTGGTGAAGGTATTTCATCGGAACATCTTCCGCGATTAACTGAACGTTTTTATCGTGTCGATACTGGTCGCTCGCGTGATAAGGGTGGCACTGGTCTTGGTCTCGCCATCGTTAAGCACACCCTTGCGCGATATAAGGCTAAGCTGGATATTGAGAGTGAAGTCGGCGTAGGTACAACTTTTCGATGTAATTTTCCTCTGAAAACGATGGTAGTAAAACCCGAGTCTAAACAAACCCTCGTCGCCAGCGCATAAGCCTTTTTGCTACTAAAGCATTGTCTTCAAATTGTCATATAAGTTTAATATTCGTGTCATTGCCCTAAGTCACTCTAGAGCCTGTCACAAAAATTTATTGGAAAATTCCTGGAGAATTTAAACACATGAAAAAACAAATATACTTACTAGCAGGGGCGATTATCTTTGCATTTTTTAGCTCAAACAGTTTTGCGGAGTCATCAATCGATCCGATGATTGCCAAATACGAGAAAGCCAGCGGTGTTTCTGGCAGCATTATTAGTGTGGGTTCCGATACTCTCGCGAATCTTATGACCTTCTGGGCTGAGGAATTTAAACGTCTTTACCCTAATGTGAGTGTTCAAATTCAGGCCGCCGGTTCCTCCACTGCACCACCTGCTCTGACCGAAGGCACTTCTAATTTCGGTCCTATGAGCCGCAAAATGAAGGACAAGGAGATTGCTTCCTTTGAATCAAAGTACGGCTATAGGCCCACAGCAATTGCCGTTGCTATTGATGCGCTGGCGGTTTATGTCAACAAGGACAATCCCATCACTGAGCTCACCATTACTCAGGTAGATGCCATTTTTTCTGCCACACGAAAATGCGGTTATGCGGAAGACCTGAGTAACTGGGGTCAGCTGGGTTTGACCGGTAACTGGTCCAATCGTCCGATTCAGGTCTATGGCCGTAACTCAGTATCCGGGACATATGGTTTCTTTAAAGAGGAGGCCTTATGTAAAGGCGACTTCAAAAACACCGTGAATGAGCAACCTGGTTCAGCTTCCGTGGTTCAAGGGATCACCAAATCAATTAATGGTATTGGTTATTCTGGTATTGGTTATAAGACATCTGGTGTTCGGGCTGTGCCTTTAAGCAAAGAGGTGGATGGCAATCCAATCGAGGCTACCCCGGCAAACGCATCAAATGGGAAATATCCACTGGGTCGCTTTTTATACGTTTATGTCAACAAGCACCCAAACAAGCCGCTTTCCCCATTGGAAGGTGAGTTTATGAAAATGGTGCTTTCTCAGATTGGACAGAATGTGGTGGTAAAAGATGGCTATATTCCATTGCCAGCTAAAGTGGCCATGGCGCAATTGCAACAAATAGGTGGCATCGGCGTAGCAGGCAAATAATTTCCCCGGAAGTCTTGCCCCCCAACGGCTTCCAAATCTGTAACAAACCCCGCCTTCGGGCGGGGTCTGTTGCAATCCTAAGCGTCTTCGTTTCTCTCTTCCTGCAAAAAAATATACCCGTTCATTTTGTTAGCGTACCGGCACTGAGGCCGAGTCCAGCTTTTATCCAGATTTTAATATAACTGTCATAATTCCCGATTACACTCTCTGAATGTCCGAAGCTGAAACCCAAAGCTCTTTTCTACCCGATTTTAATTCCCCCTATGCTCTGCGCCACAGACACTGGCGGAATATCAGGGATATCGCTACCCGCTATTTGATGGCGATAGGTGGAATCAGTGTGATCATCGCCATCGTGCTCATCGCGTTTTATCTTCTCTATGTGGTTTTGCCGATGTTTAAACCTGCTGATATAGATCATGTTTCGACCTATGGTTTGCCTGGAGGGAAGGAAGAGACTTTATATTATGCCCTTGAAGAACAGCATGAGATCGGTGTGCGTGCGGTGGCTGATGGCTCAGTGGTGTTTTTCGAAGCGAAATCGGGTTCAATCAACAGGCAACAGAATATATTCAAGGATAGTCCTCAAACCGTGACCGCATTTTCTGCAGGTGATCCAACACAGCGTTTACTGGCTTTCGGGCTTGCGAACGGAGGTGTTGTACTTGCAGAGGCTGATTACGCGGTTACTTATCCTAATGATGTCCGCCTGATTAGCCCCTCACTTGAGTACCCGCTTGGACAGACACCGCTTGAAGTCAATCCAGACGGATCCCCTGTCAGACTGCTATCCGCACAATGGGACGGTGAGCAGGCAACTATCGTCTCGGTAGCCCAGGATGCAAAGATAATTTTGTTAAATGTGGTTCGGGAAGAATCATTCCTCAGTGATGAGGTCGAAATAAGCAGAACATTAACGGAGCTTGCTTTTCAACATTCTCCGACCCATATGATTCTCGATATTGAACAGCGGGAACTCTATATCGCAGACTTAGATGGTTTTATATCTTATTACGATGTAAGTGATAAAACCGCACCTCGACTTGTGCAACGCGTAAAAGCGCTAAGCGAAGACAAAACAATAACGAGTCTGCAGTTCCTCGGTGGTAGCATTTCCATCCTGGTAGGTGATAGTAGCGGAGGCATTGGCCAGTGGTTTCCCGTTCGGGATGAGGAGAATAACTATACCTTACAACATATTCGCCAGTTTGACTCACAAGAGCACCCGATTAGCGCTATCGCATCGGAGTATTTTCGCAAAGGATTTCTCGCCACGGATGAGGCGGGACGCCTTGGCATTTACCACACGACTGCGCATCGAACCGTAAAACTTGAAAGTGTTTCATCGTCGGCAATAACACAGCTCGCCATTGCACCCAGAGCAAACGCCATGTTGATAGAGAGCACAGCGGGCGAACTGCAATTCTGGTTGGTCCACAATGAGCACCCGGAGATTTCCTGGCAGTCAATCTGGGGAAAGGTCTGGTATGAAAGTCGTGACAAAGAGGAATACATTTGGCAATCGTCTTCCGCGAGCAGCGACTTTGAACCTAAATTCAGTTTGACGCCGCTCGCCTTCGGCACATTTAAGGCGGCTTTTTACGCCATGTTATTTGCTATGCCCCTCGCCATTATGGGTGCCATATACACCGCCTACTTTATGTCGGCCCGCATGCGTAATGTTGTTAAGCCAACCATTGAGATTATGGCTGCATTGCCAACAGTAATTTTGGGGTTTATGGCTGGACTGTGGTTTGCACCTTTTGTAGAACTACATCTCCCCGGGTTTTTTCTGACGATGGTTCTGGTGCCCTTATCAATTCTGTTAAGCGCCTGGTTTTGGCAAAAACTGCCGGAGTCTCTAAGAAAGAAAGTGCCCGAAGGTTGGGAGGCAGCAGTTCTGATGCCGGTCATCATATTTGCCTGCATGTTCGCAATCTGGCTTAGCCAACCGGTGGAATTGTTGTTTTTTAACGGGAACACCCCCCTGTGGATTAGCGAAAATTTGGGCATCACCTATGATCAACGTAATTCTCTGGTGGTTGGTGCGGCCATTGGTTTCGCCGTCATTCCGACCATATTCTCTATTAGCGAAGATGCTATCTATGGTGTCCCTCGCCATCTCACTATGGGCTCGTTGGCATTGGGGGCAACACCCTGGCAGACGATGATTAAGGTCATTCTTCTGACAGCGAGTCCGGGCATCTTTTCTGCCGTGATGATTGGTCTTGGAAGGGCGGTGGGCGAGACCATGATTGTAGTGATGGCGACAGGTAACACGGCGATCATGGATATGAATATGTTTGAGGGCTTCCGTGCACTATCGGCCAATATAGCCGTGGAGATGCCAGAGGCAGAAGTTGACAGTACACATTACCGTATATTGTTTCTCGCGGGTTTAGTGCTATTTGCTGCAACCTTTCTTTTCAACACTGTCGCCGAACTTGTTCGTCAACGTTTGCGGAATAAGTACAGTTCTTTGTAATGGTTAAGAATATTAAAAACTGGTTTGCCAGTGGGATACCTTATATCTGGCTAAACGCGGGTGCAGTTAGTGTATCGGTGCTCATGGTAGTCGGACTAATTGGCTTAATCGCAATACGCGGCTTTGGACATTTTTGGCCGGCGAAGGTAAGTGCTTTTGAATATCTTGAGGCGGATGGTTCCTACAGTAATATTATCGGCACACTGGTGGATCAGGAAACCGTTCCCCTATCTCGAGTAAGTGAGAACGTTAGTTTAAAGGACAGTGAAGAAACTATTGATCGTTATCTGGTAAGAAAAGGCAATCGCGATCTCACCGGTGAGGATTTTCGTTGGATATTGCAATCGGGGCTTCGCAAACAATCTTTCCCCGAAGATATTATGATATTGGAAAGACGTGAGTGGGGAAGTTTTTATGGTTATCTTATCGACATTAAGCAAGGTGACACCCCGATTGAGGATGAAAAACAGTCCACCTGGCAGCTATTACAAAACAACCTGCAAAAGAATAGTGTTATTTACGACGAAATACGTCATATAGAAAAAGATTTGATTGGAGCCATCAACTATAAGATGGAGAAACTGCGTCTCCAGGAGCGGGGTCTCGAACTTAAGGCTGTGAAAGAAAGGGCTCCTTATGATGAAATCAATCTGCAAAAACAAAATCTGCAAAGCGATTACGACGTGCTTGCTGAAAAACTGGGAGCACTCTATCAGGAAGTAAATAAGCTATCGATAAGTGCAAGCATCGCCGATGGCAGTGTTGTTGAAATCCCGCTGGCTAAAATTGTTCACGCTTTTCAGCCAAATCGTATGACGCTGGTGCAGAGAGTTGGCTTTTATTTTGCCAAGTTGTGGGAATTCATGAGCGATGAACCACGCGAGGCCAACACGGAAGGTGGCATCTTTCCTGCGATATTTGGTACTGTCATGATGGTCATGCTAATGGCCCTTATCGTGACGCCTTTTGGTGTTGTCGCCGCCATATATCTTCATGAATATGCGAAACAGGGACTGACCACGCGTTTGATCCGCATCGCAGTGAATAACCTCGCTGGCGTACCCTCTGTTGTTTATGGCGTATTCGGGCTTGGTTTTTTTATATATTTTCTCGGAGGCTCCATTGACGAATTGTTTTTTTCCGAAGCCTTGCCGACGCCTACTTTTGGAACGCCCGGACTAATGTGGGCATCACTGACACTCGCCATCCTCACCGTCCCTGTTGTTATCGTGGCAACAGAAGAAGGACTTTCTCGCGTACCGAGAGCACTGCGTGAAGGCAGTCTCGCTTTAGGGGCAACCAAGGCCGAAACATTGTGGCTAACAGTGATGCCGATGACAGCTTCAGCCATCATGACTGGTATGATTTTGGCCATTGCACGTGCTGCCGGAGAAGTTGCGCCACTAATGCTGGTAGGCGTGGTGAAGCTGGCGCCAACGCTGCCAGTGGATGGCAATTTCCCCTACGTGCATATGGAAAGAAAATTTATGCACCTTGGTTTTCATATCTATGATGTGGGTTTTCAAAGCCCCAACGTAGAAGCTGCCCGACCACTGGTCTATGCTACGGCTCTATTATTGGTATTGATTATTATTGTACTTAACCTTGCCGCGATTAAAATTCGCAATAACCTGAGAGAGAAATACATTGGAGCAGAGTAATAATGAATTGCCAGATGATATGGTAGAGCGAGATACGCCGACGCACGCTTTTGATATGAGTAAGCTTACTCAGCAAAACGCTCGGTTGAAATTGGCGGAGGAGTCAACATGTCTACATGTAGATAATCTCAACCTGTTTTATAGTGAAAAACAGGCATTGAAAAATATCTCAATGACCATTACTGAAAAGCGGGTCACAGCATTTATCGGTCCCAGTGGCTGTGGAAAGTCGACTTTACTGCGTTGTTTTAATCGAATGAATGATTTGATTAGCAACGTCAAAATTGAAGGTTCAATCAAATTGCACGATGAAGATATTTACGAGAAATCGGTAAATGTTGCTGAACTTCGTCGACGTATCGGCATGGTGTTTCAAAAACCCAATCCCTTTCCCAAGTCCATATACGAAAATGTCGCCTATGGTTTGCGTATTCAGGGAGTGAAAAGTCGCAGGGTGCTGGATGAAGCGGTGGAAAAGTCCTTACGACAATCTGCGCTGTGGGAAGAAGTAAAAGATCGTCTTGAAGATAATGCGATGGGTTTATCGGGTGGCCAGCAGCAACGCATGGTCATCGCCCGTGCTATTGCTATTGAGCCTGAAGTTCTATTACTCGATGAGCCAGCTTCCGCACTTGATCCTATATCAACACTTAAAATCGAAGAGTTGATTTACGAATTGAAATCGGACTACACCATTGTCATCGTGACCCATAACATGCAGCAGGCGGCGCGGGTTTCAGATTATACGGCCTACATGTATCTCGGGGAAATGATTGAATATAATGACACTAATACCATTTTCACTAAACCAAACAAGAAAATGACCGAAGATTATATTACGGGTCGTTACGGTTAGAACAAAATCCGGAGAATTAGAATGAGTCAACATATATCAAAGCAGTTTGACAATGAGCTCGATAATATTCGAGCTCATGTACTGGAAATGGGTGGGCTGGTGGAACAGCAGCTTGTAGATGCCTTGTTTGCTTTGACCGAATCCAATATGGAAACTGGTCTAAGCGTAATTAAAAACGAACCAAAGGTAAACGTTTTTGAGGTATCCATCGATGAGGAGTGCACGCAGATTCTTGCCCGCAGGCAACCAGCTGCAAGAGATCTTCGACTGATTATGGCCGTCATAAAAACAATCACCGATTTGGAACGAATTGGCGATGAAGCAAAGAAAATTGCGCAAATGTCAAATTTTCTGACCGCGAAACAGGGCGCAAAATCTTATTATGTGGGCATCAGCTCAATGGGTAATTTTGTGCGCGGTATGGTGCGCGATGCACTGGACGCCTTTGCTCGAATGGATTCAGCTGCCGCGATGAAAACAGCCGCCAAGGATCTTGAATCAGACGAGCAATATAGCGCGATCCTTAGGCAACTCATCACTTACATGATGGAAGACCCACGAAGCATAACCGCCGTAATGGATGCCGTATGGATGGTGCGCTCTCTTGAAAGAATCGGTGATCATGCACGCAATATCTGTGAATACGTGATCTACTTTGTAGAAGGTAAAGATGTACGTCATCTAACTATTGAAGAAATGGAGAAAGAGATGAGTTCCTCTCAATAAACCTGCCTGGCATAGTTTAGTCCTCGTTTTAAAAAATGTATCAAGCAGTGTGACGGATGACTTTTATGTATGGTAGAGCAATATCGCTTATTATTGATTTCATTGAGATCCGCAAAATCATCCACATCAATTTTCAACAGTTTATAGTTTTGGGTCTTCCCCTGATCGAGTGGGTAATTTAGTCTGGGGAGGATGAGAGATAAAGATTTATACAAACAGATATTAGGAATTGTTCCACCTTGGGACGTAAAAGAGGTTGAACTGAATATACGCGCGGGCGAGGTAAAGGTGCATGTTGCGCCGCTCTCTGGAACAAAGCAGATATGCCCTCACTGTGGGGTAGCCTGTCCAGGTTATGACAAGCGCCAGCGAA
>JBLIML010000107.1:0-12760 GCA_047638675.1 Planctomycetota bacterium | reverse complement strand
GCTCTGGGACTGGATGGAAGTGTATGAGAAAAAGACCGGCGGCAAGGTGCTGGCGGTGCCACACAACGGCAACCTCTCCAACGGCTTGATGTACAAGCTCGAAACACCTGATGGCCAACCCATCGATCAGGACTGGGTGAAAGCCCGCGCCAAGTTTGAACCGCTGATCGAGATTACACAACACAAAGGCACATCCGAACAGCACCCCTCGCTGGCCCCTGCTGATGAGTTTGCCAAATTCGAAATTTGGGACAAAGGCAACCTTAATGTCGTGCCAAAAGAGCCCGGCATGATCGAAACTGAATACGCCCGAGAAGCGCTCAAACAGGGCTTTCAGGTCGAAGAAAAGTACGGCACCAACCCATTTAAATTCGGCTTCGTGGGGTCGACTGATGCCCACACGGGCATTTCCTCAGCGGAAGAAAATAACTACTTCGGCAAGTTTCCGGCCAGCGAACCCAGCGCAGAACGCTCGACCGGCAACGCCTTCGATTTCGATGGCCGCACGGTTAAAGACTGGCAGCTCGGCGCATCTGGTCTGATGGCAGCTTGGTCGCCTGAAAACACGCGAGAAGCGATTTTTGACACCATGATGCGCAAAGAAGTCTACGGCACCACTGGCACGCGGATTGGCGTGCGTTTGTTTGGTGGCTGGGACTTTGTGCCGGAAGACGCACAACGCCGCGACCCTGCTGTCGTAGGCTATGGCAAAGGCGTCCCTATGGGGGCCGACCTAACTGAGGCTCCCGAAGGCGGGGCACCCTCCTTCCTCGTCGCTGCGATCAAGGATCCGATCTCGGGTAACCTCGACCGTATCCAGATCATCAAAGGCTGGCTCGGTGCCGACGGCAAGACCCAAGAAAAGATCTACAACGTTGCATGGGATGGTGACCGCAAGCTGGATGCAGATGGCAACTTGCCCGCCGTTGGAAACACGGTTGATGTGAAAAATGCGACATGGACTAACACCATCGGTGCGTCGGAGTTGATTACCGTCTGGCAGGACCCCGATTTCGACCCGGCGCTTAAGGCGTTTTACTATGCCCGCGTGTTGGAAATTCCCACGCCGCGCTGGACAGCCTATGACGCAGCCTATTTCGACGAGTCCGATTTCGCGCCAGAGGTGCCGATGTTCCTGCAGGAACGTGCCTACACCTCACCGATCTGGTACACGCCGGGATAAATTACAAAGTGTTAAACAAGATAATAAGGAATTATGATGAAAATATTTTAATACTTAGCATGTGCAGTCGCGTTAATTTCATTTCAAGTTCACGCAGAAGTTGATACTGGTGTTGGTAAAAATGGGGTGGCCCTTTTATCAAGCCCGTCCTTTGAAAAAGGCGGAGTTCCAGTCGATATGTTCAATATCGTCCGTGCTGAAACGGCGAAGTATTTTGCGGAAGAAACCATTTTGTCGGGCCGCAACACCATGCGCCATGAACGCGCCGGGATCGACCTGAAAAATCAGACCGTCATTCACTCGAACTTTGATCTTATTTATTCTTATGGTGTTTATGATGTCTCAGGAGGTCTTGAGATAACTGTGCCAGCGTATGACCTCTATCAAATCGTTCAGGTGTTTGATGAAAACCACGTGACTATTGCCGTTGTTTATCCTGGTCAATCGGTCAAGCTTTCTGAAGAAGATGTGACCTTTGGTGATCACGTCTATCTGTTTATGCGGACCCAAAAGCGTACCGATGACGATAAAGGTCTGAAAGAGCTAAATCAAAGGCACTTTTGGTCTGTGACTCGTTATGGAGCAAATACCTTTTTACCACTTAACCCAGCCGACCTTGATGGAAATGACATTCAGGCATATAACGCCTTTAATACAAAACCAGACGATGACGGCAATGTAACATTTACCTTCAGTCGAAAAGATCCAAAAAATGGAACATATTGGATACCTGTAAAAGACAGTGGTTATTATATTCTAGCCCGTTACTATGGTCCGACAAATCGACTCAATGGTAAAACTGCAAAAGATATTCTTTATAAAGGAACACCACTTGAGAAGAGGTTTGAGACAGTGAAGTTCTAAGGGATTGCTGTAAGGCGGCTGTTTCAAAAGATTTTAAGAGTTCAAAATGAGTCTAATGAAACAGCCACAAATACCTCCTGGATTCCCTGATCCTATTGATCCAAAGA
Source organism: Planctomycetota bacterium (assembly GCA_047638675.1). GTDB lineage: Bacteria > Pseudomonadota > Gammaproteobacteria > Eutrophobiales > Eutrophobiaceae > WLWS01. The sequence continues at coordinate 10,606 of JBLIML010000107.1, read as the reverse complement.
ATTAGACTGAATAATCATTTGAATACTGAGAAAACTTAATATGAATAATATTTTAAAATATAGTGGGATGTTAGCTGCAGGCTTGGCATTTTCACTAAATGTTTTTGCTGATACAACGAGTTCGGGAAACGATAATACCGGCACCGATCCGCTTAATTTTTCAAAAGACTTTAGGGTTTACAACGAATTTTCTTGGTTAAATACTTCAGGAGATGGTAGCCAGAACATGACTACATTTGAGTATCGGACACCAATACTCGATGGTAAATGGCAATGGAGAGTAAGAGCTAGAGCAAACTCTTTGAGTGCGGACTTTAATAATGATGGTCTAGATGATGTTGACGATTCAGGGATTGGCGATGTTGATATGAGATTTTTGACCATATTGAGTTTTGACAGTGCTTCAAAAACGGCCTGGGCAGGCGGTGTTGAACTGTCTCTTGATACTGCATCAGAAGATTCGTTAGGAAGTGGCGCGACTTCAATAGGACCTCAGTTGTTTTATGTGAAATTTTTAGAAACAGGTCTGTTCGCTCCCGGTATTCAGTACAAATTTAGTGTTGATGAATCCGAGGGTAGAAAACCTGTAGAACAGGTGTTGGTCGATCTTAACTATTTAAAAATGTCGAAAGATAAAAAATCTTGGTTTTTCACAGATCCACAGATCGTCTTTGATCAAGAACATGATATTGAATTTGCAATTGTTGATCTTGAGTGGGGATGGATGATGGCAAACTGGATTCCAGACCTAAAAGGTCACAGTTTTTATGTACGTCCTAGCATTGGCGTTGGCGTTGATCGTCCAACGGATGGATCAATTGAGTTTGGTTACAAGATTGTTGGTTGGTGAGTTGTAAGTATTTAATACCAAACAGAAAATCTTTGTGTCCAAGTTCTAAAGCTTGCGTGTATAAATTGATTTCCTTGCATAAACCAATAAGAAGCAGCAGAAGCGGATTTATAAGATACCAGTTTGGTATACACCAAAAATTAATGAGGATAAATAAAATTAGACATTATTTTGTATTTGGATTAACGATGTGCGTGTGATCGAAATTCCCACCCCACGTTGGGTCGTTTACGATTCATTTCGATTCGGTGTAGATATTCCCGAGGGAGCCACAACCACTGGGCAGGAACGAGCATATGCCTATTCTATCTGGTATCAGCCGAAAACGTAGTCAGATTTGTCTACCAAGTTTGGAAAAGCCCTTAGGGAACCGCTGGTAATTTTTCTGCTTCTGGGCGGAAGCTTGTTCCTGTTATCTGAGTGGCAATCTTTAGGTAATGGGGACAATTTGCAAGCGAGCGAGCGAAATTATGATTACCGAGGGGCGCATTGAGTCCATAGCAGCAGGTTTTCAAAAGGTGTGGAAACGCTCACCAACCAGTGTGGAGCTCGATGCTTTGATAGAAGACTTTATTAAGGAAGAAGTGCTCTATCGCGAAGCACTCACCATGCAGCTTGATAAAAATGATCCTATTGTTCGACGTCGGATGCGTCAGAAGATTGAGTTTTTAGGCCAGGATCTGGCTAATGCGAATGTAGCTGAAGACCAAACGCTGCAAAAACATATGGAAGACAACCCAGAGGAATATCTCCTGCCCGAGCGCTACAGTTTTCAGCAGGTATTTTTAAATCCCCAAAAGCATGGCGCGAACTTTGAGGAAATTGCACAAAAACTTCTGCTTGATCTCAGGCAACAAAACATAGACGCGGCGCTGGCCGGCGACAGATTACTGATCGACCTTCAATTCAACAATCTACCTGAGCCAGACATTCAGCGTGCATTCGGAATAGAGTTTACTCAAACACTCGCTTCTCTACCGGTTGGACAGTGGTCAGGACCTGTCTAGTCAGGTTATGGACAACATCTGGTTTTTATTCGTGAACGTATCGAAAGTTCGGTTCCTTCTCTTGCCGCGGTGAGAGCAAACGTCCAGCGCGACTGGTCCCAACAACAACGTAACCTGGTGAATCAGCATTTCTATGAAGCACTCAAGGCCAAGTACAGCATAAAGCTACCGGGTACGAAAATTTCCAAGGCAGATTCCTGATCACGATGCCCAGGTTTATCTGGTTATTCACAACCTTCTTATTTGTTTCGTTTTCCTGCCTGGCAGACGAATACCGACCGGCCTACTTGCAAATAAATCAAGTATCAGAAGAGAACTACCGAGTTCTATTCAAAGTACCCGCGCGATCTGAAAGTCAGCGACTTTCCTTGTCATTAAAATTTGATGAGAAAGTTCAGTACAACACTCCAGCAATTACTCAGTATGTGGGAGGGGCCTATATTGAACGTTTTGAAATCTCGAAATCTGATGGCCTGGCAAAATCAATTATAAGCATCAACGGCCTGCAACGAACGTCGACGGAAACGTTGGTACGTGTTGAATGGTTGGCTGGACCTACGCAGACATCCCGGCTTTCTGCAGACTCACCGGCATTTGTGGATAATCCAGTGGCAACATTTCTTGAGGTGGTGGATATCTATCTCAGATTCGGCGTAGTGCATATTCTGACTGGCTATGACCATCTTCTATTTGTTGCCTGCCTGATTTTCATCGCCGGCACCTGGCGGAGAATACTGATTACTATCACCGGATTCACCCTCGCACACTCAATCACATTGTCTTTAGCTGCCCTGGGTATGCTGTATGTTTCTAGTGCCCTGGTAGAAGTGATTATCGCGCTGTCTATTGTATTCCTTGCCCGTGAGATTTGTGGCAAGAGACGAGACACGCTTACATGGCGTTATCCAATCACGGTTTCCTCTACGTTCGGATTACTTTATGGCCAGGGTTTCGCTGGCGCACTTAAGGAAGTAGGTCTGCCGGATCACGAAATACCAGCAGCTCTGATGTCGTTTAATGTCGGAGTCGAGATAGGACAAATTGCTTTTGTGTTAGCCATGTCCTTATTGATTTTCACTTTTAGCCGAGTCTCAAACTTTGCTAGCAACTACTTTACTCGAACCAATCGCAAGCCGGACATGGCGCATTACAACTTTATAGTGAGCTATTCGGTAGGAGGCCTGGCAACTTATTGGCTACTACAAAGAACCATGGCAATTGTTAATGGCTAATAATCAGTCGACACAACCCCATGAGTAGGGCTTGTGTTGTGACACGTTGATGTTTCTGAGTGGACATCTAATGAATCTAACTCCTGTTAATAGCCCAATTCCAATTTTTCATCGCCAATACGAACTCCACCAAGAGTTGCAGCTGAGCGATAATTTTTTTGAAATGCCGTAAACGTTACGTCAAATTCTCGAACTGTGTATAGCCCGAACTTGAAATAGTATCCCTTTACTTCTTCATTCTTGTAACCGGTTGAACCTTTATAGTTAATCACAGAGCGCCAGGGAGAGGCGTCATTACAATGAACATCCCGGGTGGCGCACTCCCGCTTCCAGCCAATAACTTCGCCGTCGTCATCGCCAGACCATTTCACCTTGTAAATGAATTCATGAAACACCCCAAGCTTGAATGCCTCCTGTTCGAACAGAATTTGGCCATCTCCATCCAGACCCTGTTCTGCCACGCGATGATTGTTCCACAGCGTAATCACAAATCGTCCATTCCAGAGTCGATGGGACAACGGTGGGCGCAGACTTCCTACTCCCTCTCTGACTTTCTCATGCCATTGAGCAAGCACCAGGCGATGCTCTGACTGGACTGGAAAACTCTTCGGCAGCAATGTTGAAAATCGATACCAGGTTTCATCACCGTTTTGTGCCACATGCATGTCGCGCAATTCCGCACGAACTCCGTCGGATATCTGGCTATCAAATGGAGTGATCGTAAATTTCGAAACTCGGGCTTCATTATCAGCAGTTCTAACTTCTATTAGCTCCGCTGAATCACAATTTAAAAGTCGGCGAGTACTTACGCCATCTATTTCCCCAATATCACATTTTACTGAGGATTTATTATACGTAATTGTCTGGCCTTCAATTAGAATCTCCTGTTCCATGGCATACACTTCTTCGGCGTATTGAAACGTGCCAATATTCAGGATGACTACAAAAGCCAGCAAACGTTTTATATCGATACATTTGTTTTGCATTTATGACTCCGGAATATTCGATTAATTCATTTAACTAAGGGTTTTTCGCCTCACTTTCCCGCAAGAAAAAGCACAATTAGCGCTTATTGTTATTGCCCGTGTGCTGACTCTTATCGGAGACTCTTAAGGCCTCAGCAGCAGCGGCACCTACAATTTCCTTGTCCAAATTATGCATCTGTTCTGCATCCGCAACCCGTACCAGCACTTCCCGTTGGGTGGCAAAACGAATATTTTCCTCGTGAAACAGATCGCGGATAGACTGATAGACAACCTTTCGAGTTTGGAACTGGTCGCCGGGTTTAGTCATAAATTTTACCCGAATCACAATAGCATTCTCGTCTTCCATGGAATAAACACCCTGCGACTTCAACGGTTGCATGAACTTTTCACCCACCTCCGGATGTTGTAGCAATTGTTGCCCAAGTTTCTTGATCAGTTTGCGGACTTTCTCAATGTCGGTTTCATAAGTGACCCGTAGTTTGAGCTTCATCATTACCCAGTCTCGGGAATAATTGGTCAGGTACTTTATCTCCCCAAACGGAACTGTATGTAGTGCACCCATATGATGTCTGAGTTGCATCGAACGAACTGATATTTTCTCAACAGTACCCTTTACCTCGCCGATGTCGATATATTCCCCAATACGGAAAGCATCATCCATCAAAAAGAATGCCCCGGAGAAGATATCCCGCACCATGGTTTGAGCGCCAAATCCAATTGCCAACCCAACGATACCTGCACCGGCAAAAAGCGGGGCTATGTCGATACCTAACTCAGACAGCACCATCATACCTATGATTATCAAAACGGTAACTGAAAGAAACTTTTTAAGTAGCGACAGCAACATGGCAATTCTGGTTACTCGCCCTTCGCCACCACCTTCTTCTCCAGGTTCGGTCGCGTTGATACCTCCTTCGTTTTCTATTTTCTGGTTGATGACCAGAGTGATTGCGTTATAAATTAACCAACCTGCAAACAGCACTACCAATACATCTACAAGATTTAGAATTGGCCCGTCTCTTGAGACATCTAGGCCCCAGGACCACATCAAATAAAAGAATGCCGCTACGACGGTAGTCACCGCCGCGGTGTATTCCCCAAGCTTTAACATGCTCCGATACATGCTGCCTGGTTGAATCATAGCAGAAGCACTATTGTGATTTGACGGCGAACATCGCTTTGCCAACGAATCAATCAAGACGAGAAGTATCGAGTAGAGCAACAATGCGCCTAGTAGCGTTAGTACCGGGCTTGCTACCAGACCAAACGCATTCGGACGATCCAGAATATACCTTGCGGCACTTATCACCCAGGCACTTAGAAAATACGAGATAGCAAGTACATGCCAAACATTGCTGATAAACATAACTCCTTTTGTGACAGTCTCCCTGCCACCTCTTAGAGCATAAGCAATCTCTCTACGAAATCCTATGGTTACATAGCTGAGTAGCAGGACTGCAATCGACGACACAAGCAGATTGGCCACAACCCCCACTTCCTTATCAATACCCAAGATTATGAGCCAGCTAACTATCTGACTTAACCCAAAGCCAATTGAAAATACAATTACCAGTGATTTGTGTAATTTTTTCGCAGCATCATCATCGAAGGACAGCAGGCGGTGCCCCGGAACATCAGGCGCGAGAATATTGCTGAATAGAAGTAGCCCAACTCGGGCTACGGCGAGCAATGTGACGGGCAATAAAAAATCTGCGCGTTGTGCCTCACTCTGGTGAAACAGGATGGCCAGCAATGCGACTGCTGTGAACATAACTGCCACGCTCACAAACTGAATTGCTGCACGTGACATCAGGTAGCCAATTTTTTCTGCTCGATCGATGGGTTCAGGATTAAATAGATACCTAAACTGCTTTCGACCCCAGCCATCCACTAGCTTGCTACTCAAGTACCCAATCACTGCAATTCCGACGCCGATCAGTATTTGGAGCAAATGCCAATCTGCAGCACCAGTTGGGCTACTGCCTGAAAAGACTGAATATAGCCGATCTGGGTATTCGGGTATGGTGGACAAAAGTTCCGATAGCCGGTCCCTTATAACCAAAGAGATACTTTGAATTGATTCATTCATACGGAATTGCTAATCAGTTAAAAGACCCGGAAGAATCACTCTCGCCACGTAGACTGCTGGTCGTTGCGAGAGCAATTGGTCAAATGCATCAATATTGATTCGCTGGAGAATATACCTTCTTCTGAGAACTGGGTCCCTAGCGGAAACTCAAATGTTATTGATTCGGACTAAAATACGACACTAAGACCGATGGCCGGACCAGAGTATTGTAGGTCCACATTTGTTGGAATACCCCGACGCATGCCTTGAAAATCGTAGTCAAGATAACGATACCCGATGCGAATCGAAGTACTGTTAGAAAAATTCCTACGCACCCCAATCAGGGCATGAGTGACTAGATCAGAATCACCAGCACCAAGGTCGACACGTAGATTAAACTCCCAATTTTCAGACATGGGTGCTGAGGTTTTGAAACCAACAAAAGCATCGGTTACGGTAATATTGCTGTTGGCAGTGGCTAACCCCGCTATATCCAGTGTGGTATCCATATCAAGGTTTCGGATACCACCAATAAGATCGGAATTTTCCGACAGGCGATAGGATCCGAAAAAATCGATCAAAGTAAACTCGTTGGTGAGTGCTCCGACACTGGTGGACTTACTGGAATCGAGAAACGTAACGTCTACACCGCCGCCCCATTGCTCTCCCCTATTGAGAGCATAGAATTGCAGCGTGGTATCCGCATTATCAAGAATAGTTGCAAAGTCCACCTCTACAGGAACACTCAGGCGACCCAGCGAAACCTGGCCTGAAACATCAGTAGCCCAGCCATACAGTCCAACCTCTGATTCTGACCAGGCTGGAGAAACATACAAAATAGCTCCAACGAGCGCCATAGCCTTTAAAAACTGCCTTTTCATTTTGATCTCCATAGATACATATCTAAAAAAGTTTAAAAAATCACCGATAATCACTAAAGATCTTTGTTTTAGTAAAACAATAAAAAGCTATTGGTCTTCTAACAAATCACGAAGAATGTTCTTTTGCAACTCCCAACCGGCATTTATCAGTTCCTGACTGGCAACCGGAGAAATTTTACCCTCAACCCAAAGTGAAGGATTACCACCTCGAGTTGATTGTCGCGAAGCTATCATCATATCCACACTGGCTGCTCCCACCAGATTAGTCCAACGCAGAAAATAAACTGGCACGAACACAACAGCCCTGTCGTTATGGTCAACGGCTAATGGTAATCGCTCCGTCAACATAATTTCTTGCAACGGCTTTACATTTTGATGGTAACGCTTATAAAACTCCAGAATACGCACTACGAAGTGTGCTTCATCCTTTGATTGTGACTCCGATACATAATCGAACAGAATAGACCGATGATTAACCCCCTTTAACCCCCGAATTGCTTCGACAACCAATGTTACATCGGTAGGGGAAAGATGCGGGTTATCGAAAAAGCGCTCGAAAGCTTGTTTGGAAATTCCAAGCTTACGACTCTCCTCCTCGTTGCGTATTAGCAGGTCCAGCGGGTCAGAATCCCACACCAGATCGCCAACTTTGGACAAATCACCCAAACCCGATGGCAAACCGATATCGAATTGCCTTGTACCAAACGAACCCGCCGCCGAATATTTCGACAAGGTTTCCAATTCCGTTTTCAATAGCGAATTGTTTGTATAGGGGTCTACCTTGTATTCACGCGCTAAAGCTCGGTACGCTTTAGTAACACCAAAAAATCGCTTGAGATAGCGTTTTCCGGCTGCCGATACGCGACGCATCGTATCTTTACTTGATTTGGAAGACCCATTGCCAGAGCCAGAGCTTTTCGACTGTGAATATTCATTGATAGCTTCTGCAGTATCCTCGACTCGCCGTTTGGTACGTTTGAACCATCGCCCGACACCCTTGGGAACCCCCTTCAATGTTTCCACTGGATTCCCAACAATCTGAACGACACCTTCGATGGGTTTCTTCAATGCATCGCCAGCTGAACTAGCCGTTAACTTGGACTTGTCAATTGCTCTTAATTCTTTGATTACATTTATTTCGTGAATCCGGCGGGCAAGCTGAACATTGCCAACCGCAGAAAACTCACCGAAAGTTGAATTGATTTTGTAATAAGGCATGGAGCCAACAACATGTGTGGGCGACTCCATTGTGTGATTAACCCCGGTCAGCAATTTTTCATCAACAAGAGTTGCTGTATCAACTTGAATTTCATCCTGCTCCACAAACATCGCGTTAGTCGTGCACGACATGAGTACACTACTTGCGAAAAGTACCTTCACAAAAAACTTTGGATATCGAGGGTATTTATTGCTCTGTTTAAATTGGGACATAATTGCGCCTCTATCGATCACAATATTGCGGCCTATCACCACCAATAGACTCGAAGCATCTATCATAATACACATCCTCGTATGCATCTCTGGATGCAACACCAAGAACGCAACCACCCAACAACAACGCGAATAATGTAATCGTCACAATATTTTTACAACGACCTGAAAGATAGATTGTTTTGAGTACTTTACGAAATATCATACTGACGGAGCCAAATGGAAGAAAAAATCACTGGTTCGAGTGCAAGAACATTCGATGTGCTTGCCCGATATACCAGTCCTTTGCGAGACTAATTGTACTACTTTTACACCAATATAGTGCAGTCACAAAAATTATTTCCTGCCATAAATTCCGAAGACTATAGTTAGACCTGACTGTAATTCAATACGGGTTGTTTACCACAATATAAGTAGTCGACGAGCCTGAAATCTGCGGCTGATACCAGGTGGTACCGCATTGTCGATAGGCAAATCCATTTATCACCACGGTCGTGCAATTAGGCGGCAACGTATTGACGATGGCACCGATCACTATCGCGGCACCTACAAATGCAGCTACCGGATGGTGATGGTGATTGTTGTAGCAACAACCGTTGCGGCGGTAGTTGTGATTCACATTAACATTGTGATTAACGTTCCGATTCACGCGGACGTTTCTATTAACATTCACATTTCTATTTACATTTGCGTTTCTATGAACATTGACATTACTGTATGAGTGACTACGAATCTTCGCAGCATAAATCGGTAAAGCAATACTTAGAGCAACAATAGCAATTAGCGTTGTTTTGATAGATATTACAGTTTTACGTTTCATATTCTGTCACCTAATTATCTGAGTTGCCAAGTTGAGATAAGTCCATCAACACAACACGAGAAGCATCTGTATTGGGGTTCATCTTGAAAGAGTCTTCACTAAAAGATGGCGCTAAATTCCACTTATAACTCGCCGTATGCTGGGGGCGAGCATCATCAGTTAAGGTTGTGATAACAATTTTTCGCGGCAGTGGAAAGTCTCCTTTCTGGATCCAGATTTGCCAGTCAATGTTAGCCTGACGAAATGCATAATGCTGACAGGTCACGCCGCTCACAACTGAAGGGCCAAGATCCATTGCGCCGGTAATTCCAGTAGGTTCCCAACCGGGTTCTGCCCAATGCACCAGGTTTGCCAACGGCACTCGGTAATCGAACTTACTTTCGAGAAGACTAACCAATTCCGCAATACTGGCAGGTGCAGGAACCGTGCTGTAAAAATTTAGCCGTTTGGCAAATAGTGTAAAAGTTTCGCCGTCATATAAAGTCAATCGATCCACATAGTCATTGGACTTATCAACCCTGGCCTTGTTTGGAAACTGCACCAGCACATCGAAATGACTGGCATATTGAATTTTTTGACCATCCTCAAGTACATCTTCATCAGTAGTCTCGACTGCTACTTGAAACGTTTTTAATACTCTGAAATAGGCGGCCATTTTCTCCAATGCCGCGACTGCTTGAGGTTCTATTTTTTCTGCTTCTTGTGCTTGCACCGAAAATGCTGCGACTAGTCCTATACAGCAAGTCATAGAAAGACAACGTTTCACAAATCGTGCACCTCTTTCCGGGACCACATAATGATCATTCATCGAATCTATTCCTTATTGGTAATTGGGATAACAGCGGGCTGCAATAAACATCATTATTAATACGACTGGCTTCATATTGCAACATTTTTTTATTAAACCAGCGGCGAAATACAACACCTCCAACATGGCCGTATCCTTAATTCCTGTGTGCTTCTTCATTTAATCGCACTAGGGCATTCATAATTGTCGATTCTTGGATACCAGAAGAGTAGTTTCTCTTATGGAGAGATGATGGTCTAGCATTGTCCAATCGCAGCCAAGGCAGTACTGATCGTGCACTTATGTGGCACTGCGTTGGAATCATGTTTGTGATCGAACTTCGACCCTTCATATCCTCAGGTGCATTAGATTGCCAACAATTTTGCTGCCATTGTCTCTCGACTGGGGAAGATACGAGCTGGCGGGTATTGCCAAGTTAACCCACCAGTTGCATAAATTTCAGTCAGCAAGTGTATTTGCCCTGATAATAAGCAGGGTGAAATGAGAATAAAAGGATGTATCTGGAAAGCACCGTTGGTGAAGT
>JBLIML010000106.1:0-12894 GCA_047638675.1 Planctomycetota bacterium | reverse complement strand
ATTTTACTTTCGTGCGCGGTATCGATTCAATACGCTGACCGTACCTCTACGATCAAAGGTAATTTCCGTTATCCACGCATTGGAGCCATTCTGTGTCGGAATGTAATACCAGACTTTTTTCAATATTTCATTGTGATGATTGCTATAGACTGATTCGTAGTTAGAGGCGCCCACTCGAAACAAGACTTCACCTTCGGACATTCCTCGCTTCAATTGTATAAAATCTCTCATATCAATTTTTTCTGCGCAAAGAAAGCCTGGTAAGAGAGAAAAAAGTATCAGGAACACAGAGCGTTTAATTTTCATATGAGCAAGATGTGTTGTTTCTTTTAATTATAGAGCACCGGACACAGACAAGGTTCAGGAGTAAGGCACAAAATTATGGCTTGAAGGCTTAGGTTTTTTGCTTGTGGCATCTCGGATTATTAAGGGCCGTTTTAGGGCCGCGACTATTATTGCGGCTTTTGAGAGACATCGGTTTTTTTGCTCCGGGCATAAGGGATCGTTGAGAGCCGCTAGAAAACAAGCTCCCAGCGTATTCAACCACTTACGTCCTGTAAGTGTCCTGCGCGTCCTGCGGGATTATTTATAGCTGCGACTGTTATTGAGGCTTCTGATAGACATCGGTTTTTTGCTCCTGGCTTCGTGGATCGTTGAGAGCCGCTAGAAAACATGCTCCCGCCGTTTTCAACCACTTACGTCCTGTAAGTGTCCTGCTCGTCTTGCGGAAGATAGATGGCTACGACTCTTATTACGGCTTCTGAGAGACATCGGTTTTTTTGCTCCGGGCATAAGGGATCGTTGAGAGTCGCTTTAGGGCCGCGACTATTATTACGACTTCTGAGAGACATCGGTTTTTTTGCTCCGGGCATAAGGGATCGTTGAGAGTCGCTTTAGGGCCGCGACTATTATTACGACTTCTGAGAGACATCGGTTTTTTTGCTCCTGCAAAACCGATGTACTTACATCCATGTAAGCAAAAAAAAGGGTGTCCATTGGACACCCTGCAAGATATAAGGAGGGGGAAATAGTTAAGCTTGCCCCGTAAATAGTGCATTAATAATGCCAAGTATGTTAGTTGCTTTTATATCAGCTAGTTATAGAAAATTCTTGATGTGCTGTAGAGCCTATGCATAAGTAAAAGGCAAGTTTTTGACGACAAAATTCGCCGTTACGCCTTGCCGTCTGTTGATAAATGCCGAATGATTATGGATGGATTCGAAGTTCTCTGATTCCACAGTGTAAGCCGCAATACGGTCGTCTTTATTAAATTCGATTGCGACATCGCGAACAATGTCTTCCACAAATTTTGGGTTGTCGTATGCGTACTCAGTGACATATTTCTCGTCCGGTCTTTTGAGGAGGCCATAGAGTTCGCATGAGGCGACTTTTTCTACATAGTCAATAATCTCTTCAATCCATATGAAATCTCGCGTTTTGACATTAACAGTTATGTGTGACCGCTGGTTGTGGGCACCTCTGTCTGAAATCTTTTTAGAACAAGGGCATAGGCTCGTTACTGGCACCAAAACCTTGACTAATACAGAAGGCGTTCCTGCTTTGATCTCGCCAATAAAGGAGACTTCATAATCCATCAAACTTTTAACGCCGGAAACCGGTGCCGCTTTGTTAACAAAGTAGGGAAAACACATCTCGATATGTCCTGACTCTGCATCGAGCAAATCGGTCATCTCTTCTATCATGCGCTTAAATGACTCTACCGTGATTTCATATTCGTGATCGTTCAGAATTTCCACAAAACGAGACATGTGGGTCCCTTTAAAGTTATGTGGAAGACTAACGTACATATTAAAGTTAGCGACTGTGTGTTGCTCTCCTCCAGTACGATCACGAACCACGACCGGATGACGAATGTCCTTGATGCCTACTTTATCAATGGCGATATGGCGCGTATCCTGACTATTTTGAACATCAGGAATTTCATTATCTATGACGGATGCGGGTAAATTCATGTAATTAAATAACCTCTAAAAATGGTATGCCCGAGGGGTGGTATTCGCTTTTCTCGGGTACTAAGCCTGTAGCTTGAGTATAAATGGCGACGAAATGGTATCAACAATATCGGTATGTCCTAGTATTTTACTAGGTTTTTAGTTTTCAATCACCTCGCTTTATGCATAAACGCTGAGTTTGTTCAATATCACTATTTATTCCGCTGTACGATGTAATTAGCAATCAATCGCAAAGTGTCGGCTTTTTCATCGAAATCTTGCAAGCATTCGATAGCCTCGTCGTGGAGTTTTCTTGCCGTCTCTTTCGCGCCTTCCAGACCTAGTAAATTTGGATATGTCGGTTTATTGCGCGCTATATCTGAGCCCTGTGGTTTTCCCATGGTTTCTGTATCGCTTTCGATGTCTAGAATGTCGTCCTGCACCTGAAATGCCAGGCCAATGCAATTGGCATATTGAGAGACCATAGCGAAGCGTTCTGGATTCAGCCCCTGTGAACAAAGCGCGCCCATTTCGACGCTGGCGCGAATTAAAGCACCGGTTTTGTGCATGTGCATATTCTCCAATTCATCTAAATTCAGAGTTTTGCCTACGGAGGCCAAATCGATGGCCTGGCCTCCTGCCATTCCAATTGAGCCGCTGGCTATAGCAAGTTTATCTATCATCTGTATTCTTTGAGCCGCATCCACTTCAATTGCCGGATCATTTGCGAGAACGTGAAATGCGAGGGCTTGTAGAGCGTCACCTGCGAGAATCGCCGTCGCCTCGTCGAATTGTTTATGCAAAGTGGGTCTACCACGGCGCAGGTCATCATCATCCATCGCAGGTAAATCATCATGCACTAATGAGTAAGCATGAATCATCTCCACTGCAGTAGCACAGGCATCCAGGGCACTGATTTCTACCCCGAAAGCTTCTCCACAGGCATAGACCAGTACCGGGCGTATTCGTTTTCCCTCACCGAGGACGGCATAACGCATGGCTTCGTGTAGATGGCACGGTTGGATATTTTCTGAAGGTAGCCAGCGATCAAGGGCTACTTCCACCTGTGTCTGATATTTCTGTAGTTGTGTAGATAGCGACATTTTTCTTATTAGTTATCATCATCTGCCTTAAAGGACGCCAGTTCTTCTTTACCTGCATTTTGCAAAAGGATTTGAACTTTTTGCTCAGCGTCGGCGAGGGCTTTTTGACAGGAACGCGTCAATGCCACACCGCGTTCAAATTGTTTTAGTGATTCTTCCAGGCTCATATCACCTTGTTCCATCTTTTCGACTAATTTTTCCAACTCACCTAAAGCTTTCTCAAAATCGAATTTCTCTTCTTTTTTTACCACCAGCAATCTCCGTCGAGCCCAAAAGGGAATCTTACCAATATGTCAGATTAGATGTTAATTTTCTGAATCTGAAAATGCTACTGTGCTGCTTGCTTATAGATTTTAACTATAAAGAAGATTTAAAAATACAATACTGAAAACTGCTGACTTATGTTGACAGTTCATAGCCCCAAGAGTACAGTTCCGATCGGTTCTGGCCAAATCATAATTGGCTTTATTTGCATATAAAACATAAGCTTAGGAGGCTATTACATGGCGCTAAAAGGCACTAAAACCGAAGAAAATCTAAAGGCTGCATTTGCAGGGGAATCTCAGGCCAATCGGCGCTACCTTTATTTCGCCCAAAAGGCTGATGTCGAAGGCTATAACGATGTCTCTACAGTATTTCGTTCCACCGCTGAAGGTGAAACCGGTCATGCCCATGGGCATCTTGAATACCTTGAAGAGGTAGGCGATCCCGCTACAGGTGAACCTATCGGCACCACCTCTCTGAATCTAAAAGCAGCTATTGCTGGTGAGACCCATGAATATACTGATATGTATCCTGGTATGGCCAAGTCTGCCCGTGAAGAGGGCTTCGATGAAATCGCTGACTGGTTTGAAACCCTGGCAAAAGCAGAACGTTCCCATGCCAATCGTTTTCAAAAGGCACTGGATACGCTAGACGCTTAGGTCACCCATATCTTAGCTTTACAACAAACCGGGCGCTGCCCGGTTTGTTGTTTATAGAGATTGATATAGAAAAACTATTGTAGTGATAGCCATAAACGAGTGCAGGAAACAACAATGAGCAGCTCAGAATATCGCGAAGGGAGTCTTGAGGCTCCAACCCGCCATCCCCTCGACTGGAAAAATCCAGCGTTTTACGATGAAGCACTTCTACATACGGAAATGGAAAGAGTATTCGATATCTGTCATGGCTGCCGGCGTTGTGTCAGCCTGTGTAACGCCTTTCCAACCTTGTTTGATTTAGTTGATGAGTCCGAGACAATGGAAATCGATAGTGTTGATAAAAAAGACTACGGCAAGGTAGTGGATCAATGTTATTTGTGCGATCTGTGTTATCTCACTAAATGTCCCTACGTTCCACCTCACGAATGGAACGTGGACTTTCCCCACCTCATGTTGCAGGCCAAAGCCATTAAATACAAAAGTGGGGAAAGTAAGTTACGCGATCGAATCCTGACGTCCACAGATACTGTGGGAAATCTGGCTGGTATTCCAGTCATAGCTGAAATCGTCAATGCTGCCAATAACAATAAACTCACACGGACTCTGCTGGATAAGACACTGGGAGTACATCCTGAGGCAATTGTACCGAAGTACCATAGCAACACACTCAGGAAGCGCGTAAAGACTAGAAACGTCGTAAAAATCGACGCTACGCCATGCGGAAACACGCTCGGGAAAGTGGCGTTATTTGCGACCTGCTATTGCAATCGTAATGCGCCTGACATTGGCGAAGACCTGATCACGTTACTCGAACACAATGATATAGAAGTAAAGTTGGTTGCCCAGGAGCACTGTTGTGGTATGCCTAAAATGGAATTAGGTGATTTGGAATCAGTCGAAAAATTAAAGGAATATAATATCCCCCGCCTGGCGAGCCTGGTAGATGAAGGCTGGGATATTGTCGCTCCAATCCCGTCCTGTGTATTGATGTTCAAACAGGAATTGCCGTTAATGTTTCCTGAAGATGAACAGGTCAGGAAAGTACAACAAGCCTTCTTCGATCCTTTTGAATATCTCATGCTGCGGCATAAGGCAGGCAGGCTCTCTACCGAATTCAAAAATAGCCTGGGTAATATTTCATATCATGTCCCTTGCCACCAGCGGGTTCAGAAGATTGGTATGAAAACCAAAGAGATGTTACAACTCGTACCGAACACCACTATTGATGTCATAGAACGTTGTTCGGGTCACGATGGCACCTATGCTGTCAAAAGTGAATACCATGATATTTCCATGAAGATCTGTAAACCTGTGATAAACAAAATTAAGCAAGCGCAAGTCGACCATTATATAAGTGACTGCCCTATGGCTGGCGATCAGATCCAAAACGGCTTGAATGATGGAAGTCAGGCTGAATCTCCCTTTACGCTGCTTTGTTACGCTTACGGCTTGAAATAACGAGAAAATCAAAATGAAGAAGCTCGACAGAACCCAACTTTACTCACTCGAACAATACGCAGAAAGACGTAAAGAATTTCGGGCAGAAGTTATGGCACACAAACTAAATAGGCGGCTTGCTATTGGCCCCAATGCCACCTTATATTTTGAAGATCGCCTGACGATACAATATCAAATACAGGAAATGTTACGGATTGAAAAAGTGTTTGAAGCCGCGGGTATAGAAGATGAACTGGAAACCTATAATCCGCTTATTCCTGATGGACGCAACTGGAAGGCGACTTTTATGCTGGAATACGATGAGCCTGAAGAGAGAAAGACTCAATTAGCACGTATGCTGGGAATCGATAAAGCAGTGTGGATGAAGGTTACTGGCCATGACGCCATTGTGCCCATTAGTAATGAAGACCTGCAGCGCGAAACAGAAACTAAGACCTCTTCGGTGCACTTTATGCGTTTCGAATTGACCCCGGATATGATCAAAGATCTAAAACAGGGAGCGGCAATCTCCGCTGGCATCGATCATGATGCCTACCGCTATAAGCTCACCCCCATTCCTGAAAATGTGCAGAAAGCTTTACTTAAAGATTTAGACTGAATTAGACTGCTACGGAGGGCAACCGGCGGAAGCCCAACACTTAATATATCTTTACTGTGCTGATGCCTAAGAGCCTGAATATTGGATTTTAAATCCCATCGTATATTGTTATCTTTGCAACCTGATTTCACTTCCCACGTATGTCATAACTGAGCGATACTGGCAGCTTCCATTGGCATATAAAATTAATTCAGAGGTAGATTCATTTGAGTGACAGTTACGATGCAGCGGACATAGAAGTCCTGACTGGTCTGGAGCCCGTTCGCAAGCGCCCGGGAATGTATACGGATACCAGTCGCCCTAACCATCTTATTCAGGAAGTCGTTGATAACAGTGTTGACGAAGCCATATCCGGGCATGCATCAAAGATAGAGGTACAACTTCACAAGGATGGTTCGGTCACAGTCAGTGACGATGGTAGAGGCATGCCTGTGGACAAACACCCCGGAGAAAAAATCTCTGGTGTCGAAGTGATCCTTACCCGCCTCCATTCTGGCGGAAAATTCTCCAATAAGAACTATAAATTCTCAGGGGGTCTACACGGCGTCGGCGTCTCCGTTGTAAACGCCCTGTCGAAGAATCTGGAGGTTTGGGTAAGGCGAAACGGCAAGGAATACAATATGTCCTTTGCTGGTGGCGAAAAAAAATCGAAGCTCGAAGTCGTTGGCGAGGTCGGTAAACGCAATACTGGTACAACGATTCGTTTCTGGCCCGATGCGAAATATTTTGACACGACAAAATTTTCCCTCAGTAAACTGCGACATGTGCTGAGAGCGAAAGCGGTCTTATGTCCCGGCTTACTGGTACGTCTCAACGATGAGGTCAGTAAGAACAAAGAAGAATGGCTTTATGAAGAAGGCATTAATTCCTATTTATCAGATGCGCTTGCTGGTTGCGAATTACTGCCCATCGAGCCCTTCACGGGCTCCATGCAAGGCAACCATGAAACAGTGGACTGGGCTATTCACTGGCTACCGGAAGAAGGAGAGCTCATAACTGAAAGTTATGTAAATCTGGTGCCTACATTACAAGGAGGCACCCACGTGAATGGCTTGCGTCTTGGCTTGTTGGAGTCAATTCGTAAGTTTTGCGAATCGCGCAATTTGTTACCCAGAGGCATTAAACTTAGCGCCGATGATATTTGGGAACGATGCGCCTATCTCTTATCCGTAAAGATGGATGATCCACAATTTGCCGGTCAGACAAAAGAGCGATTGTCCTCGCGGGAATGCAGCACTTTTGTCTCTGGTGTTGTCAATGATGCCTTTAGTCAATGGTTACATCAGCATGTTGAGACAGGTACTCGAATTGCCGAACTCGCCATTAATCACGCCCAGCGTCGTCTTAAAGCCAGTAAAAATGTCACCCGGAAAAAGATCACCGGCGGCCCAGCCTTGCCGGGTAAATTAGCAGATTGCTCACTACAGGATTCAAGCGTCAGCGAATTATTCCTCGTTGAGGGTGATTCTGCAGGCGGGTCTGCTAAACAGGCACGCGACAGACAATTCCAGGCCGTCATGCCATTGCGCGGGAAAATATTGAATACCTGGGAAGTGGATTCCTCTGAAGTGTTGGCTTCGAAAGAAGTGCATGACATTTCCGTCGCCATTGGCGTTGACCCTGGGTCGACCGATCTGAGTGGTCTTCGCTATGGGAAGGTTTGTATATTGGCTGACGCAGATTCAGATGGACTGCATATTGCAACCTTGCTTTGCGCCTTGTTTCTAAAACATTTTCAGACTCTGGTGGAAAACGGTCATATTTATGTGGCAATGCCACCTTTATATCGCATTGATGTTGGTAAGGCCGTTTTTTATGCACTGGATGACTTTGAAAAAGAGGGTGTCCTGGATCGTATCGCGGCAGAAAAGATTCGAGGAAACATAAACGTGCAACGATTTAAAGGATTAGGCGAAATGAATCCGCTTCAATTGCGGGAAACAACCATGGCCACGGAAACCAGACGTCTGGTACAACTTACCGTGCAAGAACAAAAGAAAGCAGAGCAAATGCTGGATATGTTGCTGTCAAAAAAACGGGCGGGCGATAGAAAGGCCTGGTTGGAAAGTAAGGGAAATATGGCAGCAATATAGACCTGGGTAATACAGATTGGTCATCTTCCAAACTTCCCTGCACTTATAGAAACAAACGATGAAAAACAGCGTATGAACATAAATGCTTTAATTTTCTACATATATTTATTACTGATACAGGGTGAAGTCGTGGCATTGGAGTCGTTCGCGTCACAAAAACACGATTTCAAAGTAGAAATTATTACTGACGAATTAACAAACCCGTGGGGAATGGTATTTTTACCCTCAGGAGAGATGTTGGTAACGGAACGTCGAGGAAAATTACTGCGCGTTGCCAACGATGGGAATATTTTATCGACGATACAAGGCCTGCCCTCGGTGAAGGAAAAAGGGCAGGGGGGCTTATTAGGAATCGCACTGCATCCAGATTTTCAAATCAACAACATGGTTTATCTCTCCTATACAGGCAAAGGCAGAGGAGGTTACGGTACGGAAGTCGCGCGGGGACGCTTACAGGGAAACAGTCTCACTGATGTAAACACAATCTTTAAAGCGATGGCAAAATCAGGTGGCGGCAGGCACTTTGGATCGCGGCTTGTCTTCGCAGCAGACGGAAGTCTGTTTGTATCCCTGGGCGAGCGTGGCAAGGAAAAATTTGCTCAGGATTTACATGATCACCGCGGTTCCTTGATTCGAATTAATGATGACGGCAGTGTCCCTGCTGACAATCCATTTACCAGGCGGAAAAACGCCAGGCCAGAAATATACAGTTACGGCCACCGGAATATACAGGGCATGGTCATGCATCGGGGTACTGGCGAGATCTGGACTCATGAACATGGCCCACAAGGCGGTGATGAGATAAATAGAATCAAGGCAGGCGTAAATTATGGCTGGCCTGTTATCACTTATGGCGTGAATTATGGCATAGGCACGAAAATAGGTGAGGGTACGCACAAAGCAGGTATGCAACAACCCATTCACTTTTGGGTGCCTTCCATCGCACCATCCGGGATGACGTTTTATACGGGCGATAAATTTCCGCAATGGCGGGACGATGTCTTTGTGGGTTCTCTTAAATTTGGTTTATTGGTCAGACTGGAAATAAAGGATGATAAAGTCATTAACGAAGAGCGATTATTAAACAATAAATATGGCCGTATTCGTGAGGTTGTTGAAGGGCCAGATGGCTATCTCTATTTGTTAACCGATGACACTAAAGGGAAAATATTAAAGCTAAGTCCGCTGTAGAATCAGGATCTAAAACGAAATCCATGAAATATTCACAGAGCTAAAATTATGTCCGACAATCTTACCTTTGATTTTGAACAAAACGAACAACGCCCCATACAAGATTTTACCGAGCAGGCCTATCTCGATTATTCCATGTACGTCATTCTGGATCGGGCCCTGCCACATATCGGCGACGGCTTAAAGCCAGTCCAAAGACGAATCATCTATGCGATGTCCGAACTGGGACTAAAAGCAGGGGCCAAATTCAAAAAGTCCGCACGCACCATTGGTGATGTGATTGGCAAGTTTCATCCCCATGGTGATTCAGCCTGTTATGAGGCCATGGTATTGATGGCTCAGGATTTCAGTTATCGCTATCCACTGGTAGATGGTCAGGGTAATTGGGGTTCTATGGATGATCCTAAATCATTCGCCGCCATGCGTTATACCGAAGCGAAACTTAGACCCTATGC
Organism: Planctomycetota bacterium; assembly: GCA_047638675.1. Classification (GTDB taxonomy): domain Bacteria; phylum Pseudomonadota; class Gammaproteobacteria; order Eutrophobiales; family Eutrophobiaceae; genus WLWS01. Next base: position 3,121 of record JBLIML010000106.1, on the reverse strand, counting down.
CGAAGTATTGCTGAGTGAAGTGGGTCTGGGTACTGTCGACTGGACACCAAATTTTGACGGCACCTTGAGTGAGCCTAAACACCTGCCCGCTCGATTACCAAATGTCCTTTTGAATGGCACCACGGGTATTGCCGTGGGCATGGCGACGGATATCCCGCCACATAATCTAAGAGAAGTCGCGACCGCTTGCTTGCGGGTGTTGGACGAACCAAAGGTGACGATTGATCAGTTGTGTCAACACATAAAAGGACCTGATTATCCGGTGGCAGCGGAAATCATCACTGCCAGGGAAGATATTATAGAGATGTATAAAACCGGCAACGGCTCCATAAAAATGCGGGCAATCTGGGAAAAAGAAGATAGCAATATTATCGTCACAGCACTTCCTCATCAGTGTTCTGGCAACAAGGTATTGGAACAGATCGCTGCACAAATGAACGCAAAAAAACTGCCTATGCTGGAAGATTTACGTGATGAATCTGATCACGAGTGTCCAACCCGTCTGGTGCTGGTTCCGCGTTCAAATCGTGTTGATGCAGAAGAATTAATGATGCACCTTTTTGCCACTACAGATCTTGAAAAAAGTTTCCGCGTGAACTTGAACATGATCGGCATCGATGGAAAGCCGCAAGTAAAAGATCTGAAAATGATTCTGAAAGAATGGCTTACCTTTCGAACCGAGACCGTTCGACGCCGTTTGCAGACTCGTCTGGATAAGGTTGATAAGCAACTCCATTTGCTCGAAGGTTTGATGATCGCCTATCTTAATATAGATGAGGTCATCGCCATCATACGTCAGGAAGACCATCCAAAACTCTCCCTGATAAAACGTTTCAAATTATCAGATGAACAGGCTGAAGCAGTATTGGAATTGAAACTGCGTAAGTTGGCAAAACTGGAAGAAATGAAAATACAGGGTGAACTGGATGAACTGAGTGAAGAACGTAAAAATCTAAACCAAATACTAGCATCCACTCAACGCTTAAAGTCACTAGTGAAGAAAGAAATAACGGCTGACGCGGAAGAATATGGCGATGACCGTCGTTCTCCCATCGTTGAGCGTGATGAGTCACGGGCAATCGATGTTAACGAATTGATACCAACAGAAGCCCTGACCATTATCCTCTCGAAAAAAGGCTGGGTACGTGCGGCCAAAGGGCACGACATCGAGCCGGAGACTTTGAACTTCCGTCCCGGAGATGAACATAGACAATCTGCTCGAGGACGTAGTAACCAACCCGTCGTTTTTCTCGACTCCACAGGTCGTTGTTATGCCGTTCCAGCTCACTCTCTGCCATCAGCCAGAGGTAATGGAGAGCCCATTGCAAGTCGCGTAACACCACCGGATGGGGCAAGCTTTGAAGGTCTCATGTGTGGTCAACCGGAAGATATTTATCTACTCGCCAGCGATGCCGGTTATGGTTTCATGGCAAAACTGGAAGACATGTTCGTCAAAACCAAGAATGGCAAAAGCATATTAAATGTCCCTAAAGGCGCTGGCGTGTTGCCACCGGCATTGGTAGTTAATCCCAAAGCAGACTTCATCGCCGCCGTCAGCTCCATCGGTCGTTTTCTCGTAATGAACATTAATGAATTTCCCTTATTAGGCAAAGGTAAAGGACTTAAGATTATGCAAATTCCACCAGCCAGATTGAAGGCACGTGAAGAATATGTAAGCGCTATTACAACTTTCAGCGAAGGTGAATCATTGTTGTTAAATACCGGTAAACGTCAGTTGACCTTAAAACCTGAGATCATAGACACTTTTTATGGCGAACGGGGACGTCGTGGCACTATGTTGCCGCGCGGTTACAGACAGGTAAGTAGTATGAATCCAATCAGGAAAAAAGCTGAGGAGTAAAAAATAAGCCGGGACGGGAGGGAACCCGGCTTAAATAATTGTAGTGAATGGGTTCGGGGGGGATGTTTTATCCCATTCAGCGTGTTTAGCGGCATACTCAATGCGATCTTTACCTCTCCAGGGGAGAATTTCGATCATTTTCAGATGAGAAATCACGACATCCTTTTTGCATCATTAGAACAATCACTTAAGGCAATAAATATAGTATTTTTCTCCAAAATTTTAGAGAACTTGATAAAAGCTAAAATTAGTTCGAAAATACCGCCCGATCCGGGCTGGCGATAAGATTATTAAAATGGAAGTTTAACAATGAGCTAGATTAATTAAGGGGAAAATAACATGAGTATGATGACTGAGTTCAAAGACTTCGCAGTAAAAGGAAATGTGGTGGATATGGCTGTTGGTATCATTATTGGTGCCGCGTTCGGTAAGATCGTTTCATCGTTCGTTGGCGATGTGATTATGCCGCCTATCGGGGTTTTATTGGGTGGCGTTGATTTTAGCGATTTGGCTCTCACCCTCAAAGAGGCGGTAGGAGAGGCCCCAGCTGTTGTCATCTCCTATGGCAATTTTATTCAACACATGGTCGATTTCGTCATTGTTGCTTTCGCTATTTTTATGGCGGTGAAGTTCATTAACTCGCTTAAGAAAAAAGAAGCGGAAGCGCCAGCAGCCCCGCCAGCTCCTTCAAATGAAGAAGTATTGCTGACGGAAATTCGTGATTTACTGAAAGCTCAGAAGTAATAAAATGGGCCGAAGTGATTGATATTTGATTTCTTCGGCCCATTTTAAATTAAGCATTCTTAATGCCTGCAGAACCGATGGAATAATTTCTTAATTAAACCTCACCCCACACTTCTTTCGCTATCTCCACTATCATTCTTAATTTATTCCACTGTTCTTCTTCGCTAAGTATGTTGCCCTCTTCAGTGGAGGCAAAGCCACATTGTGGGCTAAGGCAAAACTGATCGAGATCCGCGTACTGAGTGGCCTCTTCAATGCGTTGTTTGATTTTATTTTTATCTTCTAATTCACCCGTTTTCGATGTTACCAGTCCAAGAACCACTCGCTTTTCACCTAAGGGCAGAAAACGTAAGGGCTCAAAACCTCCGGCTCTATCCGTGTCGTATTCCAGGAAGTAGCCATCGTAATTTGTCTCGTTAAATAGTATCTCTGCAACTGGCTCGTATCCGCCTTCAAAAATCCAGGATGATTTAAAATTTCCTCGGCACATGTGGGTAGTGATGGTCATGTCGTCCG
>JBLIML010000105.1:0-12981 GCA_047638675.1 Planctomycetota bacterium | reverse complement strand
ATGGTTAATATCAAACTGTCTAATTTAACTCTGACCCCCTTTTATTTTACTCTGACCCCAATTTATTTTTTACTCGACATAAGGAATCATACGACCCATTACTATCACGCCGAACCAGAATACGAGTGACAGAACAGCTACCGTTTTCGCTACGATACCAAGATCTGTTTCATCTGGTGTTTTCAAAGTAAGCGGGTAAATCGAGAATTTGAACCACAGCGCATTCAAACCCGCGAGCAATACCAGAAGCATTTTCAGACGGAAAGCAATATTTGGATAATATCGAAAAGGATCGGTAAAACAAAAAAGAATACCTGTCGTCATATTAATGCCAAAGCCAAGAACCGATATCGGCAAAAATTTGTAGACGGCATTAAATGACATGTCTTTTATAACACCCAGAAGACGTAGGTCTACTACCAACAAGGAACCTATTAATAGTGACAGGCCGATGAAATGCAGAATTTCAGCCATGGGAAATAACCAGACGCTGTCACGCATTAATTGACCTAAGGCCGAGGTTTCCATCCAGTTTAGAATTTCATCCATAGACTCGTCCTCAGCTCAACTCGACGTAGCCTATCAATCGTCCTGCGACGATCACCCCAATCCAAAGCAGTAATGAAAAACACGCAAGCATTTTGACCCTGATAGATGCCTGGAAATGCGCGTTCGTGTCTCCAGTATTCTTTTTTATTTGACGCCACAACAGGTAGGCGCTGAACACTCCTGTCATCATCAATCCTATCTTCGTCCAAAATACTGGATGATAGAAGAACTTACCTGGATCACTGGTAAACAAGGCAAGACCTGAGAGGAAATTTAATACCACTCCAACCCAGGTAACAAAGAATAGTTTGGCGAATGACTCAATCGCTGCCTCTCCAGCGTATCCCAGAATTCTGAGGTCGATCACGATAAGCGTCCCAACAACGATGGACATCCCAACGGCATGCGTTGACAGTATGATGGGATAGGCCCACAGGGAATCCACCATCCACATGCCAACTGCACTGTTCTCAATCCAGGTTATAAAATCCATTTGTAATTATTCGTGAATATAAAGTGTTTGTAGTTTGGTCATTCTGCTGCTTTCAATGGAATTTCTTTGATCTCATCGTAGTAACCAGCAACAGTCAATTTTATTTTTATCGGCTTATCCGCAATATTAAGCCAATACCAGCCATGTTCTCCCTGATAGGGTGCCACGATACTGCCCTGGTCTTTCGTAGCTTCCCCTTCTGAATAACGTGTCCAGAAATTCGGATCGCCCTTTTCCTGATGAGCATGAAAGTCGTAATAAAGTTCACCATCGGCTTCCCATGCATAAAGCAGCACCTCACCACCATCCATGATGGCCTTATATTCAACCTGACCATCTATATCGATCAGTATCTCGATCGATTCTGATTTATAGGTAGCATCGTGCACACGTATATTCACCCCATCAACAGCCGGAAGTGACTGACCGAATTCATTTATCTTTGGCGGTGTTGTTTCCGGGTTTATCGCCGCATAAAGTGTCTCCAGTGGCAGCACATCAGACGTCGTTTCTATCTCCGGCACTTCCTCTTTTGTAGAAGATAATTCACCAAGTCCGGATTTGGCGCCAAAGCCCGTAGGATCTTCACCTTTCTCGGCAGGCAATATCACGAAAATAGTCAGTCCGACACCAACGATCATGGCCACAATTAAACTGAGAATCAATTGCTTCGTCGATAAAAGCGGCTCGGTAGGCTTATTCATTTTTCTGTCCCTTTTACTTATGCAGCGAAATAGTAGGCAAGTTGATAGGCCGTGAGGGCAAAGCCACCCGCCATCAATAGTATATTCACACCTATCCCGATTGTTGCCTGCTTTGTAATTCGTTGGCACAAAGCCAGCATTAAAAGTAGATACACCAAAGCCAATATCTGCCCCAGTTCTACCCCAAGGTTAAAAGATAACAAGTTGGCAACGAGGCCGTCTTTTGACAAGGACATTTCCTGTAACTTCGTGGCCAGCCCAAATCCGTGAAATAAGCCAAATACAAAAACAGCACTGCGATTGTTTGGCGTAATGCCAAATAGTTTTTCAAAACCGCCAATATTATCAAAGGCCTTGTAGACGACGGACAAGCCAATAATGGCATCAATAATATAGACATTAACCGCAATGTCTGCCAACACCCCAAATAGTAATGTGATGCTGTGTCCGAGTGCAAACAAACTAACATAAAGAGCAATGCTACGTAGTGTGCTGAGATAAAAGATAACACCAAAAAGAAACATCAGGTGATCGTAGCCGGTGACCATGTGCTTGGCGCCGAGGTAAAGATAGATTACAAACTGGAAGCCTTCATTCTGGTTGATGAATTGGGCATCACCACCACTTATTCCATGGGCAAATATGCTTGAGCCATAAAGAATAAGGACAGCGAATGCCAGGACTAGCTGTCGCGACAAAGACATTTTATATGTAGGCAAAATAAAAAACTCTTCAGCAGAGTCTGTGGGTGAAAACACAACAGTCCTCTTGAGAATGAAAAAAATAAAACCCCGTCATTGCCGCATGCTTTTGGCGGGAATGACGGTTTTTGTTAGTTTGCGATTCTTATTAACCCACAGAATCTGCGGAAGAACCAAAAAATATTGTAATGGACCTGGGGTCGATAGCTATTAGCATTAAAATATTTGTTTACCTCGGATGCACTTTACTACTTTTAAGTGCAAACACCCAGATTGCACCGTCTGTTGGCACAACTGTCTTGTCTTTCCCGGCAACATTAAAAGAGGCCTGCATGGTTTCCGCATCGACGCCCCAACCCGCTTGTACGGCAATGTACTGCACTCCATCAATACTGTAGGAAATCGGCACGGCGGTTACGCCTGAATTCAAGCGCATAGCCCAAATCTTTTTACCTGTGGTCGCATCGAGAGCGCGAAATTCACGATCATTACTACCCCCGGAAAAAACCAGGTTGCCGCCCGTAGTCAGTAAAGAGCCCCAGTTCATTTGTTTTATATTGTAAGTCCAGACTTTTTCACGTTTAACCAGATCCCAGGCTTGTACTTCACCTATATGTGCATCTTTACCTTCATATGCCGCGGCATCAAATTTTAGAGAAGCCAACAAGGTGTCCCATTCGACACCGGTATAATCCTGACCTTCTACATTCTCTGGAGGGATGCCCGTCATTTCAGTACAAAGATTTTCGTGGACAGGAATATAGAACAAGCCAGTCTTTGGGTTGTATGCTTCAGGTGGCCAGTCTTTACCTCCCCAAATGGAGGGACAAAATGTCACTGTTTTGCCTACACCGGGAACCTTGTCGGCATGATAGCTCGGTCGCCCCGTCACTGGATCGATAGCGCTAAACACGTTTTGCTTCACATAAGGTTTAGCATCCAGAAACTTTATCCCATCTGCCGATCGTTCCAGAAACCAGAGATAACCATTGCGACCTGCGTGCACAAGACCTTTGCTTAATTTACCTGTGTTATCCGGGATGTCTATTAACACGGGTGGCGAGACTTCATCCCAATCCCAACCGCCATTCCAGTGATATTGATGATGTCCACGAATAGCGCCCGTTTTTACATCGATGGCCAATACAGAATTGGTGTACAGATTGTCTCCCTTACGTACATCAGGAACCCAGGGGGCCGCATTACCGATACCAAAAAAAGCCAAATCAAGATCAGCATCATAAGTCGCGGTGATCCAGACTGATCCGCCACCCGTCTTCCAGGTATCTCCCGGCCATGTCTCACTGCCAGGCTGACCCGGTTCTGGAATGGTATAAGTACGCCAGACTTCTTTACCGGTTTCGGCATCCAGCGCCACGAGAAAACAACGAATACCAAATTCAGCACCAGATAGACCGTAAATAATCAGGCCATCCACTGCCAGGGGGGCAATCGTCATGTGAAATCCCAGCTTCCAGTTGGCAAGACAATTCTCCCAAATCTTCTCGCCGCTAAGGGCATCAAGAGCGATGGCGCAGGTATCAAGACCGGAGAAATAAACTTTGTCCTTATACAAGGCAACACCTCGGTTTGTGTTGTGCATGGCAAAATGATCTTTCGGCAGCTCTCGTTTATAACGCCAGATCTCATTTCCGCTTCGGGCGTTGAGGGCAATAACCTGATGTCCAGGTGTTGCCACATACATATAACCATCGTTAACAATGGGGGGCGCTTCATGCCCACCGGCGACACCGGTTGAATATACCCAGGAGACGCTCAGATCCTTAACGTTATCACTGTTGATCTCCTCGAGCGGACTGTATGTCCAGCCAGCGTAATTACCGCGCCATTGCAACCAGTTCTCTGGTTCAGGATTGAGCAGACGCTCATCAGTCACGGATTTATAGCTACCAGGAGAGACGTCGGATTCAGCGAGCACCTGAGCGCCGAATGCACAAAAAATCAGGAACAAGATGGCATTCAAGTCACGGATAAATGACTTGAGACCCGTCATTTGTCGTTTAGCGTTTGTTCTTCCTGGAATATTAATCATAGTGTCCGATATGCTCAAACTACAATAAAAAGAGGGGAAAACAATATAAATGAATCTAACACTAAATTAAGGGAAGGAAAACCCAAGTGCGTTATAATCCCGCTACCTGCTTGAATTTAAATTCAGAGTGAATCTTTATCTATGTCTGAGCCAACTCACACAGACCCTGTGACCAGTACAGCAAAAGATTATGACGCGGTCATCGTCGGCGCAGGCTTCGCCGGTCTGCATATGCTCTATCGACTACGCAAGCTCGGTCTCAAGGTGCGTGTCTTTGAAGCGGGTGGTGGTGTCGGCGGTACCTGGTACTGGAACCGTTATCCCGGAGCGCGCTGCGATGCGGTGAGTGTAGAATATTCCTATCAATTTTCAGAAGACCTGCAACAGGAGTGGGAATGGAGTGAGATCTATGCATCTCAGCCGGAAATTCTTCGTTATCTCAATCATGTAGCGGATCGCTTTGACTTACGCCCTGACATCCAGCTGAACACACGCGTTAATGCAATGCACTTTGACGATGCCAGTGGTTTATGGCGAGTCAAAACGGAAAACGAAAGTGTCTCCGCAAAATTTTGCATTATGGCAAGCGGCTGTTTGTCCTCTGTGAATACACCTGCAATCAAAGGCCTGGATAACTTCGAAGGACGTACTTATCACACCGGCCGATGGCCACACGAGGATGTCGATTTTAGCGGACGAGAAGTTGGCATCATTGGGACTGGATCGTCTGCTATTCAGGCAATTCCAGTTATCGCTGCAAAGGCGAAACATTTGTTTGTTTTTCAAAGAACTGCCAATTACACGGTGCCAGCACAGAACGGGCCTCAGGATCCTGAGAACCTGCAGCGTATTAAATCCGATTACAAAGGCTTTCGAAAAAAAAATCGACAACTAGCCTTTGGTAACGACTTTCGACACAATGATGTTGAAAGTTTGAAAGTAAGCGAAGAAGAACGTCAACGTGAATACGAAGAAAGATGGCAATCAGGCGGTCTCCCCTTCCTTGCTTCATTCAATGATTTACTTTTTAATCATGAAGCCAATGAAACAGCCGCTGAATTTATTCGCGCCAAGATCCGTTCAACCGTTAATGACCAGGCTACCGCCGAACTGCTATGTCCGCAAACGGTACTGGGTTGCAAGCGCTTATGCGTTGACACAAGGTATTTTGAAACTTATAACCGATCCAATGTAACCCTTGTCAGCATTAAAGATTCGCCAATAGAAGAGATCACTGCAAAGGGCTTAATCGTTAAAGGCACTCATTATCAGCTTGACGATCTCGTGTTAGCCACCGGCTTTGATGCCATGACGGGTACCCTGTTAAAAATCGATATCGTCGGAAAATCAGGTGCGACGCTCAAACAAAAATGGAAAAATGGCCCGAGTAATTACCTTGGCCTGTGCATTGCCGATTTCCCAAACTTCTTCAACATTACAGGTCCCGGCAGTCCTTCTGTACTAAGCAACATGGTCCCGTCGATAGAACAACACGTAGACTGGATTGCAAAGTGTGTTGATTACGTTAATGAAAATAATTTCCGTACAATCGAAGCGACGGAAGAAGCAGAAGAGGCCTGGGTGCAGCACGTCAACGAAGTTGCCGCGCCAACATTATTCACAGCATGTAACTCCTGGTATCTGGGTGCGAATATTCCGGGAAAACCACGCGTATTTATGCCTTATATTGGTGTCCCTCCCTATGTCGAAAAATGTAATGATGTCGCAGCAAAAGACTATGAAGGTTTTGTCTTAAGCTAAAAACTGACTTTTCTCGCAGATCTTCCAGGCCACTATTTCGTCAATGATACGATTTGCCCTCAGTATATTTCTAAGTGCTTTCCTCTTATTCCTGATCCAACCGATTATCGCCCGCTATATCCTGCCCTGGTATGGCGGGACTGCCATGGTGTGGTCGATGTGTTTATTATTTTTCCAGGTAACCCTGCTTGCTGGATACCTTTATGCGCATCTGATCAGACTATTTTTGAGGCCATCTCAACAGGCCATGATTCATGTCTTTTTAATAATCTGTGCAATTACTTTATTACCAATAAGCCCTGATGCTACGTTGATACCTGAAGTAAATACCAATCCCTCGCTTAGTATTCTGCTATTACTGGCGGTCACAGTTGGTATCCCTTATTGGCTAATATCAGCATCCGGCCCACTTATACAACACTGGTTTAAACTTTCACTGCCAAATTCCTCACCTTACCGCCTGTATGCGCTATCAAACGCTGGTTCATTACTGGCATTATTTGCCTATCCCTTCGTAATAGAACCAAATGTGACTCTGCACACGCAATCATGGATCTGGTCCGCTGGTTTTCTCATATATGTATTGCTCTGCACAAGTTGCGCATGGTCACTGCATAGGGCAACAAAAAACACCGAACTTGATAAGATTTTTAAAAACACTTCCGACGGCGCTTTTGTTGTCGCTAGAACAACACGTTTATTGTGGGTAGTACTGCCAGGAGCTGCCTCAATATTATTATTGGCGACGACCAACCAGATTTGCCAGGACATTTCGGTTGTACCTTTTTTGTGGTTACTGCCTCTGAGTTTTTATTTACTTTCATTCATTATTTGTTTTGATCGTCCAAATGGCTATGACAGGCGCATCTGGATTCCAATGTTTATTCTGTCCATTTTCTTTGGCATCTACGCAGACATACTTGCTAGCCAAAGCACTTTGTTTTTTCAGATATCGGTTTATTCCAGTATTCTTTTTACTGCGTGTATGGTTTGTCATGGTGAAATGGTGAGGTTAAAGCCCCCGGCGGAACAACTCACTTCATTTTATCTTTATATCGCGCTTGGTGGTGCATTAGGGAGTGCCTTTGTCACTCTACTCGCTCCGCTAATTTTTCAAAGTTATTGGGAATTACAACTAGGATGGTGTTTAACTCTCGTGTTACTCGGCGTCTGTCTCTTCCGCTTACCTTCTCAACGAAAATATTGGAGAAATATTCTTCTACTCACGACCTGGGTATCATTGTGTGGCGTTGTTGCGACGTTGCTGTTTAGTCAGGTCGCCGCTTCCAATGCAGGTATTGTTGCTATTCATCGAGACTTTTATGGCGTCTTAAGAGTAAAAGAAAAAGAATACGAATCAGCAAAATATCCAACCGTACGCGAACGTTCTCTTTCGCACGGAGGCATATTACATGGCAGTCAGATCATTAATAATGCTAAAAGCCGCTTATTGCCTACAACCTATTACAGCAAGCAGAGTGGTATCGGTCTTGCCATTCGTGAATATCCCCGAAAAAATCAGAAAGGTATTCATATAGGTGTACTGGGCATGGGTGTCGGCACTATTGCGGCACTTTGTAGTAAAGAAGATAGCATCCGTTTTTACGAAATCAATCCACACGTAGTCGATATAGCACAAACACATTTCTCTTTCCTGAAGGATACACCTGCTCAATGGCAGGCAATAATCGGTGATGGCAGGATCTCTTTACATAGGGAGCTAGAAAATCAACAAACTCAACTTTTCGATATCCTCGTTATCGATGCTTTTTCCAGTGATGCTATTCCGGTGCACTTGCTGACAATTGAATCATTCAAAATCTATCAGAAACAACTTAAACCGGGGGGTATATTAGCATTGCATATTACCAACCGGCATCTTGACCTTACCTCAGTTGTGAAAATTGCAGCACAGAAAATTGATAAACAATCGATCGAAGTAATCAATTACATGGACGCCAGATTACTGGTGAATCAGGCGAGTTGGATTTTATTAACAAACAATCAGGCGTTTTTAACTAACCCGAAAGTCGTTCGAAAAACTCATGTGAATAATGAGGCGATAAAAAATATCTCGCTCTGGACTGATGATTACAGTAATTTATTTGATGTACTTAAATATTGAGATAGACACTCTAATATTAGTTAGAGTCACTTAAACATGTAAGAGGGGATTGGTAAATGCGTGAAATTACCATAGTTGGCGCCGGACAATCTGGTCTAATGGTCGCCTGCGGTCTGATCCAGAAAGGTTACAAGATCAATCTCATATCGAATCGCACGGCCGCGGAAATCCACGACGGTCGCATATTGTCCAGTCAAGGGATGATGAACCCGGCTATTCAGGCAGAGCGTGAATTAGGCCTACGTTTCTGGGAGGATGAATGTCCGTACTGGGACGGTCTGCAATTCACCATTGTTGCGCCGGACAAATCACGTGCCATCAGTTTTAATCGACCAACGCCGGGGCAGTGGGAATCTCTGGATCAACGCGTGAAAATGTCAGGATGGATGGACAAGTTTGTGGACTGGGGTGGCAATCTGATTATCGAAGAAGCCGACATTGTCAGTCTGGAAAATTATGCGGCGCAATCAGATCTTGTCCTCGTGGCATCGGGCAAGGGGGAAATTGGTAGTCTGTTCGAACGTGACGCAGAAAAGAGTCCTTACGATAAACCCATGCGCGCCCTCGCCCTCACCTATGTCTTTGGTATGGACCGGATCGCACCCGTCACCGATGACATGGAGCCATTTCATGGCTTGACCTGGTATGGCTATCCCGAGGTTGGAGAGTATTTCACTACACGCACACTGACTACATCCGGGATGTGTGATGTGATGATCTTTGAAGGCGTACCCGATGGCCCAATGGATTGTTGGCACGATGTAAAAACGCCCGAAGCGCATCTTGAAAAGAGCATGTGGATCCTGAACGAGTATTTTCCATGGGAGGCAGAGCGTTGTAAAAACGTCGAATTGACCGATGATAATGGCATCCTCACCGGTCGTTTCCCACCAACGGTGCGTAAACCTATTGGCACCCTGCCCTCTGGTGCGAAGGTGATGGGAATCGGAGACACGGTTTGTCTGAATGACCCGGTAACAGGTCAAGGAGCGAATAACGCCGCAAAGTGTGGCAAAATTGTGCATGACAGGATAGTGCATCACTCAGAGGCTGACTTTGATGCGTCATGGATGCAGTCTGTGTTTGATGAATACTGGAACAAGGCCAAACACGTTACAAAGTGGACCAACTCTTTACTTGAAGTCCCACCGGATGGTGCCTTTATGGTATTAACGGCCGCGCAAAATAATACACGCATAGCCGATCATATATTCAAGGGCTTCGATGATGCAGAATTATATGAACCCTGGTTTTACGATGTTAAAGCCGCTGAAGAATTTATTGCAGAGATGAGTTGAAAACTAAAGTGAATACTAGAAAGATTTAGCCACAGAGGACTACATGGACAACGTGCCATGCAAAAGATACGCAACGGTATGTAGTCCTCTGTGGCTAGTTCTGTTTAATAGCAGTTTATTAATTTTAATATTTGAGGGGATAACTAATGAGTAATAATAAAGTCGCAATAGTATCTGGAGGAGCAACATTGATAGGTCAAAAAGTGGCCCTCGCATTACATGATGATGGTTGCAAGATTGTCATCTGTGATATTAACGTTGAGGATGGTGAGGCCTTCGTCAAAGAACTCGGAGATGACGCGATTTTTGTTAAGGCCGACATCACCAGTGATGAGGATATTGATAATTGCATTGCGCAGGCAATATCTACCTTTGGTGGCGTTGATTACCTTGTTAATCTTGCTGCGACCTATCTTGACAACGGCTTCGAATCCACCCGAGAAGAATGGCAGAGTGCTTTAAATACAAATGTCATTAGCGGAGCTATGTTTACTGAAAAAATTGCGCCGCATATGCAATCCAGAGGGGGTGGTGCTGTGGTTTTCTTTGGCAGTATCAGCGCAAAAATCGCCCAGCCGGGGCGTATGCTTTACGCGGCATCTAAAGCCGCCATCGTTGGCATGACACGTAATATGGCCTTACACCTGGCACCGATGAAAATCCGTGCGAACTCCGTCTCACCGGGATGGGTTTGGTCTAACCCGATACGCGACTTCAGCGGTAACGACCGCGCCAAGGCCGATAGAGTGGGCGGCCCAATGCACATGTTAAACCGTATCGTCGATGCTGAAGAAGTTGGCAACACCGTCGCCTTTTTATGTTCCGACAAGGCATCAGGCATTACCGGTAGCGATATCGCGGTTGACGGGGGCTACACAGCAATGGGTCCGGAACAGGCAGTAGACAAACTCCCTCAATTGGCAGAGTAGAAATCACTTAGGGCATCGAAATGACGGACACCGCGGAAACAAAAACAGAACAAGACGACAATCAAGATTATTTTGATCGCATTGCCGATTACGGACTGACACCATTATGGCAACAGTTCAAATCATTAATGTCACCCGAGCCAAAAGTGAAGTCTGTTCCCCATTGCTGGCATTACGCAAAGATTCGGAAGTTCCTTGTCGAAGCATCCACCATGATCACTTCTGAAGACGCAGAACGTAGGGTCTTGTTGCTGGAAAACCCGGGCATCCCTGGCACAAACCAGATCACTGAAACATTATTGAGTGGTGTGCAAATGATCCTCCCCGGCGAAGTCGCGCCTTCCCACCGACATATTCCCAGCGATGCACGCCTAATACTGGAAGGTGTTGATGGCGCCTTTACGACGGTCAATGGCGAACGACTGCAAATGGACTTCGGTGATTTTATTATCACCCCCAACTGGACCTGGCATGATCATGGTCACCACGGAGACAAGCCGGTGGTCTGGCAGGACATACTGGATACGCCACTGGCCAATGCAATAGGCCCCATGTTTCTCGAAAATTATCCAGACACGGTTCACCCGCGAGGCCAACCCGATGACGACACATTGCATCGTTATGGCGCCAACATGCGAGCGATTGGGATCACGCCGGAGACAAATTTATTTTCACCACTGCTGCGCTACACATATACTTCTTCCCGCGCGGCCGCTGAGGCCTTGGCACTTACCGATGAACCCGATCCACACTTTGGCGTAAAGATGGAATATATCAATCCGACTACAGGTGGTACGGCGATGGCCACCATTACGGTTTGTTTACAACGCTTGCCGGCTTCTTTTGAGACCCGCCCTTATCAATCGACTGAAGGCTTTATCCTCACCTGCATTGAAGGCGGCGGCCAGGTCAGCATCGGCGAAGGCGAGGATCGCCTTATATTCAAATTCTCAGAGAGAGATATTATTGTCATACCCTGTTGGTATCCGTTTAGTGTGAAGGCCAATGCGGATACTTATTTGTTCGTGAGTTCCGATAAAATAGTGCAGACCAAACTCGGTTATTGGCGTGAGCTAAAACACTAGGTGACCTCTTTCGACATCCGCGGGGGCAGGCAAGCTTGAGCCCAACTTACGCAGTAATTGTTGTATAAAAGATACGGGTGTTTTGTAGAATTTGGGCTAGATCTTTATGATTTTGGTCATATGCCACATAAGTATTTGTCACCGCTGAAAAAAATGTTCATAATCAACACCGTTTAGCGTAATACTGTTGTGATTTGTCACCTTGTCCCTATTCGGGATGACAGAACAATAAAAGATTCCGTTGTAAAATTCGCACTCAAAATTAATCTCATACCGTTGGGGGTAGATGATGAAGTTATTCAATTTTCCATTAATTAAAATCCTGTTGATCTTTTCCGTCGCCTTTTCAGTTCAGGCTCAATCCACTCTTCTTGAAGAAATCATAGTTACCGCGCAAAAGCGTGAACAGGATCTTCAAGACGTAGCCATCTCTATCACGGCTTTCACTGGTGACCAGATGCGCCAACTCGGCTTCACCAATACCGATACCTTTGACGAACAGGTACCCGGTTTGATGGTGACCTCATACGGTGGCGGCGTTACCACGACCTTCAATATTCGTGGCTCTCAACAGCTCGACTTCGCTGACCAACAGGAGGCACCTGTCGCGGTTTACGTCGATGGCTCTTATAACTCCTACCTTGCTGGCGTGGGTTTTAACTTTTTTGACCTCGACCGCGTTGAAGTCCTGCGTGGGCCACAGGGCACCTTGTTTGGACGAAATGCCACAGGCGGCGTAGTGCACATCGTGTCAAAGAAGCCCAGCCAGGAAACCGAAGGGTATATCGAGGCTGGTGGTGGTGAGTACGGTAAATACGTTGTTGAAGCTGCCATTGGTGGTGGCCTGAGTGAAACCGTAAGTGGTCGCGTTTCCATGTTTCGTGAACGCAATGATGGTTACACAAAAGAACTCACTCCCGGTCTGGACGATCACAACCAGATTGATAACTGGAGTACCCGAGCACAGTTATTGTTTGAACCCAACGAAGATCTCTCAATTTTAATCAACGGTCGTTATTCAACGGATGATATCACCGGTGGTGCTTACCATATTTTGCCTTCGCTGGTTGATGTCGGTGGTATACCAGGATTGCCCGGCGATGGTTTTATCCAGCAAGGCACCCCGGCCCAGCATTTAGCCTATTGCCAGGGGGCACCAGCTTCGGTTGGCGTACTGTCCTTCGCCCCCGTACTCGGAAACACAAACTGCTTTGGCTATGTCGAGGATAATGATCCCTACACGATCGAGAGTACTCCAGGTACACCGGGATTCTATAATCGTG
>JBLIML010000104.1:0-12990 GCA_047638675.1 Planctomycetota bacterium | reverse complement strand
GGGGAGGGAAATTGTCAACAAGTGCGGCTCTGGGTCAAACCGAATCTTACTAGTTATAGTCTATCTGAAAAAATCTCCACCTTGGCCTGAGTACGCAGGTCTTTTACCAATTGCCTCCAGTTGTTGGCGGCTTCCAATTGTTGCAATTGGGTCCTGATAGCAGTGAGTTCTTCTGTTGTGAAAGAGGAAGGCTCGGGATCATTGACACTGTTCACGATCACCAAAGCATAGTCACCTGAACCTAATGAAGTCCCACCAAAGATCGTTTGGCCTTCAGAGGGTCGGCCTAATTTGAATGCAGTACGAAGTACGGAACGGTTTATACCACTATTGTCACGTTTGACCTCGTCCGATTGTTTCCACTCAATACCAAATTCCGCCGCCAACTGTTCCGGATCGGCACCACTTTTTAATTTTTCGAGCACTGCCTCGCCCTTTCCTTTCACCTGAGCGCTGGCTTGTTCATACTTCATTCGTGTAATAACGCGCTCACGTACAGCATCCAGTGGCTGCTTGTGTTCACTTTTATGGTCAATCATTCGTATTACAAAAACCCGATTATTTCCAACTTCTATCACTTCACTATTATTTCCATTCAATACATCTTCACTAAAACTTGCAGAAATAATCTTGCTATCAGATAAAATGGGATCGCTCTGCGAAGTACGGTTAAAATATTCACTCTCTTTTATTTCCAACCCCAATTCTTCTGCGGCAATCTCCAGTGTGTCCGGGTGTTCGTAACTCAGATTGGCTAATAGATCATTCGCTTCAAAAAACTGGTTTTCGGAAATGGAGAGGCTATAAGCCTGTTTCACGGCTTCTCTTACATTTTCAAAAGTGTTTTTCTCTCCGCCTTTGATCTGTTCAAGCTTGATAACATCGATACTTTTTTTGGTGATTATAGGCGCGCTTAGTTCGCCCTCTGACAGTGAAAACATAACTTCATCAATCTCTGCGTCCATAATCCCTTTCGTCAGGAAGCCCAGTTCGCTAATTTCAATCTTGTATTCCAGATCATCCGAATATTTCACAGACAACTCTTCAAAGCTTTTCCCTTCTTTCAACTGTGCAATTAACTCATCGGCTTTTGCAGCAGTTTTACTTATTTCTTCCTGCGTCGCCTTCTCATCAATGCTTATGGTTATGTGACGTATCTTGCGTTGATCTTCGACCTCATAATTGGCTTTATTCGCCTCGTAATAATTTAATAATTCATTTTCATCAACCTCAATTTCCGACGCCATCTTTTGTAACGACAACTCGAGGTAAGCAATTTTCACCTGCTCTGGCTCCAGGTAATCTCGGCTATTTTTATCGTAAAAGTCTGAAATCTCTTCTTCGCTCAGGCTTATTGCTTCTTTTATCTGATTTGAGGAAATTATTGAGTAAGAAATATCGCGAGATTGATTATTCAGGGACGCTAATAATCTGACCTCGTCGTCAGTGACAAAAACGCTCTCAACTATCGCGCTTTGTAACTGTTCAGCTTTCATGTCTTCCTGAATCTGTCTTTCAAACATTACTGTTGTAAAGCCAAGTTGTCCCACGGATCGCTCGTAAATACTATTATCAAATCCATTTAGACCATGAAATGTCTGCACACCATTGATAACTTCCCTTACTTGTTGCGCACTTACACGCATGTTCAACGAATCGTTTACCTGAATCACCAACTCACGTTCAATGAGGCTATCCAGAGTTTGTTGCTTGACCAGTTCATCGTCGACATTACCGCCACCATTATTAACAAGTTCCTGCCACTTCCTCCTGACATTCTGAGAAACACGCTGATATTCCTGAAGATCGATTTGAGCATCATTCACGCTAACAGCAACGACACTACCTCCCTGATCAAAGTAATAACTCACCCCCCAGAAAGCGAAAGTCACGATTAGTAAAGCAACAATACCTATTGCTATAGCACCGGATGTTTTGTCTCGAATTATTTGTAACATGGGATTTTAATCGTTCTAATTAAAACAATAAAAAAGGGCGTGTCTCAAGACACGCCCAATCAATAATGGCGGAGCGGACGGGACTCGAACCCGCGACCCCCGGCGTGACAGGCCGGTATTCTAACCAACTGAACTACCACTCCTTTATTTCTGGTGGGTGCTGAGAGGCTCGAACTCCCGACATTCGCCTTGTAAGGGCGACGCTCTACCAACTGAGCTAAGCACCCGAGAGGCGCGCTAGTTTATGGCATCTTTAAGTGCTTTGCCAGCCTTGAAACCGGGTACTTTTGAGGCCTTGATTTGAATCTCTTCCCCTGTGCGTGGATTACGACCTAGTCGAGCTGCACGATGGCGAACAGAAAACGTTCCAAATCCTACTAGAGTTACGTTATCGCCCTTCTTTAAAGAATTTGTGATGGCGTCAATGGCAGCGTCAACAGCACGCCCAGCGGAAGCTTTGGAAAGATCAGCAGATTCAGCAACTGCATCGATCAGGTCAGCTTTATTCATAATAGTATTTCTCCTTACTGTGATTCCCCATAAAACTGCCTTCGTGGGAGATGAATATAGAATTTGAACGGTCTGAAAAACAACCGAAGGGGATTTATAACAAGCGCTATGATGTCCGTCAAGCAATGCTCTCGATAATCACGTAAAAAGTCTCGAGTTAGACGAAATAAGGAAATTAATGTGGTCGAATAACACCCTTTTCTTTACTGCTGGCCTTTTCTTTGCTGGCTCTTCCTGATGTCTTTTTCTGCTCTGCGGAGACTGACGGCATGTGTTGCAGTGCTTCCTGCAATACCTCATCAATCCATCTCACCGGTTTGATTTTCAGGTGTTGTTTTATATTTTTAGGTATTTCCACCAACTCGCGTTCATTTTCCCAGGGAATCAAAACGGTTTCAATCCCGCCGCGCAACGCCGCAAGCAATTTTTCTTTTAGCCCACCAATAGGTAACACTTCACCGCGCAGGGTAATTTCACCCGTCATCGCCACACTCGAACGTACTGGGATCGAAGTTAACGCTGATACGAGCGCAACGCACATAGCTGCACCGGCGCTTGGGCCATCTTTGGGTGTAGCTCCCGCCGGGACATGAATATGAAAGTCGCATTCTTTATAGAAATCGGAATTAATGCCCAATACCTCGCTTCGACTCCTGACAACCGTTCGTGCGGCTTCGATGGATTCCAGCATGACATCGCCCAACGTGCCTGTTCGCTTTACCTCGCCCTTACCCGGCACAACGCTGGCTTCAATAGTTAAGAGATCACCGCCAGACTCCGTCCAGGCGAGACCGGTCACCTGCCCTATCCGATCTTCTTCTTCAGCGCGACCAAAACGATAGCGTTTCACACCTAGAAGCTTTTCCAGCTGTTTCTGGGTTACCGTCATTCTTTTCAAATCCGGCTTTAACAATAATTTCTTCACCACCTTACGGCAAATATTGGCAATTTCCCGCTCAAGGTTTCTGACTCCGGCTTCTCGAGAGTAATAACGGATAATGTCGCGCACACTTGATTCGCCAATTGAAATTTCATCGGGCTTGAGTCCGTTACCTTCGATTTGCTTCGGAATCAAATAACGTTGAGCTATATTTACCTTTTCATCTTCTGTGTAACCGGAAAGACGGATGACTTCCATACGGTCAAGTAGAGGCGCAGGAATATTGAGACTATTTGCAGTGGTTACAAACATCACTTCTGACAAATCGTAATCGACTTCAAGATAATGATCATTAAAGGTATGGTTCTGCTCTGGATCGAGGACTTCCAACAAAGCAGATGCAGGATCGCCACGAAAATCCATCGCCATCTTGTCGATTTCGTCCAACAATACGAGTGGGTTTTTCGTGCCAATTTTTGACATGCTCTGAACAATCTTGCCGGGCATGGAACCAATATAGGTTCGTCGATGACCACGAATTTCCGCCTCATCACGGACGCCACCGAGGGACATACGGACAAACTTACGATTAGTCGCTCGCGCAATGGAGCGGCCCAACGAGGTTTTACCAACGCCCGGAGGCCCTACCAGACACAATATTGGCCCCTTTAATTTCTTTACACGCTGCTGAACGGCAAGATATTCAAGAATACGTTCCTTAACTTTATCCAATCCATAGTGATCTTCTTCGAGTATCATTTCTGCCTTGCTGATATCACGTGAAATTTTGCTACGTTTTTTCCAGGGCACATTTACCAACCAATCGAGATAATTGCGCACCACGGTAGCCTCTGCAGACATCGGTGACATCATCTTCAATTTATTCAACTCAGAGTTTGACTTATCCCTGGCCTCTTTATGCATCCCGGATTTTTCAATTTTACTGGCCAGATCTTCAATTTCGTTTGGCACGTCGTCCATTTCACCCAGTTCTTTCTGAATGGCTTTCATTTGCTCATTCAGATAGTACTCACGCTGACTTTTCTCCATTTGAGATTTGACCCGTCCGCGTATCCGTTTTTCAACGTGTAATAAATCAATTTCAGATTCCATCAATTGGATTAAATATTCCAGACGCTCACGAATATCAACAAAGGACAGGACGTTCTGCTTTTCCTCGATCTTCACCGACATGTGTGCGGCAATCGTGTCCGCGAGCCGGCTAGGATCATCAATACTGGCTAGTGACGAAAGAATTTCCGGCGGAACTTTTTTATTGAGCTTTACGTATTGATCGAACTGGTGCATAGCCGAGCGACTCAAAATGTCGATTTCCTTATCAACTTCTAATGAGGGTTCCAGCAGCTCTGCCGTCGCCGAGAACATGGTTTCGGATTCTGTAAAATCGACGATTCGCGCGCGTTGAGCGCCTTCTACCAGCACCTTGATGGTGCCGTCAGGTAATTTAAGCAATTGCAATATATTCGACAAAGTGCCAACCGAATGGATTTCACCTATTTCAGGATCATCTTCCACCGCGCTTTTTTGCGCCACCAACAGGATCTGCTTGTTGCCCTCCATTGCCTTATCCAGTGCTTTAACTGATTTTTCCCGTCCAACAAACAGGGGAATCACCATATGTGGATATACGACAACGTCTCGCAAAGGGAGGACTGGATATACTGTCTCTTTATTTTCAGGGTGTTCTTGCATGGTCATGCCTAATTTATATTCAAGAAGTGCGCCAATATATATGGCAGCGGCGGCTCAAATTTCAAGTGCCTGATTGAACAGGCTATCGGTATTGGCGATCTGGGGGTAATTATAAACAGATTAATCAGAATCCGATGCCACTTTCGGCAAGTCAGAACCTTCATATATCATCAGCGGTTTGGAATCGCCGGTAATGACACCTTCATCGATAACTACCTTGGTTACATTGTCCATTGAAGGTAAATCGTACATTGTATCTAACAAGACATTCTCAAGGATGGAACGTAGACCTCGTGCACCGGTTTTGCGGTCCATTGCACGTCGCGCAACGGCGCGTAATCCATCCTCACGAAACTCAATCTCACAGCCTTCCATTTCAAACAAGCGAGAGTACTGCTTGGTGATTGCATGTTTAGGTTCAATCAGGATTTCTACCAATTGATCCTCGTCCAACTCATCAAGCGTAGCGGCGACAGGAAGACGACCGACGAATTCAGGTATCAATCCATATTTAATGAGATCCTCCGGTTCAACACTACGAATCAACTCGCTCATATTCTTTTTATCATCCTTGCTTTTCACTTCCGCAGAGAAACCTATCCCGCCTTTTTCTGAACGCTCACGAATAATTTTGTCCAGTCCGGAAAAAGCGCCGCCGCAGACAAACAGAATGTTCGCTGTATTGACCTGCAGAAATTCCTGCTGTGGATGCTTGCGTCCTCCCTGTGGTGGTACGGAGGCTACCGTACCCTCAATCAATTTTAACAAGGCTTGTTGCACGCCTTCACCCGATACATCCCTTGTTATCGAGGGGTTATCTGATTTTCTCGAAATCTTATCAATTTCATCTATGTAGACGATACCAGTCTGTGCTTTTTCAACATCGTAGTCACATTTTTGCAGTAATTTCTGAATGATGTTTTCCACATCTTCGCCCACATAGCCCGCTTCCGTCAGCGTGGTGGCATCTGCAATGGTGAATGGCACATTAAGTAAGCGTGCAAGGGTCTCTGCCAGTAAAGTTTTACCACTGCCTGTGGGACCAATTAATAGCACGTTACTTTTGGAAAGCTCTACGTCTGATTTTTTAGTGCCCTGATCGAGGCGTTTATAATGATTATAGACAGCTACTGACAGAATCTTTTTCGCCTGCTCCTGGCCGATAACATATTCATCGAGAATGTGTTTTATTTCGTGCGGGGTGGGGAGGTTCGCGCCATTGCCGGTAACGGATTTCTCCTGAATTTCTTCGCGAATGATGTCGTTACATAATTCGACACATTCATCACAGATGAAAACCGATGGGCCAGCAATCAGCTTACGGACTTCATGTTGACTTTTGCCACAAAAGGAGCAATACAACAGGCGATCACCATCGCCGCTCTTACCCTGCTTGCTATCACTCATATCTGCACCCTATGAATTGTTCCAAATATCATTCTGCCTCTGTTTCAGCGTCAGTACCAGCCGCTTCAGGCACATTTTGTCGTTCGTGGAGCACTTCATCAATAAGACCATAGTCCCTGGCCTCGTCCGCACTCTTAAAGTTATCCCGCTCCGTGTCGGTCTGAATAATATCCAGAGATTTGCCTGTGTGTTTCGACAAAATATTATTGAGCTTTTCCCTGGCCTTTAGTATTTCTTTTGCATGGATCTCG
The DNA here is from genome assembly GCA_047638675.1 of Planctomycetota bacterium. Taxonomy (GTDB): domain Bacteria; phylum Pseudomonadota; class Gammaproteobacteria; order Eutrophobiales; family Eutrophobiaceae; genus WLWS01. Next base: position 6,271 of record JBLIML010000104.1, on the reverse strand, counting down.
AAATCCGTAGCTTGCCCCTGAAACCCGCCAAGAGGCTGGTGAATCATAATTCGCGAATGTGGCAAGCAAAAACGTTTTTTTGCAGCACCGCCGGTGAGCAGTAATGCCCCCATACTCGCGGCCTGACCAACACACATGGTACTAACATCCGGCTTCACAAATTGCATGGTGTCGTAGATTGCCAATCCGGCAGATACAGAACCGCCTGGAGAATTGATATAAAGATGAATATCCTTATCCGGGTTCTCCGACTCAAGAAACAGTAGTTGGGCAATTATGACGTTAGCCACATTGTCTTCAACCGGTCCCACTAAAAACACAACCCGCTCTTTCAAAAGACGGGAATAAATGTCATAGGAACGTTCACCGCGGGAGGTCTGTTCGACCACCATGGGGATAAGGTTTAGTGATTTTATTTCGTTATCATTCATAGTCTTATTGATATCGGACAACAGCCCGATTTCTTTATTCTGTTTTAGTCTGCCCTTTATTCATTAACTCGTCAAATCGCAAATTTTGCTCTGTTATCCGCGCCTTAGCGGTAACCCAATCGATAACTTCATCCTCCAGAACCACCGCCTCGACTTCGGCAAGTCGACTTTTATCGCTGTAGTACCAGTTTATGATAGCGGCGGGATCTTCATAGCTTTGCGCATTTTTTTCCAACATTGCTCTCACTTTAGCGGGCTCTGGTTTTAAACCCTCCTGACGTATTAGTTCGCCTACGATTAATTGAAGAGCGACGCGTTTTCTCGCCTGCTCTTCAAACATGGCGATATCTATTGGCGGCGCATCCTTGGCGCTGATACCATATTGCTTCATATTTTCACCAAACTGTTTCTGCATATTCTGCTGTTCAGTTTCAATCATGGTATTTGGCAGGTCAATCTTGTTTGCGTCCGCCAGGGCATTCATAACGGCATCTCGCTGGCGATTTCTCAATGCAGTTTCAGACTCTCGGCCCATGTGTTGTTTTATTTCTTCAACAAAAGCCTCCCGACCTCCTTCGCTAACGCCAAAACCTTTGAAAAACTCTTCATCAAGAACGGGTAAAACGGCTTCCTTAACCTCCTGAACAGTAACTGAAAACTCGACGGCTTTTCCCGCAAAATCCTCTTTTTGATAGGCATCAGGAAAACGTAAATCAAGCGTCACTTCATCTGTGGCCTTTTTACCGATAAGACCATCTTCAAAACCGGGAATAAAACTGTTTGAACCCAACTCAAGCTCAAAGTCTTTGGCCTCCCCGCCTTCAAACACTTCGCCATTCATTTTGCCTATAAAATCAATTTTCACTTTGTCGCCGGCTTTCGCCTCGCGCTCAACCACTTCAAATTGTTGGCGTTGCTGGCGCAAGGTCTCAATCATTTTTTCGACATCTTCGTCAAGAATCTCGCAAACCGGCTTCTCGATACTCAGTTCTTCAACCGCACTCAATGCTATTTCTGGCATCACTTCAAATTTGGCGGTATAGACCAGACCTTTGCCTATTTCGGCCTCCAGTGGATCGATGAGCGGCATACCTGCGGGTCTCAATTTCTCCTGGGTAATGGCTTCGTAATAAGAGTTTTGTACGATCTCACCAACCACTTCCTGGCGTACACCCGGTCCATAACGCTTCTGGATTAGCTTCAAGGGGACTTTGCCAGGGCGAAAACCTTGAATTTTGGTAGTTTTAACAAGCGAAATTAGCCGGGTCGCGACCTCAGAGGCAATTTTTTCCTCAGGCACCTCCACTTTCATGGTCCGTTCCAGCGTGCCGCTTGATTCGACAGATACTTGCATAGCTATTTTTACACTAAGTTATTAATTATTAAGAGATTAGTAAGTGATGATTGGTGCGAAAGGAGAGACTCGAACTCTCACGGGTTACCCCACTGGTACCTAAAACCAGCGCGTCTACCAATTCCGCCACATTCGCAATATCAAACATCTTACAAAAAGCTTCAAACCATGATTCATTAATTAAACCATTACGTGGGTGGATTATAATGTGCTGACAGCACAATGTAACCCTTGAGACTAATGCTCAATGGTCACGACCGGTAGTAACAATTAAAAAAGGAAGGTACAGACTTACGATAACCCGCTAGAAAAGAAGTCCTAGAAACACTCCTGCCCAAATTCCTTACAAGTACGTCTGCATTTACGCACCCCACGTGAGCTGTCGATCATACACTCTTGGCCCCATCGTTGACAGACTGTCATGCATTTCTTTTCACTTTTTTCCTCATCGGCGGCTGCGGGTAATACCAATGAACCGGAGCGTGGTTGTTCATCTTCTGCAAGCTGTTTTTCGCTTTGCGCCAGCATTAACAGATCGAGTCCTGGACTGTTCGATTCGGCAGCATATAGCCAGTCCTGATTATCTGTAGCAGATAGGGCTACAGAACTAACAGTGACAAGCAGGGCGAACAAGCCAAGTATCGACAATATTCCAGGAAATTTGATTTTTTGCATAATTGTTAGACTGGTCAACTACTATAGGTTCAGTGGTTTTAGCCAAAGTAACGATAAAAAATACCACTATTGTCAGACCGATCTTACTCCAGATGATGGGGGCAATACAGAGCTTTCAAAGCGGATAATCAAAATGCAGGAATAAGGAGGGTCCTCCCGCCTTAAACGCACTGGCTAACGCGATTGATATGAGCCATGTTTATGTTGTGTTCGTGATCATGTGATTGCAGGAATTTCGCTTCCAGTAAATACGCCAATGATTCCAGCTCATTTTTGCACTTTACATCTTCATCCTTGTCATACTGGTACTGAAGGAAATGAACCAGTTCATGTAACAGGATCCCCTTGCCTTTTTCAGATTCCATATCAAGCGAATCCAGAATATAAACAGCACCTTCATTAAAATTGTAAAGGCCATAAATTCTTAGTTTTTCCGGATCAACTGCCTGTGGTAAATCACCGCCAAAAGCGACTTCTGCCATTTGTCTGGCAGATACTTTTACAATCTCAGGCATATTCGTAATATCATGATCGAAAGAAGAATGATTGTTAATCCAGTCAAACATGGCGGAAATCATTTCATCCTGGCTTGAATAGGCCTCAATATCAAAATCAAAATCATGCATGTCACCAGCGTGCGCAACCGCGTGTACAGCATGGGTCCCGTCAAAATCATCAGACGATTTAGCGCTTACAGTTTGTGACAACATAGTTGCCGCCAATGCCATCACCGTCACGACATTGGCACGGCGCTTATTTTTTACCCGCTTGATACCTTCGAGAAAATCAGCACGCTGATCTTCCTTTACGTCAAACCCATTTTCCCTGGCGAACTCGAGTATGTGTGTATAGCCGAGCGGATCTTTATCCTGCAAACCACGTTCATGCACCAGTGTGTGCTGTCCGTTGATAAGACAGGGATGAACCATTGTTTGATTTGGCATCTCGTCGGACATGATCCTGGAGACCCAACTACCAAGAATAGACTGCTTTTTAATGCCTTGAAGTGTATTTAACACTGTCGATTCACTTGTCGTCATAATGAAATATCCGTCTGATAATTAGCCTGGGACTTTATCAGATGTAGAGTAAAGATTCTTTAAGATTCAGACGTCCTATCGGCAATCTACGATATAACTTTAGGACTTCGCGGGAAGGAACTGATCGATGAGCGCAGACAATTCGCGTTCGTTAAACCTTTGAAATATTGATACTAATTTTAAAATTTCACAACACTACAGGCGGGTCTTCAGGTTTCAACCCTGATTACAGGCGCCAAGTTTGAAACAGTTCACATTTTTGAGCTATCGACAATTCTTAGCTGCGGATTCAAACACAGATGGGCCGCACGGCGGGTAGGGTAATGGCTGGAATTCGCCATGCACGAATGGTCAGACTCGATGGCCTGAAGTGCTACTGGAAAAACAACTTTTTTACATCCCTGTCACTTTGCTTCCTGGGCTAACAATAAAAATTGGTTCTTCCGTAGAATCCGTGGGTAGAAACACAACAGTTCTCTTGAGGTTACTAAACAAAGTCCCGTCATTCCCGCAGGTTTTTGGCGGAGAAGTGGTGCATGGACAATGTGCCGTTCAAAAGATGTACAACGGTACGCACCGTTTACGGAGCTAAGGATGCAAATCCAGTTAAACAATGGTTTCATTCAACCTTTGATATCGTTCTAGAAAGTTAGTACCGGACTGGCGTATTACCTTAATTCTCCTTTCCGTCTGGATTTCCATCCTTTGGTTCATATGCGGCACGTCCATGTGCCATTACTCCGCTAAAAACCTGCGGGAATGACGATGATCTTCTACTTACCTTATTATGTTAACCCACAAATTCTGTTGAAGAGCCTAAAAATTAAACAGGACACGCCTCTTATTAGAGATTGAACTCCACCACTGCGCCACCTGCGCCATAAAGGGGTCCATAGCCGTGTACTTTCGCTGATTTAAAATCCCCACCGACCGCTCCCAAAAGGAATGCCATGTGTTTGAAACCCATATCTACCTTTGCCGCCCCTGCATACTCTGGGCAAAGTTCAAGCAAGGTCTTCACATCACCTTGTTCCATTAATTTCAACATCTTTTGATTCCATTCATCTTCCTGCGCGGAGGCAATATGATCTTCACTGATATTGATAGTATGACGAAAAATAGAGCCCGATAAGCCACCAACAACCACGACGGCAATTTTTCGATTAAGTTTATCGGCTTGTGTGGCCGCAATCCTGCCCAGTTGCTCCGTCATTTGCCAATCGTGATATAGATTGTTCGCCCCAATCACAAAACGACATTTATTATCAGGATTAAGAAAGTTTGCCGCCACGATGGTGCCGGTATCGATAGGAAATTTATCGTAATCGACCCCTTTGGCTTTAATACCCTCTTCATTGGTGGCCGCAACGCAAGCTTCCGCGAGTTCAGTGTCGGTGTTTATTTCAAAAGGCAGATCACCATACTCATGCCAATTTTCATCGACATGGACATCCTTTAATTGCGCTCGTGTCTGCCAGAGTTGATCCAGCACAGCAATCCATTGGGTGGAATACACCACAATCGTATCAGGACTCGATGCTGCAAGGGCTTTGCCTGCCTCATCCATTGCATCAGCTAATTTGCCCCAGGGTGGATTATCTCGTTGTACATAAGGCAAAGGGGAGCCTGGTAATAAAAATGCAGATACAACAGTCATACTTATCTCCTATGCGGCCTTCGCCAGTCCGGCTTTGATTAGGTTCCATTCCATGACGGCATTGCCGGTACCAATAACAGTACCGTAGCCATGTAATTCACCCGCTAACTCAGGATAATTCATCCCCGAAAACATCCAGGTAAACGCGCCAGACTTCACCTCGGCAAAGGCCTCTTCGATGAATTGGGGTAAGAGCTCAAATACTTCTTTGATTTTCCCTTGCCGAAGAAGAGCAATCATGCGCATATCCCAGAGATAGCCGGGGTAATTTTCCGGGTGCTCCTGGGCCATGTCTTCAGGAGGCACAGGTTCTTCTCTAAAGTGATAATGACAAAGCGTGTTCGATGCCAGTAACACGGCACGACGACCCGTATCTTCTATGGCCTTGCGCGTAGCCTTACCGAGAATATCCATTTCCTCCAGACCCTCCTCCATTGACAGATAGTAAGGCGAATTATTGGCAGAAATGCCCACCACTGGAATGTCCCATTGAGGTCGTATCATATGCAGGGTAGTAATGGTTCCATAATCCACACGAAAGTTCGGGTTGCGCATCATTTTGGTGGTTAAACCCATATCCGCGCCGTTCGCACAGCAGGCCTCAGCCAATTCCACATCGACTTCAAGTTCAAAGTCGTAGCGAAAAAGGTTAGGAAAAATGGGATCAACAGACTTGCCACTAAGATGCTTTACACCAAGAAAGTGATGACCTTGCTGGGTGATCCAGTGCGGTGAGTGTACAAGTAGTACGTCCGGCTTTAATTCTTCCAGAGACGCCCTCGCCCGCTCGTAGGCCCAACGTAATTGTTCCCAGCCACCCTGTGACTTTGCTTCATTTTGCTCAGGGTTCTCACCGTAAACCAGGTGCGGCGGATGGGGGGCTAAATAGCCAGCAATAATTTCACCTTTGCTCATGGTTCAGTACCTCGCGTCATCAAGTAATGCAGTGGGCTTAATTTAATGTAAATACATCACGCTGCCAAGCCCGGGGCTTAGCGTATAGCGAAGGGGCGACCGGGGGATCCGGTGGCACCTTTAAAGGGTATGGCGCCGAAGACGAAGGCAAATTCATAGACTTCGGCTGCGATCAGTTTGGAAAAATCCAGGTTCTCCA
>JBLIML010000103.1:0-13087 GCA_047638675.1 Planctomycetota bacterium | reverse complement strand
GCTCGTGTTCGATTTTGACGACACCCTTGCGCCTGACAGTACCTCAGGCTACCTGGGGCAGTGTGGTCTGGATGTGCCCAAATTTTGGCAGAACGAGGTGCATCCCCTGTTGCAAGATAATTGGGACCCGGTGCCCGCCTACTTATTTAAAATGATCGAAAAGTCCTCTTCAGGTGAAATAGAACCCATTACAAAAGAAAAATTAGCAAAGTGGGGAGCTGAGTTGCCTTTGTACGATGGTGCTGAGCAGATATTTGATCGCCTTAGACAAGTTGCAAGGAAGATAAACCCGCGCGTTAGCCTGGAGTTTTACATGATTAGCTCCGGTATTGGTGATGTGCTCAGGAATACCAAAATAGCGCACCAATTTAACGATATTTGGGCCTCAGACTTCGTGTATGACAAAGACGGTCTGATCAATTTCCCCAAAAGGGTGGTGAGTTTTACTGATAAGACGCGTTATATTTTCCATATACAAAAAGGTATTTTTGGCCCGGATTTCGCTGATAAACCTTTTGAAGTAAATCGCAAAGTCGGGCAGAAAGATATTCGCGTACCGATAAGTCAAATGATCATGGTCGGAGATGGCTATACCGATATTCCCTGTTTTTCCCTGGTTAGAAAAGATCAGGGGATTGCTATCGGCGTCTATGATCGAAAGAATCGTGAAAAGTGGGGTAGGGCCTGGGGTTTTATCGAAGATGGGCGTGTGTCGAACCTGGTGCCCACCGATTATAGCGAAGGTTCAGGGCTTTCAGATTCGTTAATTATGGCCGTGGAAAGTATTGCGGGGCGAATTTCACTGGCGAGTCACACTTATCAGGGCTGAGTCTGCCCACCTACATCTGTCTGAGTTGAGTCAGGATAGAAGTCGTTTGTTTCAAACGTTCTGTCACCGTCTCGACGAAGACTTTCAAAAATCGAAGTTGCGTACTTTCATCTGCCCGATCAAGCGTTGAGGCATTCACACGTATTATGGACACGTCAGTCTTGGCAATTACCGAGGCGGTTCTTTCAGTATTTGCAATAAAGCCCATTTCGCCGAAACAACAACCTTGCTGTAAGGAATCCACATGTTGTCCGTCTTTTTCGATATTAACCACGCCGGAGAGAATTATATAGAAGGAATTATCCACATCACCTTCCTGGATAATAGTCTCAGTCGGTTTGTAGGATTGCCAGTTGCTCGCACGCACTAGCCCCCAGATCTCAGCGTCACTAAAGCCGCGAAAAAATCCAAGTTGGTTTAAGGTATTAAATTTCTCTCGTAGGGAATCTTCTGTTTCGATTTTTTCCAGATCATCGTATATCAATGCCAAATCGGCAGCGACATCCAGACCCATACTGTAGCGTTTACTGCTTTTTTTCTTGAGCATGCGGCTAAGGACGTACTCCAGTCCTTCCGGCAAATCTGAGCGAAATTCCGACAATGGACGGGGTTTCTCATTGGTGATGTTGTGAGAAATTTTAGTCAGGCTGTCGGATTTAAAAGGGTGCGTGCCGCTTAGCATTTCATACAGAACACTACCGAGGGAAAAAATATCTGTATTACTCTCAATTGACCATTCGTTTATTTGTTCTGGCGACATGTAAAGGGGAGAACCAAGAAATCCATCGAATTGAGTCGAGGTCTGATCTGCTCGATTTATGCGGGCGATACTGAAATCTGAGACACGAATATCACGATCTTTGGTAAAAAGGATATTACTGGGTTTTATATCCCGGTGAATGATGCCCTGGCGATGAGCATAATCGAGAGCCTTGGCGCATTTAAAGATAATACCCACCACCTCTCGTATTTCTAACAGGCCATCGGGCTTGCTAAAGGGCTGCAGTGTATTGGCACCTTCAACGTACTCCATGACAAGATAGCAAAGTTCGCCATCTACGCCTGCGTCATAAAGGCTTAATATGCTAGGGTGATCCAGAACAGCTGTGGCATGAGCCTCGTTGAAAAAAAGTTTGCGAAAACGACTTCCATCTTCGGTCTGATTAATAAATTGGGGATGAGCGACTTTAATAGCTACTGTGCGGTTAGAAAAAGAATCGAAAGCCGAGTAGACGGTGCCCATACTGCCCTTACCGACAGCTTTTTCGATATCATATTTACCGATAACTTTAGGTACCTGGTTGACAGTGTGGAAAGTGCTGCCGCCAGTTTCTTGAGTGGCTAGATCGTCCATTGCTTGATTACTATAGTGAATAGAATCTACTTTATCATCTTAGGACACTTAATTATACATGCTAAGTAAGGAATGTAAATCCTTGAAGAAATAGGGAATAATAATGTTGCACCTGTTTGTTAACCGACAAGAGTATATATTGAGAAGATGAACGATTGCTTAATCCCCGATGAAAACTTTCGGTCGAGAGTACAAGATAGTTTCCAACGACAACCCTTTATGCAAACCCTTGGTATCAAAATGACAGGGATCGAAGCTGGTTACTGCGAACTCAACGTCCCGTATAAGAAGGAGCTCACGCAACAACACGGCTATTTTCACGCTGGCGTGATGGCGACAATCGCTGATAATTCGGCCGGATACGCAGCTTTTTCGTTGATGGAGGCCGATTCAAGCGTCTTGACCGTGGAATTTAAAATCAACTTGATGTCAGCAGGTCAGGGCGAGGCCTTAACGGCCGGGCAAAAGTGCTCAAAAATGGGAGGACACTGAAAATCTGCCAGGCCGAGATATTCAACATAAATGGAGAGGAGAAATCTCTCTGCGCCATCGCGATGGTGACCTTAATGGAGTTACGAAATAGTCCCGATCGCCTAAAACGCCAATCATGACGAGAAATTATCAAGATCTGCTTTGTATACAAATAGAAAATAAAAATAAAACTCATAAAGACAATATTTAATAATGGGTTATATTGATATTATAAACTAGAACATGAAGATATGATTATAGAAAAAATGAATGTATACAACGTAGAATCAGAGGTTTATTGCCTAAATGAACGATAACAAGTCCTATGATATCGATTGCGTCCGTTGTCCTCGGCTGGCAAAACATTTGGATATAGTACGCAGGGACTACCCTGATTATCATGGCCTTCCCGTCGCGCCTTTTGGAGTAAAAAAACCGAAATTATTGATTGTCGGGCTCGCGCCAGGCATGCACGGGGCGAACGCCACTGGGAGGCCATTTACCGGAGACCATGCGGGGATTTTGCTCTATAAGGCCCTGTACAAGTATGGATTCAGCAATAAGGAAATTGCGATTGATCCGAAGGATGGGCTGAAACTGAAGCATTGTCGAATAACTAATGCGGTGAAATGCCTTCCACCAGAAAATAAGCCAATAGGTTCAGAAGTGAGTAACTGTAATGTTTATCTTCGAAATGAAATCGCCAGTCTGGGCAATCATTTCGTGATTTTAGCCCTGGGTGGTGTCGCGCATAAGGCGGTGCTAAAAGCCCTGGGATTAAAGAATAAAGATCATGATTTTAGTCATGCAGCGCAACATAACTTAGGATTGGACAAGTGGTTAATCGATTCGTATCACTGCAGCCGATATAACACGCAAACGCGTCGATTGACAGAAGCCATGTTCTTCGAAGTATTCGATAAAATACGTAAGATAATTTACGTAACCAACTGAATTATATTATTTAATCTTGGAAAATTTTGATCCAAAATCTTACCTGAAATCGGTGAGCTCCTTACCCGGGGTCTATCGTATGCTGGATGCGGAAAGCACGGTAATCTATGTTGGCAAGGCCCGTAATCTGAAAAATCGTTTAACCAGTTATTTTGGTAAAACTCAGGATTCACTGAAAACTCGCTCCCTGGTAGGGCAGATACGCGCTATAGAAGTGACCATTACGCATACTGAAGGTGAGGCCCTGCTACTAGAAAGTAATCTGATTAAGGAGCTAAAACCCCGCTACAACATTGTCTTTAGAGATGACAAAAGCTATCCCTATCTCTATCTATCATCAGATCAAGATTATCCCCGTTTGAGCTTCTATCGAGGCGCACGAAGCGGTAAAGGGCGTTATTTTGGACCTTACCCAAGTGCCGGCTCGGCTCGTCGAGCACTTAATCTGGTACAAAAGTTATTTCAGCTACGTCAGTGTGATGAGAGTTTTTTCAAAAACCGTTCTCGTCCCTGCCTGCAGTTCCAGATTAAGCGTTGCACGGCACCCTGCGTCAACTACATTGATAAAGAAGACTATGCAGATGATATGAAATTCGCAGTGATGTTTTTGGAAGGGAAAAATGAAGAAGTTATCGATGCCTTGTTGAAACCTATGCAGGCGGCAGCTGACAAGCAGGAATATGAGCGCGCAGCGCACTATCGAGACCAAATCAGTAATCTACGAAAAGTACAGGAACAACAACATATTACGGCGCCAAAAGGTGAAATTGATATCATCGCCTGCGGTGTATATTCGGGTATGGCCTGTATCCAGATTTTCTATATAAGAGGTGGTCTGAATCTGGGTAATAAGTCTTTTTTTCCGAGGCAGTCAAAAGAGGAAAGACCGGAAGACATCGTCACGGCCTTTCTGTCTCAATACTACCTCTCTGGTCGTACCGATAGACAAATTCCAGGGATAATTCTGGTCAGCCATGTGCCGGAAGACAAGGAGATGATAGAAGAAGTCTTGTCTGGGAAAACTGGCAGGAAAGTAAAAATAGGACAAGGTTTACGAGGCGAACGGGGTCTCTGGATGAAAATGGCGCAGGAAAATGCCATTCTGGCCTTGCAACAACGGCAAAGGCAAAAAGACAACCATCAGGACCGCCTGGATGCTCTGCGTGAGGCGCTACACTTCGAGGAGGGTATCGAGCGCATTGAATGTTTTGATATTAGTCATACCAGTGGGGAAGCGACTGTAGGATCTTGTGTCGTCTTTGGTCTTGAGGGCGCGCTGAAATCCGATTATAGACGTTTCAACGTGAAAGATATTGAACCAGGTGATGATTATGCGGCGATGAAACAAGTTATTTTGCGACGTTACACACGTATTAAGAAAGAAGATGGAAAATTACCGGATCTGATATTGGTTGACGGCGGCAAAGGGCAGATAAGTAGTACACGTGAAATACTGTTAGAGTTGCAACTTGACAATATTCCACTCATTGGGGTGGCAAAAGGACCTTCCCGAAAACCTGGCCTGGAGGTGTTGATCTTATCTGATGGTAGAAAGGAAATGCGTCTGCCGCCTAATTCGGCGGCATTGCACCTGATACAGGAAGTACGCGATGAGGCACACCGTTTTGCCATTACTGGGCATCGACAGCAGCGTAAAAATGCGCGTAAACGCTCTGTTCTCGAAGATGTGGAGGGTATCGGTGCGAAGCGTCGACAACAATTAATTCGTCATTTTGGCGGTTTACAGGGAATTACGCGCGCTGGAGTAGAAGATCTTGCTAAAGTCGTGGGGATCAATAAGAATCTCGCCCAAAAAATCTATGACACTTTCCATTAGACAATGAATATTCCCAATTCACTGACATTACTACGTATTGCAATGATTCCGGTGTTCGTTGTGGTGTTTTATTTACCTTTCAGCTGGGCAAATCTAGCCGCCTGTCTGGTTTTCATCGTCGCTGCGGTCACTGACATTCTGGACGGCTATTTCGCCAGAAAGCTGGGGCAGATCTCGCCCCTCGGCGAGTTTCTGGATCCCGTAGCCGATAAATTGATGGTGGCTGTTGTATTGGTGTGTCTGGTAGACAGGGACTCACACAACCTGAATTGGAGTCTTGTATTAACTTTGCCTGCGGCGGTAATAATCGGGCGTGAGATTACTGTCTCAGCTCTACGGGAATGGATGGCTGAACTGGGAGCCAGGAGCAAGGTCGCTGTTTCAGTCTATGGCAAGATTAAAACAATCGCACAGATGGTGGCGCTTGGAGTTTTGGTATTTAAAGCCCCTTTGTTTGGTATTCCTGTATACGAAATAGGCATGGTGCTGTTGTATATCGCAGCCGTGTTGACTCTGGTGTCGATGTTTCAATATTTATCCAGTGCCTGGCCAAAACTTAGGGAATCAAATAAAAAACAGTAACTTGCTTGATCATTATTGACACAAGTCAACTCGCCGCTACAATAGGCGTCCAGATTCAGGGATAGCAAGTGATGCTGCTCAGAATTGTGTTTAAATGAAGTAGATTTTCGCGGGAATAGCTCAGTTGGTAGAGCACGACCTTGCCAAGGTCGGGGTCGCGAGTTCGAGTCTCGTTTCCCGCTCCAAATCATAAAAGAGCCCCGTTTATCGGGGCTTTTGTTTACCAGAGTTAGAGTTGGTATAGCGCTTCCAGCACAATATGTAGAATATCAAGAAGTTAGGAGAGCACTGGAAGGCAATAACAAAGGCGGAAGAGCGACGATGCCCCGCGGTAAATATGGCTGAGTGGCAGAGTGGTTATGCAGCGGCCTGCAAAGCCGTGGACCTCGGTTCGATTCCGGGCTCAGCCTCCATATTTATATGGGGAGTGAATTATAGACTTCCTACTATCATCCAAAGCCCGGGTGGTGGAATTGGTAGACACAAGGGACTTAAGTTAATTTGAGCACACAGACTGGAAACATCTGTCGTGAATGGAGTCAAATTCGGGGAAACCTCTGCAACATAGCGTTGATGGCAATCCCGAGCTAAGCCCTGGCCAGTATCAGGGAAAGTGTAGAGACTTGACGGCTCCTGCCTACGTTTTAATAGAATTAAAATACGGTAAAGATAAAGTCCAGACCACAAATACGTTTTCATGAGCGTAGCTACGAAAGTAGTAGTTGGTATGAAAATCCCTCGGCTTAACGGCCGTGACGGTTCGAGTCCGTCTCCGGGCACCATTCTTTTTAATCAATTCAGTCCTAAGCTGATTATTTCATATTGAGATCTACAAATTCTATTCTTATAGGCGCTGAAGGTAATTCAATTGGCACTACCTTGCTTAGCTCGATGAGCAACTTATCAGCAGAATTAGTCTGTTTGTGCTAGCATAAGCACCGGTTTCGTTTAAGGTATTCGTTTCCAGCCATTGAATATGGTAATCAAGTGCGATAAATGTTCAAGTTTATTGATAAGCCGCAATCCATATTCTTCATTTCTTCACAGAGATAGTCGTCAATCACATGAATGTCATAATAAGTAAACCCAAGATGTCTGAGGATGGAAAAATCTCTTTCCCTGCTCTACAAAGCTGGAACCCCGTTTCGGAAATCGCCACCATTGCAGCACAGGTCAGCGGCAAAAGGGTTCTATGTCGGATCCCCATTACGGATTTAAAAAGAAAGTTCGATGTATCCTCCGAAGATCCAATGAAGGCCGTCACAAAATATCGCAAGGAAATAGAAACAGCGGCGAGAAAATTAATCGATGATAAAACCTACGAAACAGACGGTTCCATCAATATTCACTACAAGGATTTTTAATCTAAAAAATACGCTGTACTTAGATTTATAGCGAAGAGTAATGTCCGATTCATCTATTTTGCTTGGTTATGCGAGTAACACATCAGGTCGTAAGGCAGATACCTTGCATGTCACACTAGATTTAAAACGTGCAAATCGTCATGGACTAATTGCTGGCGCCACCGGTACCGGTAAAACCGTAACTTTACAAGCCCTGGCTGAGAGTTTTTCTGTTCAAGGTGTACCCGTTTTTCTGGCAGACGTGAAAGGCGATATTTCAGGGATAAGTCAGGCGGGCAAGACCCATCCAAAAATCATTGAGCGATTTGAGAGACTGATGAGTTTGAACGAGACTCAGGAGGGTATATTAAATATCGTCTTCGCACTTGCAGATGAACAGGGACTGTTAATTCTAGATCTGAAGGATCTGCGATCGATGTTGCAACATGTAGGTGACAATGCCGCCGCCTTGAGAACGCTATATGGTAACGTCTCTGCCAGTTCTGTCGGTGCGATTCAGCGACGATTGTTAGTGCTTCAACGTGGTGGTGCCAAAATATTTTTTGGCGAACCTATGCTTGAGCTTTCTGATTTGATGCGAGTGAAGGATCCATCAATGTACTTGTAGCAAATAAATTAGTACAAGAGCCCGAGACGTATTCTACGTTATTACTCTGGCTTTTGTCAGAGTTGTTCGAGAATCTGCCTGAGATTGGGGATCCAGATAAACCAAAACTGGTTTTGTTTTTCGATGAAGCGCATTTGATGTTTAAGGATGCGCCTAAAGCGCTTGTAAATAAAGTGGAACAGGTTGTACGTTTAATACGTTCAAAAGGAGTAGGCGTATATTTTGTTACACAAAGCCCGAGTGATATCCCGGACTCAGTCCTGGCACAATTGTCAAATCGTATTCAACACGCCTTACGTGCGTTTACACCGAAAGAACAAAAGACAGTTAAAACTGCGGCGGATACATTCCGTTCCGACAATACTTTTTCCGTTCGTGACGCAATTACTGAAATGGGGATTGGTGAGGCCCTGGTATCGACTTTGCTGAAAAATGGATCGCCGTCAATTGTGAATCGAACAATGATTAAACCACCAGTTTCACGTATTGGTCCAGCAACAAAATCTGAATGCGAAATGCTTATCTCTCAAAGTCCTTACGGGGGTAAATACGATATTACTATTGATCGTGAATCCGCATTTGAAAAACTTTCGAAGCGTTCCAATGCTGCTGCTAAGGCGGCAGAAGTAAGCACGCCTTCTCCTAAAAGAGTAAGCAAAGCTCCCCCGACTAAGGCGCGTGGTCGTACGCGGCAGGGCATTGTTGAGACATTTGCCAAGAGTATGGTCCGAAGTCTTGGCGGTCAAGTGGGTCGTTCGTTGATACGTGGAATAATGGGGTCATTATTTAAAGGAAAATAGATCTACAACACAGATATGATCTCAATTCATGGTAACCACCCACCAACTGTTTGTACCGGCATTTGATTATCTGAATCATTTATCCAGGCAACGATAGCGTATCGATTTGTTTTGATTGTCGAAGTAGGTATGTCTAGCTGGCTCAGGTATTGGTTTTTGTCAGTTTTTAAATCTGCCTGGTTCATTCCCAACACAACAAAGTCATGTGGTAATTTTTTACCCCTGTTCTCTCCCGCCCTCACATCTGTTTCGAGATTAAATCCCAATAATGCAAGGTTGGCCTTTAATTTTTTCCTGGTGAATTCTGTTGGTGTAAATTCCAAATTGGCCTGCTGGCCATCAAGTTTTAGTTTTAAGACGCCTGGCCTATCACCTTTAGGAAAGTCGAGATAACGCTTTACATACCAGTTGCGCCACTCCTTTCCATTGTAGACAAAGCCTGGGGTGTACACTGTTTTAAGGGATTGTTCTCTGGCGTATTGGCGTTGTCTTGCACTGTGGTCGGCGTTAGCAAAGGGGTCTTTCCAGCCGATATAATCCCAATAATCGACATGCAAGGCGATAGGAATAAAGGTAAGCCAAAGGTCATCTTCATCTAGTAATGAACTGAGCCAGCGATCAGCAGGTGGACAACTACTACATCCTTCCGATGTGTAAAGTTCGAGCAGGGCAGTTTGATTCTGTGTGCTTTCGAAGCTGACAATTTGATTCTGCTCAGATGCAGAGCCAGGTTCATCTGCCATGGCGATGTAGGTCAGTCCAGCCGTCATTACGATTGCAATGATCAGCCAGTCTTTCAGTGTAATATTCATCATTATAATCAATCCAGATAGGTCACTAATTGGTAGTTGAACTGCGAATTTACCCAGGATTTGCCTGCTAATTAGATGAAAGTATGGGGCTTAGTTCCAGAGTTACGTAGATTTGAATGCAATTATGTGACTTGATCCCGCAATAATGTGCCCTAAAACGTCTGTTTGGGAGATTTAAGAGCCATGTATTTCCGTTAATGAACGCAGATTATCAGCATTAATTAAAAGCTGGGCATTCGATGAGGCAAGGAAGAAACTATAAATAAGTACTTTAGCGGTAGTCTGTGGCTATAGTGACAATAGCGCTTTTTTCTTCCGTTTAGCTTTAGGCTTATCATCCTTTGTCGCTTTACGAAATGGTTTGGTCTTTTTCTTCACCTTGCTGTCGTTCTTTGTCTTGCTCCTGACTTTGCTGCCACTGTTCTCGTTCACGTTCGCCTTATCCGCTCTTTTAGGGCGTTTTTTATCCTTAACACGAGAATCTTTTTCGCCACGAGTCCTGTCATTATCCAGGCTGATATTTAATTTCTGCCCACGTACAAAGATGCCGCGTAAACTTTCAAATACTTCTTTGGGCATACCATCGGGAAGTTCAACAGTGGAGAAACCATCGAATAATTTGATTTGACCAATATCCTTGCCATCGAGACCTGCTTCGTTGGCAATAGCACCGACGATATCACCAGCGCCTGCCTCGTGTTCACGGCCCACTTCAATTCGATAGCGAACCATCTTCTCATCACCATGCTTATCACGCTGAACGCGCTCTTTACCTGTCCGACCACGTTCCCCACCTTTATTGTGCTCGCGTCGCTGTCCACGTTCCCCATCTTTATTATGATCGCGCCCGTGTTCTTTCGGCGTTTGGAGATTGGCGAATTTTACTTTTAAAGGTCGACTTTTCTGACATAAATGAGCAAGTGCCGAAGCGATGTCTTCGGGTGACACGTCATTGTCGTGACTGAATTCCGCTAACATTTCGTTGAAAAAACTGAGATCTTCATGACTTAAAACATCTTTCAATGTCTGCTTAAACTGATCAATACGCTGAGCTGTGATGGTTTCACCGCTAGGTAATTCCATGCGACTAATAGGTTGCCGCGTGGCCTTTTCGATAGTGCGCAGTAATCTTTGTTCGCGAGGTGCGACAAACAAAATGGCCTTGCCACTCCTGCCCGCGCGACCAGTACGGCCGATTCGGTGAACGTAAGCTTCACTATCGTAAGGTATATCATAGTTAAGGACATGGCTGATTCTGGTCACATCAATACCACGCGCCGCGACATCTGTAGCCACAAGAATATCCAGCTTTTTATTCTTTAGACGTTCAATGGTACGTTCACGTAATTGTTGGTTCATGTCACCGTTCAGAGCAGAAGCGGGATAACCCCGTGCCTCAAGTTTTTCGGCGAGCTCGACTGTTGCCGTTTTGGTTCGTACAAAAATCAGCATGGCATCGATAGCTTCGACTTCGAGAATGCGAGTCAAGGCATCGAGCTTGTTGGTACCGCTGACCATCCAGTAATATTGTTCAATATTATCGCCAGTAGAGGTCTTTGATTCGATCCTGACCTCTTTAGGTTTATTTAGATAATTTTTGGCGACATTTTTGATTTCTTTGGGCATGGTCGCAGAGAAAAGCGCGGTTTGTCGCTCTTTTGGCGTGTGCTCGAGGATCCATTCGACATCTTCGAGAAAACCCATACGCAACATTTCGTCGGCTTCGTCCAATACCAAGCTGATGAGGTTATCCAGTTTGAGGCTGCTGCGACGGAGATGATCCATTACCCGACCCGGTGTGCCAACGATGACATGAGGGCCGCGCTTCAATTGACGAAGTTGGATTCCGTATTCCTGTCCTCCGTATATCGGTAGGACATGAAAACCTTTGAGATTGGTGGCATAGACCTGAAACGCTTCCGCCACCTGGATGGCCAGCTCTCTGGTCGGTGTCAGTACGAGTACCTGCGGCACATTTTTCTGCAGATCTATTCTTGTCAGGAGTGGCATGGCAAAGGCCGCGGTTTTTCCTGTGCCGGTTTGTGCCATACCAATAAGATCCCCTCCATCTAGCAAATGAGGGATGCTGGCCGCCTGGATCGGCGTTGGCTGTTCATAGCCAATGTCCTGAATGGCTTTGAGCACGGGTTTGGCAATGGCCATTTCAGCGAAACTCGTGATATTAGGGACAGACATGCAATGACCTTAGTGAAGGGCGATGGCCTGGTTCCGACAGCTTCCAATATGATTGCAGCAGAACAGGAAGAACAAGACGTACGCCAGATGTTAACGGGCGCGAATTATAGGGGTAATCGCTCCTCGTAGCCAGTGTTATCGGTAGCCGGTGGGCACATGGCTACCTTACTTTCGAACAAATACGCCTGACAATAACGAAGGCGTAATAAGCAGATAAATCCAGGTTTAAAAGGTGATATTCATTTTCTAAGTTACCCAACTATCCAGGGGCTTGTGCCGGATTGGCGGAGAGGCCCATTGCATGGTAAATTTACGTTCAAATCTTTTCAGGAACCCGGAAAATGACTGATTCAAATCATCGTGCGCCCTTGTCGGATACACAATTACGAGTAAAGGCTCTTGAGTCCATAATGTTGGAGAAGGGAATAGTTGAGCAAGAGACTTTGGATGCAATTATCGATAATTATGAAAACCGGGTAGGTCCGCACGTTGGTGCAAAGGTTGTCGCACGCGCCTGGATGGATCCTGAATTCAAGGCAAAATTGCTCGAAGATAGCTCAGGTACACTGACGGAGATGGGATTGGCCGGCATCGAAGGGACGCATATGGAGGTGAAGGAGAACACATCAGACGTGCACAATATGGTCGTATGCACTTTATGCTCATGCTACCCCTGGGCAGTTTTGGGTTTGCCACCTAACTGGTACAAAAGCACACCTTACAGGGCTCGCGCTGTCCGGGACCCGAGAGGTATCCTGGCTGAATTTGGTGTGAGTATGAGTGATGAGGTAGAAGTGCGAGTCTGGGATAGCAATGCTGAAATACGTTACCTTGTTTTGCCAATGCGTCCCGAAGGTACAGATGATTTTAATGAAGAAGAACTCGCGGCTTTAGTCACACGTGATGCCATGATAGGAACGGCTGTTGTGGAAAAACTAAACTAAGAGGACAGGCTGATGAACGGTGTGCATGATCTTGGTGGTATGGATAATTTTGGGCCAATTATTCGGGAGGATAATGAGCCTGTCTTTCATGAGGACTGGGAAAGAAAGATATACGCCTTAACCATTGCCATGTTTCCTGCTGGTTACTGCAATATTGATGAAATGCGTAGAACCACAGAAAATATTGAGCCCGCAGTCTATCTTCAAGCCAGGTACTATCAGAAATGGCTGTTGACTCTGGAAAGTATCGTGCTTGAAAAGGATATTCTCACGAAAGAGGAGATAGACACAGGCCGGTCAATTCGTACTGAGGGCGGTTATAAACTCCCGCCTGTGC
>JBLIML010000102.1:0-13230 GCA_047638675.1 Planctomycetota bacterium | reverse complement strand
ACGCGGGCTCATGGAGCGAATGGTGCAAACAGGCGGATCGACCCATTGCCACAGGCTCTGAGCAAGTATGACAATTATTATCATAAGACAGGGTGCAGAGTGGTACTCGAAGGTCTTATAATAGTCACAAAATGCAAATTCAAAGAAGAACAATGTCATCCAAATTACTCGTATCTATTAGGGCCGCAATTCTTTTAAGTCTGTTTATTGCTCCTTCGATGGTTCACCCCGTTGACCTGGATGATTTATACGATAACCCGGATGTTGGCGAGGCTCTGGACACCAAGGATGAAGTCATCGACTCTTTGGAGTCAGCGGAAGCTGATTTCATGAGCTCTGAGGAGTCAACAGAAGACGAACTTGCGGAATTTACTGATTCATCGGAAAACGAGTCTACTTCGATATCGAATTTACTCGCGGAAAGCGATTCTTCATTCTTGAAAAAAGATGTGGTCGTGGTACTTGATAATTCCGGGAGCATGATAAAAAATGATCCGGACTTTCTCGCCACCCAGGCAGTATCCGAGTTTATCAGTAACCTTGACACGCAAACCCGATTAGCTATCGTCATTTTTGACCAAAATGTCAGGCTCGCAATACCGCTGACACACCTTTCCATAGAAGCCAGGGATAGCGTACTCAGTAATCTAAAAAAGGTGAATTACAAAGGTCTATTTACCGATAGCCCTGCCGCGATAGAGCGTGCAATCTACGAACTCAAAAATAATGGTCGAAAAGAAGCACAAAAATCCATTGTGTTTATCACCGATGGCATAGTCGACACCGGTAAACCTGATGTAGATTTAGAGAAAAGTAAATGGTTAAAGGAGGATTTGGCAGACGATGCTGCCGATGAGTCTATTAAAGTGTTTGGTGTTGCCTTTACAGAAGATGCCGATTTTCAATTGATCCAGTCTTTAGCGCAGAAAACCGATGGAGAATATTACCGGGCACTAAAAGCCTCTGATTTACAAAAAGTATTCAAACAAATTAACATCATTATCAACACGCCACCTGAAGTGGAAGTAAGTGAGCCGATAATTACCGAGCAAGCATGGCAGGAACCAGAGCCATCTCCGGTAGTGCAAGAACCGGTTATCATCGAAGTCCCGGTCCCGACAGCAGCATCTATGAGCAAAGAGGAGCGTGTGCGATCAACGATCATGATTGTTGCCGCGTCTATATTGATAATAACGCTGTTGGCGATTGTCTTTCTCATGTTGCGCCGAAGCAGGGAGGCGGGCACAGCCGTTAATGAAGAGGTCACGGAAGCGTTTATAAATGACGTAAACAATTATACGGGCACTAGTCAATTCCGATTGGGACAAAAACCCACTATGTTTGGTCGAGTCGCAGGGAAAGATACTGAGCATTTAAATTTCCTTGTTATTCCCGAATCAACTATTGGTCGACGCCACGCGCTAATTGAATACAAGGATTATGGATTCTGGATCTGCGATCAAGGCAGTATCAACGGCACCTTTGTAAACGACAAGTTGATAAGCGGTGAGGTTTGTTTGAAACACGGTGATAAAGTTCGACTGCACAAGTGCGAGTTCGAATTTGTTATGCCTGAACTAGATGATGCTGGTAAGACGGTTATTTCCAATACAACGTATGCCGGTCAAGCTGACAATGGCGATGCGGCCACGGTTCTGAAAGATGCTGGACTGGCGATAGCTGCCGCTCAGGGTTTGAACCCTGAGTTTGATATCACAGGTAGTGTGGATCCAGAATTCGATATAAGCGGTGGTGAAGAGCCAGAGTTTGAGCTGGAAATGGGTGATGATGAAGACAATGAAGAGGAAACGCTGATTCGGGGTAGCAGCGGCATGCAGGAAGCAGCAGATGAGACCGACGCCGACGAGGAAGAAGAAGAAACCATTATCCGTGGGGACAGTAAGGCATCCAAATCGTCAGATGAGAATGATGTTGAACTGCACGAAGACTCAGAGGATGAGACATTGATGCCGGGAGGGGCTGGCTTGCAGGAAGATCAATCAAAGGAAGAGGTCCCGGAGGACGAAGAGGCTGAAGACGAGACGCTTATGCGAGGAAGTTTTGATGTCGACGAAGAGGAGGATATGACGATACGCAAAGACGTCGATGCAGCAATGGATGACTTTTTCGACATTGGCGCTGGCTCAAATAGTGAGGATACTTGATACGATAAGTTCTCGATGTATCTGTCTCTAGTTTTGCCATGTAAAAGTCGTAAAAATCAGCCTGCAAAATGTTTGATTCATCGACAGACCATTCTGTAACAAACATGTCCATGGACAAACAACAATATCTTATTTCCAGGTTGGCTGACGGCTGTTTTCATTCCGGAGAATCATTGGCTGAGGAAATGGGAATTAGCAGGGCAGCCGTTTGGAAACGTATCAAATCTCTCGCCGATCTGGAACTCGACATTTACTCTGTCAACGGTAAAGGTCATCGATTGTCCCAGCCCATTGAATTACTTGATGCGAATACAATAAAAGCAAATATGACAGCCATCGGTCTCTCCAGGATTGAAGAGCTGAAAGTTATACCGGTACTAAATTCGACAAACCAACACCTGTATGACTTGCTACAGGAAGGCTCAATCCATGGGCTCGTAGTGATGGCGGAATATCAGAAACAAGGTAAGGGTAGGCGAGGTAACGACTGGTTATCACCCTATGCCAGTGGTCTTTGTTTGTCACTTGGTTGGCATTTTCATTCAACGCCTGCATCGTATACGGCTTTGTCTCTGGCTACAGGGGTTGCAGTGTGTCGCAGTTTATTGCGAATGGGCGTCAGCGAAGCTGGATTGAAATGGCCCAATGACATTATGAGCAAGGGCAAGAAGCTGGGTGGAATTTTGCTGGAATCACGCAGCGAAACTGCGGGATGTAGTGATGTTGTTATTGGTATTGGTATTAACATTAATTTAGCAGATAAAACCCTGTCTACCATCACGCAGCCAGTTACCGACGTAAACCGGATTGCAGGGCAATCAATATCGCGGAATGTGCTCAGTGGAATACTCGTCGACGAGTTACTGATTATGCTGGAAGATTACCAGAACAGTGGTTTTAGCTCTTGTATCGAACAATGGAGAGAATTTGATACATTGTCTGGGCAACAGGCAGATCTCATTTTACCTAATGATATTTTTTCAGGCGAAATATTAGGAATAGATGAAAATGGTCTATTACTTATGTCCGTCAAGGGTGAAACGAAACGTTTTAGTAGTGGTGAGTTGAGCTTGCGTGTCCGTTCATGAAATTTCTTGTAGACATCGGAAATAGTCGCATCAAATGGGCGCAATATAGACATAATTCATTACGATCGTGCGATGCTTGCGCCTACGACAAGGGCCATCTCATCGGATCGATTGATCCGTACTGGAGAGAATTGTCCCGACCGACTCAGGTCTTTGTTTCCAATGTCGCAGGGGACGCGCTTGCAACTGAAATTTCAGCATATGTGGATAAAATATGGTCCATGACACCGATATATTTGTTGGTAGACAAGGAAGCGGCTGGTGTCATTAATGGCTATGACGATAGTAGTCAGTTGGGCATAGATAGGTGGCTGGCCATGATAGCTGCCAGAGCTAGTTATCAATCAGCTCTGTGCATCGTTGATTGTGGTACCGCGCTGACAGTGGATGTAATAACTGCTTCCGGTCAACACAAAGGTGGATATATTGTACCGGGTCTGAAATTAATGAGTGATGCATTAAACAGTCGAACACAGCAGATTAATTCCACCATCAGTCGCAATCCATCACTCAAATTGGGACTCAATACCGAATCATGTATAAACAATGGTGCTTTCACTGCGATTGTTGCCCTCATTGAAAGCGTGTTTTCCGAGCTTGTACGCGAACATGGAAAGGATTCTCGTTGTATTATTACGGGAGGCTATGCTGAAGAGATAAGAAGTGTACTGCCCTTCGACGTTGACTCCGATCCACACCTTGTATTGAATGGCATGGTCAGGTTAATAGAATACTTATGATGAAATGGTTTTTTATATTATTACTATTGATGAATGTGCTCTATTTTGCCTGGGAGCTAGACCGTCAGACCAGGATGGATGTCACCTATAAATCTTCCTTACCGGCCGTACCAGATCAGGCGCGCCGTTTACAGTTTTTGGAAGAACTTGAGACACCACCTCTGCTACGTGAAATGGAGGATCCTCTGCTTATCGAGACTATGTCTGATGTTGAGGAATCAACTTCAGTTTTGGCAAGTCTGAGCCAAAATAGCGATGCCCCGGAGGATAATCTTCTAGTTGAACTGGACAGCGAGTTCCCCGACATTGATCCATTCGTTGAGCAGATCATTCCAGGGCCAGCCACCTGTTTCAGTTTTGGACCAATAGCTGATGAGATTCAGGCAACGGGTTTACAGAAATGGTTTGTGACTCAGGGTGCTACGGCACGAATGCGCCATACAGACGAGTTGGGACGGCAATTATTCTGGGTCTACCTGGCTCCGCAGGATTCAAGACAAGATGCAATGGCGACGATCAAAAGTTTCCAGGACAGTGGAGTCCGGGATTTTCGGCTAATTGTTAAAGGCAATTTGCAAAATGCAATATCCATGGGGCTATTTTCCAACCAGTCATCTGTTAACAAGCGTCTGAATGAACTCAAAAAAAAGGGGTATAAGCCCGTTGTTGTGCCATACTCCGACGGTAAGCGAGTCTATTGGATTGACGCGGAACTTCCGCAAGATGAGGCGATACTGGGAAAAGTATTCAACGATTATCCATCCCGTTTTAGCTCAATACCGGTTAACTGCATGGAAATTGCTATGGCCTCGGATAATCCATAAAATATGACGCTATTAAACTTTCTCCAGGCATGGACTTACAATATCACTCTCAGGGGGACTAGCCATCAATACACATGATTTGCTGACAAAGATTAGTCGCGTGGGCCGTACAGTCATGATTGTGCTGTCAATGGTACTGATTTGTTTTTCCGCACAGGCCGGAGTTCAGACAGACAAGATTCAATCCCTTATTTCAGACGGTAAGTTAAGAGAGGCTTTAAACCTGACTGACAAACACTTGCAGGAAGACGAGGGAAGTGTCACGTTTCGTTTTCTGAAAGGTCTGATCCTTACGCGTCTTAATGAGCTGAACAAGGCGCGCGATATATTTGTGGCATTAACCCGCGAGCATCCTGACCTACCGGAGCCTTACAATAATCTGGCAGTGATTTACGCATCACAAGGTGATTTCGAAAAGGCCAGGGATGCGCTTCAGCTGGCAATTAGCACGCACCCCAGCTATGCAACCGCACATGAAAATATGGGAGATATATACGCCAAGATGGCCAGCAAGGCTTATAATCAGGCCTTGCAGCTGGATGCCGATAATTCATCGGCCAAAGCGAAATTATCATTGGTCAATGATTTATTCTTTGTGCCCAAGCGTGAGAATGCGGAAGTAGAAACCGTCGCGGAAATTGCGACTCCGCCCGAACCAGAGCTTGTACAACAGGTAGTGACAGAACCAGCGTTGGTCGCGGTTGAAATGCCGGAAGAAGTCGTGCCGGATTTAGAACAGCGAAAAATGATTGCTGAACAAATAGCGGCTAAAAAGCTTATAGAAGACAAAAAGCGAGAGCAGGAAAAACTAAAATCGACAGTAGCTTCAACTATAGATCAATGGGCAAAGGTTTGGTCAGCCAAAAACGCAGAAAAGTATGTGATGTTCTACGGCAAAGATTTCATCCCTCCCCAACAAATGTCACGCGCTGCCTGGGAGGATCAACGTAGAGTTCGCCTGGCCAAGCCTCGTTATATAAAAATTAAGCTAAGCAATGTGGAGATTACGCTGTTAGGGGATGACCATGCCCAGGTGGCTTTAAGACAAAGTTATGAGTCCGATACCTATCGTGATGAAGTAAATAAAGAACTCTTACTTAAAAAGGTTTCGGGCGAATGGTTAATCACTCAAGAACAATCGAAATAATTATCTGCTGGCAATTGTGCAAGTGCTAAAGCTACTTTCTTTCTTTTTGCTGGTTTCTCTGGCGTCCTTTAGCTCGGCCGGGGAAATGCTGGCTGGTAAAGCCACTGTGCGCAGTCTTGAGCATGGCCACGAATTCCTCCTGGTTAGTGCGCTAGAAAAAATCAGGCAAGGAGATACGCGCGCAGCCTTACCTCTACTGGAACAATTGGTGAAGGTCAATCCGAAATTCAAGTTGGCGCAACTAATGTATGCGGACTTATTGCTGGCACAAAGTCGACCTATTGAGGATTTTGGCAATATGTCTTCAGCTCCCTATCAACAAATTGTCTCGTTACGAGAAGAAGCGCAGGCACGGTGGAGCCATTATCTATCGCCTCCGATACAAAATAAACTGCCATCTTCCCTGGTAAGATTGAGCGAGCATCAACAACATGCGATCGTTGTTGATATGCGCAGCTCTCGGCTGTATCTCTATGAGAATCATAAGGGGGAGCCACGTCTGATAAAGGACTTTTATGCCACCATAGGTAAAAATGGCGGCGGGAAATATGTTGAAGGCGATCAGAAGACGCCAGTCGGGGTGTACTTTGTTACGGGATTCATTGATCCGGAAAAGCTACCCGATCTTTACGGCGATGGCGCCTTTCCTATTAATTATCCCAACGCATGGGATCAACGTAATGGACGTACAGGTTATGGAATCTGGTTACACGGCACACCTAGTGCGACTTTCTCTCGTCCTCCAAGAGACAGTAATGGCTGTGTAATAGTGAGTAATGATGATTTGAATACCATCGCGCCGTATATGCAGAAAGGGAAAACACCAGTTATCCTGACTGACAACATAGACTGGATTTCGAAGGATGACTGGAAATTGCGGCAATCGGAGTTTGATGAATATGTGGAACAGTGGCGCAAGGATTGGGAAAGTCGCGATGCAGATCTCTATTTGAGTCATTACTCCCGCAAATATTCTGGACTGGGAAAAGATTATAATAGCTGGGTAGCCTACAAACGCCGAGTGAATCCAACCAAGCAATTTATCAAGATCGGTATTTCCGATAAAAGTATGTTTCTTTATCCTGGCGAGGAAGCGTTACTTGTGGTCACTTTTGAACAGGATTACACGAGTGACAATATCAAACGGCGTTTTGTTAAACGCCAGTATTGGCAAATGGATAAAGATGGGGAATGGCGAATCGTTTACGAAGGATCTGTTTCCTGAGTGACGACAATATTTTTCTTCAGCCAACTCACCAGATCGCGCCAGATGTGCGCCACTTCTCCCGGTTTTGGCATAATGCCTGCATAAGGTAGCTCGATGGTGACCACGGGTATTTTCAATTGTACACCTGCATAATTCCCCAGTGATCCAGGGTAAGTTCCAAGCAGATTCAAATACAGACGGCCAAGCTTGTAAGGCCCATCTTTAGGGCCATCGTAATCAACGATGCCGTGAGGAGCATGCA
This sequence comes from Planctomycetota bacterium, assembly GCA_047638675.1. Taxonomy (GTDB): domain Bacteria; phylum Pseudomonadota; class Gammaproteobacteria; order Eutrophobiales; family Eutrophobiaceae; genus WLWS01. Next base: position 5,797 of record JBLIML010000102.1, on the reverse strand, counting down.
CCGCGACGATGACATCCGGTGCAAATTGCTCAATTTCGTTGACCAGCCATTGCGTTTCTGATTCACTCAAAGCTGAATTCCCCGGGAAACGTCGTGGATTGCGTTTGGTGACATTTTCCCAATAATCACTTGTAGCATTTTCCCAATCCTGCATCGGAAAATTTCGATTGAGATCGACGTCATTAGCATTCATACGCTGGGACTTTTCTCTTAGCAGTCCATCGGGATTCAGCAAAGGTAGAAAACGCCAATGGAACAGCCCTGAGTGGTGTTCATCCAGGATATTCAGCCATTTAAACACAATGCTGACAGAAGAATACTCGTCGCCATGAATGCCGCCGACAAGCAAAACGCGACCAAGAGGCGCACGCTCTGGAACCGGTGGATAATCTTTGAAAAGTAATGGGCTACCGATGGATGAATAAGCGTCAGTGAATTGCAATCGATTTTTCAGGCACGCTTTGTTGTCGACGCTGGCCAGTTTATTGCTGATGCGCTCACATTCTTTTTCGAGTAGCTCACTTTCATAATTACTTTCTGCTGAGGCTAAAAAAGCAGGATGCATAGACAAAAGGAAAAACAGGTAGCGTAAGATATTTATCATTATCAATCGAGTAAGTAGCTAAGCGCGATACCGATAAAGATGGTCGCGCCAAACCAGTTGTTATTTAAGAAGGCCTGAAAACATTTGTCTGGAATTCTATCTTTAATCAGCTGCTGTTGGTAAATAGAAAAACCCGCTGCCGCAAAGAGCGAGGAGTAATATAGCCAGCCCAGTTCCAGCTGATTGCCAATGATAGCCAATACAATTAACACCATGCACTGTATTATTCCAATGATCAATCGGTCAGCATCGTCAAATAGTATGGCCGTGGATTTCACGCCAATCTGCAAATCGTGTTCACGATCAACCATTGCATAAATGGTATCAAATACCACTGTCCATAAAACGTTGGCAATGAAAATTAGCCAGGCAATCCTCGGCACTACGCCGGATTGAGCAGCAAAAGCCATTGGAATTCCCCAACTGAACGCGAGTCCAAGAAAAAATTGCGGTAGATAGGTATGGCGTTTCATGTAGGGATATACAATTGCCAAAGGGATAGCCACAAATGATAACAGGATGGTTAGGCGATTGGTGGTTAAGACAAGCAAAAATGCCATAACTAGAAGTGTTATCGCGACCAGGAAAGCTTCTTTGGTGCTGACGGTTCCGGTTGTCAGGGGACGGAATTGGGTGCGCTCCACATGTCTATCAAAACTGCGATCGGCATAGTCGTTCATAACGCAACCTGCCGAACGCGTCAGAAAAGTACCTAGAAAGAAAACCAAAAACAGGTGTAATGAAGGCATGCCTTCTGCGGCGATCCAAAGTGCCCAAAGAGTTGGCCATAATAACAAGAAGGAGCCGATAGGTTTATTCAGGCGTGTAAGCAGAATATATTGCTTTAATCTGCTTCTGATATCGGGCCACCTGGCGGTGAGTCCGTCACGAAAACTCTGCTGCGTACTTAAAACCCAGGCCGATAGCGATTTTGTGCAAGATTGCACAAGGTGTTTAACTCTAAATAAATACTGGTGGGATTCGGCCATTCGAAGTTATCGATCTGTCGTCTTCAGCTAGCGAATAACTTAAGTTATGCTTAAGAAGTTAAGGTTGAATTTACTCAATTTGCTCCTATACCTTGCCAAACATGAGTTGGTTAGGAATCCAGCGTTCTATCAGGGATTGTACATGCTTAGGATACTCATCGAGCAGAATATCGGCAGTTTTTTGTACCTGAGGGATCAAAATCGCATCGCGAGCCAGATCAGCAATGCGTAGCGCCGGCAGTCCGGTTTGCCTGGTACCGAGCAAATCGCCAGGACCGCGCAATTCCATATCTTTTTGGGCAATTTCGAATCCATCATTAGTCTGACGCATTATTTCCAGTCTGGCCTGGGCGAATTCAGATAGGGGTAATTGGTACATCAACACGCAATCACTCTTTTGTTCACCACGACCTACTCGTCCTCTAAGCTGATGCAATTGTGACAAGCCCAGCCGCTCGCTATTCTCAATTACCATGAGGCTGGCATTGGCGACGTCAACGCCTACTTCAATCACCGTGGTGGCGACCAGAACATCAATAGTGCCAGCTTTAAATTCGGCCATCACCCGCGTTTTCTCAATACTTTTCATCCTGCCATGGATGAGACCAACGGCGATATCCGGCAATTTATCCTGTAATTGTACCCAGCTGTCTGTAGCGGCCTGACATTGCAGGGCATCCGACTCATCAATAAGCGTGCATACCCAATAGACCTGCCGACCTTGACGGCATGCGATTGCAATTCTCTCGACAATTTCCTCTCGCCTGGTGTTGGAGATAGCAATGGTTTTTATGCTTTGTCGGCCAGGAGGTAATTCATCGATCACTGATATATCCAAATCCGCAAACACGGTCATGGCAAGGGTGCGCGGGATCGGCGTTGCTGTCATAATTAACTGATGTGGATGCAAAGCGCCGGCTTTCTCCAGCAAAGCCAAACGTTGATGAACACCAAAGCGATGTTGTTCATCAATGATGATAAGCCCCAGTTTGGCAAACTCCACAGACTCCTGAAAAAGGGCATGAGTGCCGACAACGAATTTCGGTGTGGGTATGGCGATCTCCTCTAACACGGCCTCGCGTTCTGCGCGCGCGAGTTTACCTGTTAAGAGTTTTACAGGAATATCGAAAGGGCCGAGCCACAGACTAATATTAATATAATGCTGTTCCGCGAGCAGCTCTGTCGGTGCCATATACGCTACCTGATAACCTGCCGCAATGGCCTGTAATGCGGCAATGGCTGCAACCACAGTTTTACCCGAGCCCACATCGCCCTGAATCAAACGTAACATGGGCACATCCTTGTTCAAGTCGCCTTGTATATCCTTTAACACCAATGCTTGCGCTCTGGTCAACTCAAAAGGAAGTTGCTGAAGAAATGCATCGCTTAGTAAACTACTGCTCGCAAAAGCGGGTGCGGAGTAAAACTGAATTTGTTCCCGCAAAGAGCGCAGGCTCAAATGTTGGGCCAATAATTCTTCAAAAGCCAAACGCCTCTGACTGGGATGGGTCCCTTGTAAAAGCATCTCCACTTCAGCATCGGGTGGCGGACGGTGTACATAACTCAATGCAGTGGCGAGCCTGGGTAATTTTATCTCCACCAATAATGCTTCCGGTACAAGCTCAACCAGCTCGCTGCTATAGGCTTTTAGTGCATCGATTGCCTGCTCGGTAAGGTGGCGAAACTTTCCTTGTGATACACCTTCAGTGGCCGGATAAACAGGTGTCAGTGTTTGTTCTATTTGTCCTGGGTGAGAATCAGTAATTGTCTGATATTCCGGATGAATCATCTCCAGCTTATTGCCGACTCGACGCACCTGTCCCCAGCATTGAATACTATCACCATGTACAAGCTTGTTTTGTTGAGCGCGACTGAAATGAAAAAATCGTAAGGTCAACGTACCGGTGCTATCGTTGATACGGCACAACAGCGAGCGTCTTTTGCCAAATTGAACCTGTGTCAATTCTATTTCGCCCTGTACCAGCACTTCCTGTCCCGTTTGTAACGAACCAATGGCGTGTAGTTGAGTGCGATCCATATAGCGGCGTGGGAGATGGAACAGCAGATCCTGAACGGTGTGAATGCCAAGGTTAGCCAGGCGGGTGGAAATGCGGGCACCAACGCCAGCCAGCTCTGAGACAGGAGCGTGTAGTTCGGGCGGAGCAGAGTGTCCCACAGTTTTCTATCAAATAAGGCTAGTCTGACAGACTCATGATTGCATCCATCTCCACCTGCGCTCCTTTTGGAAGTTGGGACACACCGATCGCGGCACGTGCAGGATAGGGTTCCTGAAAATAATCGGCCATGATTTCATTAATCAAAGGGAAGTGTTGGAGATCAGTAAGAAAGATATTCAGTTTTACAATATTAGCCAGAGAGCCACCTGCAGCCTCCGCCACGGCCTGCAAATTGTCAAACACCTGCTGAATTTGTTGCCTGATATCATCACCTGTTAATTCCATTGTTTGCGGGTCTAGTGGAATTTGACCGGATAAATAAACAGTGCTGTCTACTTTGACCGCCTGTGAATAAGTCCCTATCGCTGAGGGTGCCTTATTAGTTGCTATGATTTCGCGAGACATATTTTCTCCTGTAAATATAATAGAGTTTGTTGGTGTGATAATCGTAAACTTTGCGCTTGCCTGAGACAAATAAAAGTAAATTAGAGAGTATTATCTTCGACTAATACGCGAGACATGCTTGATACCACGAATTCTTCGCATAACCCGTGCGAGATGGATTCTATTTTTTACCTCAATGACGAATTTTAATGTTGTATAACGATCATCACGTTCATTCATATCCACGTGAATAATATTTGCTTCCTGATCTGAAATGGCAGAGGCGATAATTGCCAACACGCCTCTTTGATTAGTCAGTTCAACACGAATATTGGTGGGGAAGTCACCCTCTATATCTGTCTCCCATTCTACATTAATCCATTTGTCCGGGTGATTGCGATACTCGGTAACATTTGGGCAGGACTGTAGATGCACCACAATACCACGCCCGGCAGTAACAAAGCCGAGAATGTGATCGCCCGGTATTGGCAAGCAACATTTTGGAAAATTGATAACCATACCCTCTGATCCTTTAATGGTCAGCGGAATGACATTTTTACCTTTTGGCTTCTTCATTGTAATGTTGGATACAGCAAAGCCAATTAGGTCCCTGGCAACAATAGGCGCCATGCGGTTGCCAAGGCCAACTTCCTGTAGCAATTCCTCCTTATTTTTCAGTTGATATTCTCCAAGCACCTTTTCCATTTGACCACTTTCGATTTCATCATAAGTGCTGCTGTGAATTTCAAGCTCTCTGTTTAGCAATCGCTTGCCGAGCGCCATGGCTTCATCAATTTGCAGGTTTTTCAGGTAGTGGCGGATATTGGAACGCGCTTTGGCGGTAACGGCAAAATTCAACCAGGCAGGGTTTGGTCTTGCACCTGGTGCGGTAATCATTTCCACGGTCTGGCCGGTGGTTAGTTGTGTACCAAGTGGCACTAATCGACGATCAACCCGGGCGCCAACACAGGTGTTACCCACGTCAGTATGGATTGCGTAGGCGAAATCCACAGTAGTGGCACCGCGAGGTAATTCGAATATCTTACCTTTTGGTGTAAACAGATATACCGACTCAGGAAAGAGATCAACTTTTACATGCTCAAGAAATTCTTCCGGATTACCTGCAACTGTTTGCATTTCCATGATGCTGTGTAACCATTCGCGGGCGCGTTTATGAGCGCCACTGCGACTGTGAGTGCCTCCATCCTTATAAAGCCAATGAGCAGCAATTCCAGCTTCAGCCACATCGTTCATATCGCGTGTTCTTATTTGTACTTCAATGTGCACACCAAATGGTCCGAACAGCACAGTATGCAATGACTGGTAGCCATTGGATTTTGGAATAGCAATATAGTCTTTGAATTTGCCTGGTACCGGTTTATATAAGTTATGAATGATACCAAGGGTGCGATAGCAGGCATCAGCACTGTCAACCGTGATGCGAAAGGCATAGACATCAAAGACATCAGCAAAGGAAAGGCCCTTCAAATACATTTTCTGGTAGATCCCATACAGATGTTTTTCCCGTCCACCAATTTGAGCTGGCATTTTTTCCTGGCGCATACGGCGTTTTAAGGAATTGCGAATTTTGGCAACGACTTCCTTGCGATGCCCTCGGGCTTTTACCACCTGTTCCGTCAGAA
>JBLIML010000101.1:0-13260 GCA_047638675.1 Planctomycetota bacterium | reverse complement strand
TGGCCTGTGCGCCGATGTCAGTACCGCCGACAATATTTTTGTCCTTATCCCAGGCTACCTGGCCTGCACAATAAATGGTTGTCGAGCCCTTGCTTTTGATGCCGTGGGAAAACCCATATTCAACACTGGGGAACATGGAGTCAGGATTGATTGCTTCTCTTGTCATTTTTTTTCTCCGTTTTGTCGTTAAAGTTTTTCAAGGAAATAATTTGCGATTTTTGTAAAGACATGCAGCTGCGCATCGCGAATAACATGATGGCGGTTAGGATAGACCATCATGTCAAATTGCTTGTTGTGCGCGATTAGGGCATTAGCAAATTGCAGAGTAAAGGCAAACTTCACATTTTCATCGCCGCTGCCGTGAATGAGTAATAGATTTCCCTCCAATTTATCGGCATAGTTGATCAGGTTGACTTCGTCATACCCTTTTGGATTGTCGGCGATAGAATCCATCCAACGTTCAACACCCACCGCTTGATAGGTAGACAGATCGATTACCGGGGCGACACTCACTGCGGTCTTGAAATGCGGTGCGCCTAAGGTCATTAAGGCAGCCGCTAAATAACCACCACCACTCCAACCCCAAAAGCCGAGTCTCGCGGCATCAATGTAAGGCAGGGACTTAAGGTATTTTACCCCCTCCAGATAATCTAGAATTGCGTATTTGCCATAATGCCCATAGGTTAAATTCTTAGCGGCCTTGCCTCTGCCTGCTGTCGTTCGATTGTCGATGGCAACTATAATATAGCCTTGTTCAGCCATATAACGATGCCATAGATCCTGTCTCGGGCCTCGTTGGGTTCCCCATCTGTTCACGACAACCTGGGAGCCTGCATTACCATAGCCGTAACCGATAACCGGGTATTTTTTTGTGGGATCGAAATTCAGTGGCTTAATCATGTAAGCATCAATAGAAATTCCGTCGCTTGTCTCTATCTTAATAAACTCGGTGTGCGGCATCGCGTAGTCCTGCATCGCCTTGAGTTTATTTTCTTCGAGCATTCTTATTTTTTCACCGCTGGCATTCTTCAAGGTTATGCTTTGTGGTGTACGTGCATCGGAGTGCGTTTCAATAACGAGTTGATGGTCTGGTGAAAACTGCCAGTCATACCAACCGGGTTCTTTCGATAGTTTTTCAACTTTCGATCCATCCAGCTTTACCCTGTAAACGTGCTGGTCGATAAACGAAGCTTTTTTAGCATAAAAGTAAAGCCAACCGGATTTTTCATCCAGCTCAATGAGAGAGGATATCTCCCAGTTACCGCTGGTTAACTGGACTTCCTTGCCTTTATAGTCATACAGGTAGGCGTGGCGATAGCCACTTTTTTCAGAGGTCCAGACGAAGCGATTTTTTTCCTCGTAAAACATCAAGTCTTTGCCAATATCCACCCAGGCCGGATCTCTGTCTGTAAGAATAATTTGAGATTTACCTGTATTGGTATTCGCGAAGAGAAGATCTAGATTTTCGTGATCTCGGGTCAAACGTTGAATCGCAAGTTTACTCGAGGATCGGGTCCAGCTTATTTGAGGTATGTAATCGTCTGCATTCTCGCCAATGTCCATCCAGGCAGTCTTGCTGCTCTTTAAATCAAATACGCCAATTTGATTAACAGCGTGACGTTCACCTACATTCGGATATTTCAAGGCATTCACTTTATTATATTTGCCAAGCTCATCCACCATGTAGAACACCTTAATGTCCGTTGTATCTAATCGCCAAAAAGCAATCTTTTTACTGTCCGGTGACCAATGCCAGGCATCTGGAAACCCGAATTCGGAACTACCGTAATCGAAGATGCCATTGAAAATGTCTGTGCTACCGTCTGATGTCACTGCGGTGATGACACCCGAGGCCAGCTCGGCAATATAAATATTGTTGTCTAATACATATCCTACTCGAAGGCCATCGGGAGATAGATGAACGTTACGTAATGCAGGATTATCGTTTGCCAGGGGCGTGACTTTTTTGCTTGCCGCTGAATAAATGTAGTAAGGACTCTCGACCTCATTATCCCAGGTGATCGTTTTAGAACCGGAAATCAGCAGATAATCATTACTGGGTGTCCACTGAAAGTGCGTGGACTCCAATGCTTTGCCCTTGTACTGGAGTTCATCTCCGGAAACAAGCAGAGTGCGCGCGCCACTGGCGATATTATATTCGTGAACATCAAGCAGTCCGGTGAGGGCATTTTTTTCAGCAAAGCGAAAGCTGGAACTATCCGTCTTCCATTGAATATTCTGGATTGTCTGATTCTGAAATTTCTCACTCGCAAAAATAGCGTCGAGTGTTAGTGCCAACTTTTCTTCGACAGCGTAGATGCTGGTGGCATTGATGAGCGAAAGACAGGATAAAAAGAGAGTAAGCAGGTTTTTCTTTCGCATTATAATTCTCCTGAGTTGACTGAACCCGATTGGTTTATAAATAGGCCGTTGACTCAAATTGAAATGTGGAGTGATTCAATAAGCTTGAAGATATCGTGTTGCCTCGCTAATCACAACAGGACATTGCTCTGAGAACACATGAATTAAAAATTTGAGAAAGTCCAAATTATCATGTGAGAAAGCATCTTGAATTTTAACCAGTGGCAGCGATTACACTAGGCGTCTTTAAAAAATACGATATTTTGCTTTTCTGAATTGAAAACAAAGACATAGTTATTAGTCCTGTCACGCGGTAAAATCAAGCCTTAAGTTTATACCGAGAGTTTACAGGGCATGGGCATTCCAAAGGGCAGTGATTATCCACGAAATATGCAGGGTTATGGTGCCGATGTACCGCAGGCGGCATGGCCCAACAATGCCAGGCTCGCTTTGCAGTTCGTTGTCAATTATGAGGAGGGTGGAGAAAACTGCGTCCTACATGGGGATCCGGCCTCAGAAACCTTTTTATCAGAAATAATAGGGGCACAGGCTTTCGAAGGACAGCGTCACATGAGTATGGAATCCATGTACGAATATGGAAGCCGCGCTGGTATATGGCGATTGTTGCGTTTATTTCGAGAGCGGGATATCAAAGTCACCGTTTTTGGTGTCGCCATGGCTCTGCAACGAAACCCTGAGGTCGTTGCAGCCATCCTTGCGGACAAGCATGAGATTGCCAGTCATGGCTGGCGTTGGATAAGTTACCAGGATGTCGATTTAAAAACTGAGCGGAAGCACATGAAAATGGCGGTGGATGTGCTGACTGAATTGACCGGGACACCACCTCTGGGTTGGTATACAGGACGGGACAGTCCTAATACGCGCCGTCTTGTCGTGGAACACGGTGGTTTTCTATATGACTCTGATTCCTATGCGGATGATTTACCTTACTGGGAAGTCGTTAATGAACAGTTCCATCTGGTCGTACCCTATACTCTGGATTGTAACGATATGCGTTTCGCCACCCACCAGGGTTTTAATAGCGGCGATCAATTTTATACTTACCTTAAAGATGCATTTGATGTCTTATATAAGGAAGGTGAGACGACACCTAAAATGATGTCAGTGGGACTGCATTGCCGCATTATTGGTCATCCAGGTCGGATCGCTGCGCTGCAGCGTTTTCTTGACCATGTTCAACAGCATGACGATGTGTGGATTTGTAAACGTGTGGATATTGCCAGACACTGGTATGCAAAACACCCATACATTGCTTGAACCTTTAAACGAAACTTAATAATAATTTCCCTCCTTTATGAACTCATCTGAACGCAAGCGTGCCCTCGCCGCAATTTTCGCCTGTGCGTGCATCTATGGATTGACCCTGGGGCTCACCCGCCCACTGATTGCCCTTATTTTAGAGTCCAGAGAAGTGGAGAAAAGCATCATTGGTCTTGTTGCCACAATGCCTGCCTTTGGTATGCTCGCTATCGCACCGTTTATGCCTCGACTCATAAAGTCACTGGGCATAAAACGATTTTTAATTTCCTGTTTGATTCTCGATGTATGCATGCTTTTGTGTTATCCAATGTTAGATTTCTTATACGCGTGGATGGCGATCGGTCTTGTTGCCGGTGCTGCTACCAATGCCCTGCTCGTTTCGAGTGAAACCTGGGTTAATGAAATTGTCGAAGACCAAACGCGCGGCAGAGTATTGGCCCTATATAACGCATTGTTTATTGCCTCTATGGCTTTAGGCCCTTTGATTATTCCACTCACAGGTATTCAGAGCTATTTACCTTTTTACATTGGAGCGGGTTTTGTCGTGCTAGCGGCAATTCCTTTATTGTTTGTAGGCAATGCAACACTCACTATTCAAGGTAAATCCTCATTTAGTATTAGCTCCTTTATTTTGGTTGCACCAGTCTTATGTTTTGCACTTTTAATATTCGCATGGAAAGAATTTGCCGGTAGTTCATTGTTGCCGGTATACGGCGTGAGCAATGGTATGGAACCTGCTTCCGCTGCCGTCATGTTAACTGTACTCGGTATTGGTGGCTTGTTGCTGACGTTTCCTTTTGGCTGGCTCGCAGATAAGATGGATCGCTATAAATTACTGATGATCCTTGGTGTGGGCATTTTGCTGGGATCGATAGCCTTACCCTTTGTCATCAATCAAGGTATGACACTCTGGATTTTGTTATTTTTTTGGGGTGGCATTTTCGCAGGATTTTATACCGTCATCATGACTATCATCGGTCAGCGATTTCGTGGTATGGAACTCGTTGTTGCCAATATTGCCATCGGTGTGCTGTGGGGCATTGGTAGCCTCACCGGGCCGTCTCTTACCGGCATCGCCATGGATATATGGGATCCACATGGCTTCGTAATAATGTTTATCGCGGCCAGTTCTGCCTTTGTGTTGTTCTCATGCGGTCGCTGGCTAATGGCGAAAGATAGATCAACAGTGCTTTAGTCGTTATTAATGACTCTTCCGCAGAAACTGCGGTTTAACAAGAACGGCAAACTAACAAAATCCGTTATTCCCGCATGCTTTTGGCGGGAATCGAGTAAAACAATTTAGTAAGCTACTTTACATTATGATGGTCTACGACACATCATCCGATATTATCCTTGGTTGACTATCAATAAACCTTTAATAGGGCAGATTGTTCACTGGATTCCCGCCAAAAGCATGCGGGAATGACAGGTTTTTGTTTTTTTTCATTCTCAAGAGAACTGTTGTGTTTTCACCCACAGATGCCACTGAAGATCCTTATTAATAAATCAAAAATTGTCCCGTTTAGCATTGAATACGATTCCATTGCTATGATTACAGACTATGATCAAATCTCTTATTGAATTTCGAAATTTATCCAAATCCTATCGGGAAGCAGATCAGGATCATGTCGTCCTTGAAGATGTTAACGCCGTTATCAACGAGGGTGAGTTTGTTGTGCTTGTGGGGAAAAGTGGTTCCGGGAAATCCAGTTTGTTGAATTTGATTAGTGGGATAGATGCACCTACTAAAGGTGAAATAATTGTTAACAACGAATCCTTAACCCGTATGAGTGAAGATAATCGCACGCTTTTTCGGCGGCGTAATATCGGCATTGTGTTTCAGAGCTTTAATTTGATCCCGACACTGACGGTGACCGATAACCTGCTGCTGCCGCTTGAATTGACGAAACAACTTAAAGACGAAGGCAGATTGAGAGCACACGACTTGCTTGAAACCCTGGGCATGAGTCACCGCTCAAACTACTATCCAGATAAATTATCCACCGGCGAACAACAACGTATTGCCATTGCGCGGGCCTTGATTCACCAACCAAAGATCATTCTGGCTGACGAACCCACCGGTAATCTTGATCAGGAAACCGGGCAGGAAGTGCTGGCTTTACTCGATAAGCTGGTACGGCAGGCAGGCAAGACCATGGTGATGGTGACACATAGTCAGGAGGTCATTGGCCAGGCAGATCGAGTGATGACAATTCGTGACTGCCGTTTGCATGAAACAGATCTACCTTCATGAATGTCATCCTGCTGCGTGCCAGCCGTAATTTTTTTCTGCGCCACCCCTGGCAATTGGGACTGGCCATTACCGGCATCGCACTGGCTGTGGCCGTGGTGGTGTCCATCGACCTTGTGCGTAGCAGTGCAGAGAGATCGTTTGAACAATCAACCGAAGCGGTAGTCGGTAAGGCAACTCATCGAATAGTTGCCGGCCCTTCGGGACTAGATGAAAACTTGTATACCCGTTTGCGGGTCGAGTATGGTGTTCGAGATATCGCTCCGCTGATTGAAGGCTATGTCACCGTTGAAAATGAGCAGAAGCGTGAAACATTGACATTGCTTGGAATAGATCCCTTTGCAGAACGCACCTTTCGAGACTATGCAAGGTTCGATAGCCTTCAAGATGAAAATAAGGGCAGTATTCTTGTCCCCATGCTCACGGAAGCGAACACGATATTACTCGATAGTACAACGGCAGCTCGACTAGGTGTCGCTGCTAATGAGCAGGTGAAACTGACGATTGGGAGTCGTCATGTTTCTGTGCGCATACTGGGAATACTCGGCAACACTTCTTCGTCATCAATTTATAGTTTAGAGAACCTGATGCTGGCAGATATCGCCACGGCTCAGGAATTGTTGGGTATGCAAGGGCGCTTGTCTCGTATCGATGTGGTGTTAACTGATGGTGACATCGCTAGTGAAGGCTATCTGAAGTCTATACTACCGAAAGATGTGGCGCTGTTTCCCGCCGCGACGCGTACGGAATCTGTCAAACAGATGACCCGGGCCTTTCACACTAACTTGAGTGCCTTGAGCTTGCTTGCCCTGTTAGTAGGTATGTTTCTCATTTATAACACCATGACCTTTATGGTGATGCAACGGCGTCCCTTGTTGGGCAGACTCCGTGCTTTGGGAACGACACGACAGCAGTTGTTTACGATTATTGCCGTCGAGGCGCTGGTGATAGGCTTCGTTGCCTCTGTTATTGGTTTATTACTTGGAATTGGTTTGGCGCAGGGACTGTTACAAGTTGTTAATCGGACCATTAACGAATTGTATTATGTGTTACCGGATTCGAATCTTGCATTATCTCCTTTCGTCATGCTCAAAGCGGGTTTATTGGGTGTGATGGCGACCTTGCTTGCTGCCATACCACCGGCACTTGAAGCTTCAAATGTGACACCCCAGCAAGCACTAATGCGTTCGCATTTGGAAAGACGCACACGTCAACTATTAGGTAAGGCATCGCTGCCTGGTATAGCGGCAATAATTATTGGTTTTTTCATTATCAATTTATCTGGCAAGAGTATCGGCTTCGGCTTTACCGGTATATTTGTGATCATCCTGGGTTTTACCTTGCTGACACCGATGACAACTGTCGTCATGATGACACTACTGAAACCTGTCTTCGGTAGAGTCTTTGGTACCGTTGGACGTCAGGCCTGTGCAGATGTGGTGGCAACTCTTAGCCGAACGGCGGCGGCAGTTGCTGCCTTGATGATTGCCATCGCCACTGTCATCGGGATCGGCTTGATGGTAAATAATTTTCGCCTCTCAGTTGATCACTGGCTGCAGAACCTCTTGCGCGCCGATATGTATGTCGCCGTGCCTGGTCCTGAATCATCAGCATCACATTCTTATCTGGATCAGACATTTGCGAAGGCTATTCTTGCTTTACCGGAAGTCCGTGAAGTCAGTAATGTTCGACGGACGCAAATTGAATCCAGAACAGGCATGACCCAACTAGTTGCCTATGGTCTGAATGATGATGCCTACCAGGGTTTCCAATTTAAAGAGGGGAAGGTAGAGGAAATCCGAATGGAATTTGAAGAGCATGACGGCGTTATTATCTCCGAACCCTATGCCTATCATAATGAACTTAAAATAAATGACTGGTTAGAACTTCGAACCGATAGCGGATATCGAAAGTTCAAAGTCCTGGGTGTGTACACGGATTATGGTTCCGATCGGGGCGTGGTTAGTTTAAGTCGTCGCACCTATGAACGATATTGGAAGGATGATCGCTATTCAGGCCTGGGTATTTATACCGTAGCAGGAACGGATATGGCGCTTTTACGCACAAAGGTGCAAGCGCTGGCCCCAGATCAAAATCTTTGGTTACAAGATAGAAGTAAAATTCTGCAAGCCTCACTCGAGGTGTTTGATAATACCTTTGTTATTACGGAAATATTACGCGTATTGGCAGCGATCATTGCCTTTATTGGTGTGTTCAGTGCACTGATGGCACTGCAACTTGAGCGCACGCAAGAACACGGTTTGCTAAGAGCGATCGGCTTTTTACCAGCGCAGGTGCGGACATTGATAATAACGGAAACCGGATTGCTAGGTCTTGTGGCAGGCGTACTGGCAATACCTGTGGGTTGTATGATCACCGCGCTGTTGATTATCGTCATCAACCGTCGCTCATTTGGCTGGACTATGGATCTACAATTTAGTCCTGAGATTATTTTACAGGGGATCATTCTCGGTCTGCTTGCCGCGCTGCTCGCAGGTATTTACCCCGCCTGGCTAATGTCGCGCACGGAGCCAGCACAGGCTTTACGAACTGAGTAGAGAAAATTTGTGAGACGTATAGCGCAGCTAATCATCCTGTCAATAATCGTTTTAGTCGTACTGGTATTGGTGACTCGTAACGAAGAGAAAATAAATAGTTCTGGCGCCGAAGCTTTTTCTATTGCCGAGGTACTGCGTGGTAAGGATGAAGAAAATTTTGCCCGGGTTATGCAGGCGCGTGAATTCCATTTCCCGAAAGATTACGGGGCACACAATGACTATCGCACCGAATGGTGGTATTTCACGGGTAACCTTGAAGACACATCGGGCAGACCTTTCGGCTATCAATTAACATTTTTTCGCTTTAGTCCAACGACAAAGATCGAAGGCAGTCAATCAAGCTGGCGAAGCAATCAATTTTATATGGCACACTTTGCGCTGACCGATATAAATGAAAAGCGTTTTTACAATTTCGAACGTTTCAGTCGCGCGGGTGCGGGTCTTGCCGGGGCAAAACCCGGTGGCCTGCATGTCTGGCTGGATGATTGGTCAGCCACTAGTGATTCAGATAGCGGCTTTCCCCTGCGACTACAGGCAAAAGAAAAACAGATCGCCCTCGAGTTGAGTCTGGAACAGGGCAAACCAGTAGTGCTACATGGAGACAGGGGCCTCAGCGTCAAAAACGATGAGCCGGGCAATGCATCTTACTATTATTCGTACACCCGTATGCCAAGTCTTGGCAGCATCAATATCGAAGGCGAAGTCTATAAAGTTACCGGCAACAGCTGGATGGATCGGGAATGGAGCAGCAGTGCTCTAGGCAAGGATCAAGTTGGCTGGGACTGGTTTGCATTACAATTATCGAACAATCAAGAGCTCATGTTTTATCGTTTTCGCCGCCTTGACAATACGCCTGATCAATATAGCTACGGTGCTCTAATATTTCCTGACGGGGAGGTCAAGAAACTACGTTATGATATGGTTGAGCTTGATGTTACAAAATATTGGCGTAGTGAAAGCAGCGGTGTCAGTTATCCATCTGAGTGGCATTTAAGTATCCCGGCACACAATCTTGATTTGTTTATTCGCGCTGGCGTAGCAGACCAGGAACTCGCCCTCTCATTTCGTTATTGGGAGGGCAGTGTTGATGTCCGTGGTAGTCAAGACGGCAAAGATATTGTCGGACGTGGTTATGTGGAATTGACTGGATACGAGGAGTAGGAACAGACGAACACCAATGCATTTTGGAGATGACATGACAATCGATACAATCATACTCAATGACTGGCATGTGGTAGCCAATTCAAAAAAAGTAGCTGATGGGAGCAGTGTCGCCACGCAATTGTTGGGCGAGGACATTCTTATCTGGCGTAGTAAGGGTGAGATACATGCATGGTTAGATCGCTGTCCCCACCGTGGTACCAAATTGTCGTTAGGCGAGATTAGAAACGGTGACACCGTCGTGTGTCCCTATCACGGTTGGCATTTTAATTCTGATGGACGATGTATCAAGATGCCCGCCCACCGCGATCACAACATATCTGAGCGAGCAAAGACCACTCAATTTCATGTAAAAGAGAGATATGGTCTGGTGTGGGCTTGTTTGGGTGAGCCAGCTAATGATGTTCCTGAATTTTACGGCGTCGATGATGACTATCGTCTTGTCATTACTGGACCTTATGACGTAGAGACCAGCGGTCCACGAGCGGTGGAGAATTTCCTGGATCTGTCGCATTTTCCGTTTATACATACAGGTTATCTGGGAGAGGAGCCGTATACTGAGATGGACGATTATGACGTTGAGATTATCAATAATGAAATTAGAGTAAGTAATGCGATTGCCTATCAACCTCGCGCCAACATTAGCAGCGAAGGAGGAGTTAAGGTGGCGTATTCCTACCGTGTATTGCGTCCCTTAAGCGTTATGCTCACAAAAGAACCCGGGGCGAGTGGAGAGAAGCCATCTGATCTCATTCTAATGGTGAATCAGCCTTTGGAAGAAACCCGAACCAGAGTGTGGTTTGTACTGGCTATGAATTACGGACATGACGAGCCGGACGAATCTTTCCGGGATTTTCAGGATACAATCTTTTTCCAGGACAAGGCGGTTCTGGAATCGCAGCGGCCAAAATGTCTGCCACTGGATCCTTCTGCTGAACTACATCAACCAGCAGACAAGTCTTCCAATGTCTATCGCCGCTGGTTGAAGGATATGGGCATGGTTTATGGTACCAGTTAAGATCTGCAAAATTATTCATCAATTGACTGATTACTCGACTCAGCAATATTAGCGTATTTAATCCCTTAAGGGTTTAATTCGCAGGGGCTTGCCACTAAGAAGCTGTTGTCATCCGAACCGGAGCGTCAGCGAAGTGGAAGGATATTAAGCTGACTTCGTAGGCAAGACTCCTCCAGGGAGTTTACTCTGAGCCCATTCGGCTACGCTCAGGATAACCTCCGTCGAATGGGGGCGAAGTAGTTTATTTTTATTCCTATTGTATTAATTTAACGTTGGGTAGTTTTAATGAATCAATTACAACAATATCGAATTAGCGATATCAACGCGATGAACAGCGAGACATTTATCTCTGTGTTCGGCGCTGTGTTTGAAGACGCGTCCTGGGTCGCTAGTAAAACGTGGGAAAAATTACCGTTTGAAACGACTGAATCTTTTATTGATACGATGTGTGCAACCGTTAGCAATGCGGATCATGAGACAAAATTGGCTTTGCTTTGTGCTCACCCTGAACTGGGCAGCAACAAAAAAATGGCAGAAGCCTCTGAAAAAGAACAAAGCGGTGCTGGAATTCGAGAGGGCGCTGACGCAAACAAAGATTCCCTGGAAAAGTTGAATGCGCGCTATCGGGAAAAATTTGGTTTCCCATTTATTATTGCCGTTAAAGGTCTTAGTCTGGAAATGATAATTGATAAACTGCAAAGTCGTTTGAGCCGCGACAAAGACACGGAATTTCATGAATGCCTGCAACAGGTCTTCAGGATTGCCCGTTTTCGATTAGGTGATCTTCTTGTCAAGGAATAAACAATGAGCGCATTTACGATCTCCGGAACTGTTATCCATGCACCAGTTTGTGGTGAGCTTGAGATAAAGCCCGGAGCCTTAGTTGAAGTGGATGAAAGTGGGCAGATATCGGCAGTCCATGATTCCAATTCCGCTAACTATGAGGCTCGCGAAAAGGTAGCGCTTGATTCAGGTAGTCTGATTGAGTTAACAGATACACAATATCTCTTACCAGGCATGATCGATTTACACATTCATGCACCTCAATGGCCCCAATCGGGCGGGGCCTTGCATTTACCGCTTTATGACTGGTTACAGCAGTGTACTTTTCCGCTTGAAGCTAAATATGCGGATATTAAGTTTGCAGATAAAGTTTATTCCTCGCTTGTAGACACCCTCATAGCCAACGGTACAACCACGGCACTCTACTTCGCTACCGTTCATCTCGAATCGAGTAAGCTGCTGGCTGATATTTGTCATAACAAAGGTCAGCGAGGATTGGTTGGGAAAGTGGCGATGGATAATCCGGATGAATGCCCTGATTATTATCGTGATGTCTCTACCGAACAGGGATTGAAGGATACTCGCGCCCTGATCGAATACATCCGTGCCATGTCCGGGAACGAAAATGAGCGCGTAATGCCAGTGGTGACACCCCGTTTTATTCCGAGTTGTACGGACGAGATGTTGGAGGGGCTTGGGAAGATAGCGAAAGAATATGATTGCCATGTGCAGACACATTGTTCAGAAAGCGATTGGGAACATGCTTATGTGATTGAGCGTCATGGTGTACACGATACGACCAGTCTGGATAATTTCGGATTGCTTGGCAATAAAACGGTCCTTGCGCATTCGAATTTTATCAATGACGAAGATATGCAGACCATCAAGAACCGACAAACGGGTATTGCCCATTGTCCCTTATCAAACTTTTATTTTTCCAACGCCGTATTTCCTGCGCGTAAAGCGCTGGACAAAGGTTTGGATATTGGTCTTGGTACGGATATCTCTGGTGGCCCAAATCCCTCGCTGTTACATAATTGTAATACTGCCGTCACCGCTTCGCGCGCTCTGGAGGAGGGGGTTAATCCGGATCTACCGCCTGAAAAGAGGGGAACACAGAACAGCAGGATAAATTTTAAAGAGGCGTTTTGGATGGCAACAACGGGAGGAGGCCGGGCACTTGATTTGAAGATTGGTCTTATCAAGGAAGGCTATGCCATGGATGCTATCGTTGTTGATACGGCTTTAGCCGATAGTAATGTGATTGTCTGGGATGAGCTGGATGGCGTAGAAGATGTGTTGCAAAAAATTATATACAACGCCAACCGAAGTAACATCAGCAGCGTATGGGTGCAGGGAAAGCAAATTAAGTAGCTGTAAGCGCCCCAATTAAACCTGCTTTATTGGTTCTCTGTGAATATGTCGGAATAATTTACATACGAAATATTTCCGAACCTCTATCTTAAATCATTGTTTTATCTATTATTTCATCGGGAAAAGTTCTGCATTCTTCTCCCCGCTGAATAAATACATCCAATATCTGTCGGTAATCTTTACACAATGGCTGAATATAGCTGCTTTTTATAGCAAGCAATATCGCTCTCTTTCAATAAACTATAACGATTATAATGAGTTATAAAAAAAGACATAGGACTTGCTTATAGAACAGCAAACGGGAGAGAATTTTTATGCATAAATTAATAGTCAGCATTACCGCACTTGTACTGCTACAAGCAGGCTTCGTCTCTGCACAGATCATTACCTACAATCTTTCCGATAAGGCTTATGGAGGAATCTACGCACCAGATTACGGTCTTAGACTCGATGATTTGTTTGGAACCTCTTCC
>JBLIML010000100.1:0-13533 GCA_047638675.1 Planctomycetota bacterium | reverse complement strand
ATAATTTTTGGTCTTCATCAGAATCTGTGAGTAGAATTATAGCAGCCGTATTGTAAATGGAAATCTAACCCACGTCATTCTCGCAGGCTTTTGGCGGAGTAATGGCACATGGATGTGCCGCATATGAATCTAAGGACGAAAATCCACAAGGATAGGAGTAAATATGGAACGTCAACCTTGTGTATATAAGCTGGCAAGCCAACAAAATGACACATTGTACATTGGTATCACTTTAAATTTGGCTAAACGTATTTGGGAATATACAGCAGATTTAGTTCCGGGTTTTTCCAAATTGTACGCGGTAAATATGCTGGTGTGGTATGAAATTCACGAAACCATGGATTCAGCGATACATAAAGAGAAGGCGCTTAAGAAATGGAAAATAAGATTGATAAATTCATTCAATCCAGAATGGAAGGATTTATATGAAACAATTGTTTGACTGGATTTGCATCCTTAGCTCCGTTAACGGTGCATCCATGCACCACTTCTCCGCCAAAAGTCTGCGGGAAAGACGAGCTTAGATTCCCGCCAAAAGCATGCGAGAATGACGGTTTTTTATATTTGCTCTTATTCGTTAGCCCAAAGATTCTACTGAAGACTCATATTTTTTAACTTGTCTGTTCTTTGATCGTAGTCGCACATAAAAAAACGTATGCCAAAAAAATCTATAGTACTTCCCAGGCTAATCGTCACATCCGTAGTGAGAGGTAGCCAGCAGGGAGATAGTCACGGTGGTTTATACACGGTCGATTTTTCAAAACAGGAAGTCGTTCAACATATTGACTGGAATAAATCAGATATCGATTTCACTGGTCGTGGCTGGGACAGGGGCCTGCGAGGCATAGAATTTTACAAACAGAATATTTACATCGCTGCAAGTGATGAGCTATTTGTCTATAACAGATTTTTTGCATTGCAAAAGTCTTTTCGCAATCCATTCTTGAAACACTGTCATGAGATAAGCAGGAAAGACAATCTGTTGTTCATGACATCCACCGGCTATGACAGTTTAATAGTGTTTGACCTGATAAAAGAACGTTTTATTTGGGGTCTTTATATTTCGAAAAACGAAAATGTCTGGCATTGCCAGTCCTTTAATCCGGGTTCTGAAACGGGTCCACCGTTTAATAATAGTCAACACATTAACTCAGTATATGTAGATGACACGGGTATTTATTTGAGTGGCCTGAATACAAAAGCCTTGTTGCATGTAGATAAGGACATCAAACTGTCAGAAATATGTTCGCTACCTGCAGGTGTACATAATGCAAGACCCTATCGTGATGGTGTGTTATTTAACGACACAAAATCGGATTGTATAAGGTATGTCGGTAGAGATGGATTGGAAAAGGCCTTCAAAATACCCTCCTATAATGATGATGAACTGACCTATGCCGGGATTGATGATTCAAAAGTAGCCAGACAGGGCTTTGGTAGGGGTCTTTGTCCATTGAGTGAGGGACTTATTGCCGGCGGGTCATCTCCATCTACCATCAGTTTATATGATTTTACTTCAGGTGATCTTGTTTCATCGGTGAATTTAACTATGGATATCCGTAATGCAATTCATGGACTTGAAATATGGCCTTTTATGAAAAAGGATCAATAACAAGGAACAGGTTTAGGCTCAGTTCATTAAAAAATATCGAATCTCTAATGAACCCATTAAATAATAGTATTGCAAGAGGACACATCTCGTTTACTCAAATTATGTATCTCATCAGCAATTAGTACGGCCAAACCTCCAGACCATGAATTGCATTACGGATATCCATGCTCATATTTACATAGGCAATGCGTTGCCCCGTAGCTAAGTCGTATAAGCTGATTGTAGATGGAGATGAGCCTGCGGCGATGATGTGATCATTGAGCAGGCATAATCCACGCCCGAATCCCGCTCGCGCAATTTTGGAATCGTCTACACCAGCGTTAATCAAAGATGACGTTTCAAAATCGATGATTTTGAAAGCCCTGGAAACCCCAGTGCGGTTTACATAGCGAACTGTATCTGAATTGGTGTCATTAAAGATAACACCCTGTTGGAAGGGACGGCTATTGTGAACGCCAGCGGGCAATGTGCAGACCTTGTCGATTTTAAACTTACTATCCACGTGCAGGAGTGCGCCGGTTCGTAATCCACTCAAATACAGACCGCTATTGTCGGCAAACACAGAGTTAATATGAAAACTGTTTAAAAAAGGTGGACCATTTTCCAGCTTAGGATTAAACGATGTGCCTTTCCAGCCGTCGATGTCTTTGCTGATATACAGGCCCCAGCTAAAAACTTCATGAACCAGGTCAAAGGCGAGCAGACTGTCATAAGCAGTCGATGTTAGAAACAAAAAATTATCCTTACGTTGAATTTCGTGGCAGTGCTTGAGGTAGGGATTTCGAAATGATTTTTTGATGGTAAAAGCTTTATCAAAAACAAACAATTCATCACTTGCCGCGATGTAAATATTGCCCTGAAAAAACTCTATGCCGCGCAAACCACGATCCCATCCACGACCACGGAAGTCTATCTGTACGGTATTCCAGTCAACATGCTGGGTGACTTCACGTGAGTGGAAATCTATGGTGAAAACGCCACCATGGCTGTCGCCCTGTTGGCTTCCGCGCACCACAGATGTGGCAATTAGCTTCGGAATTTTTATGGGCAACTCGGACATCGGCTATATTGTAGGCGAAAAGGTCACTAAACCCGAATGATCGTTGTCGATATAATATTGATCAAAGAAGTCCGACACTTTTGTTAATGCCAGGCAAAAACATTTAAAGGAGATTGTTAGCCAAATGGTTTTTTATCCGTCATTTATTGAGGGTAATGAGGTTAAAAATCTACGTTAAATTGTTAAATATTAAAGAAATTATTAAGTTGCCTTCTTTTCGAATCAAGGACTACAATAGGCACGCACTTGATGTTTACTTGTACTAGATCACAGCCTTTTAACAGGGGATAACGATGTCAGTCAAATTCGATGTGTTTCCAAGACGACGTGCACTTGCTCAGGCCATTTCAGCCGTACTGGCAACCGGCTCGGTCAGCATTACCGCTCAGGCGCAGGATTCGAACAGTACCAGTGTGGTGAAAGATGTTGCAGAAAGCCTCACTGCCAGCCAGAAGCAATCTATTGAAGAAGTTGTTGTTACCGCCCGCAAACGTGAAGAGAATCTTCAAGATATTCCTGAGAGTGTAATTGCATTCACCACCGCCGATATTGAGCGGGCCGGATTTAAAGGTATCGAGGATTACGCACGTTTTGTGCCTAGCATGAGTATTGTCGGCACCGCACCTGGTCAAAATAAAATTATCTTTCGTGGTCTGGCCGATTCAAGTCGTCCCTTTATCGCCGACCCTACTGCGGCGATTTACCTGGATGAACAACCACTAACAACCGGCGCTCAGTCACCAGATATTAGACCGGTAGATATCGAACGTATCGAGGCACTGAGCGGTCCACAGGGCACACTTTACGGGGCCAGTTCGCAATCCGGTACATTACGAATCATTACCAACAAACCCAATGCGGATCAATTTGAAGGTAACGTCGGTGTGTCGGTCAATACGATAGATGGCGGCGGTGATGGTTACGATGTGGATGCAACGCTTAACATCCCTCTTATAAAAGACAGCCTGGCATTGCGCCTGGTCGGTTTTAGCGCCAAAGACGCAGGTTACATTGATAATGTACTGGGTTCCCCGTACTTACAGTCCAACGTTGACAATGCTAATCGCGTAGAGAAAAACCACAACAGTGCAGATTGGGCTGGCGGTCGTGCATCGTTGAAATGGTGGGTGAACGAAGACTGGACAGCGACCGGCACTTTCAACTATCAGAAACTGAACACAAATGGTTTTAATGATTTTGATCCAACTGTGGGTGATCTGGAACAGGTCAATTTTTTTGAGGAAGAGTGGGACGACGAATTTTTCCAGGGCAGTATGATCATCGAGGGCGATCTCGGCTTTGCACAAATCTTATCCGCGACGTCTTATTTCGAACGTGATACCAGCTACACACGCGATTCAACGGCCTATGCGTCATACCTGAATTTTTACTCTGCCTACAATGACTTTAGCGCGAATGCCTATTACGCCAATTACAATTTTTATGATTTTTCACCGGCGGGCGGTGGATTCGATCCGGATGCACGTTCATTTTGGTTTCAGGTGCAAAAAGACAAACGTATTACGCAGGAAATTCGACTGAGTAACGAGGGTGAGCGCCTTGACTGGACACTGGGTTTTTTCTATCAGGAAGCCAAACAGGACTGGGACTTTCAGATTGTTCATCCCGGGTGGGAAAATTCAGATGCCTTCCGTGGACGAGATTTTTTTAATGGTGGCACATTGCCCAGCACGAACGTGCGCTGGAATTCCGGCGAAAAGAGCACTCGCAAGGATATTTCCATTTTTGGAGAATCGACTTTTAAGCTTAACGACAAAATCAGTCTACTTTTCGGTGGGCGCTGGTTTGATGTCAGCATCGACAGGGCCTATTTTGTCAGACAACCAGCAACCGCTCCGGGTCTGCCTTCAACACCTTCCGGATCGGACAGTGGATTCCTGCCCAAAGGTGGCGCGCAGTATCACTTTGACGATGATAAGATGTTGTACGCTGTGTATTCAGAAGGATTCAGGAGTGGTGGTGTTAACAGAGGACGGGGTAACCCGACGCTACCGAATCAATATGCCGGTGACAAACTTATCAATATAGAAGCGGGCATAAAGACCCAGTGGCAGGAAGGCAGATTGCAGGTCAATGTGGCTGGCTATCACCAGGTCTGGAAGGACTTTCAGCTGGAGTTAACCGATCCGAGTTTCCTTTTTGGCGAGTTATTTCAGACTGTTGTTGCTAACGTTGGTGATGCTGTCGTTGATGGTATTGAGTTCGACATAACCGCCGTTCCGGCAGCAGGTCTCGAACTCGGTGTAAACGGCACCTGGTTGGTGAGGGCGGAGACCGATCAGGATCTCGTTGTTTTTGACCCCAGGGACCCGACTACGCCAAGCCTGGATATTCCTGCCGGTCAACGCTTGCCACTCGTCGCTGATTTTAATGCGTCAGCCTATGGTCAATATACCTGGCCCATGGCTTATTTCGGCGGTGAAGCCTATATACGTTTTCAGTACAGCTACACGGGCGCATCATTAAACAAGCTGGTTGCCGACCCTGAGCCCTTTCCGCAAATAAGGCAGCCCGCGTATCACCTTGGTGATATTAAGTTCGGTTTTCAAAAAGAAAGCTGGGAAGCGCAGTTATATATCAACAATGTCTGGGATGAAAGACCCGTTACCTTTCACGATACTGACAACCTGGATCGTTTTTTTGGACATGAGAATATCAGGACATCACGGCCGCGTAACTTTGGCCTGCGTATTCGTAAATATTTCAATTAGCTACCCTCAAAGCCGCGTGTCCGGGATGGGCGCGCGGTTCATTCACGGCTCCACTATTTAGTTTTTATCAGTGTATGAATAAAAATCTGCTTCTACGTATTACAAATGCACTATATTTTTGTGCATTATTTTATTACGGCGCTGGTAGCGTCGGTGCTGAAGTTTTACTTTCTCACGTGCCGTATAAACCGGATAGTGGAAGTATTGCCGTTCATTGCGGAGTATTGATTAATGGTCTGTCAGATACGACATTTACTAACAAGACAGTAGTTATCGAATCGGGACGTATTGTGGCCGTTGAAGATGCTGCTTATGTAGCCAATAAATCTGCCCTGCTTGATCTCTCTGCCTATACCTGTTTGCCCGGTTTAATAGACACCCATACCCATATTGGAGATGCTGATTTTGATACTGTTGATCTGAGTATTTATTATAAACGTACCCGCGAGGAACAGTTTGCCATCTCCAAAACTAACGCGATGAAAACACTGTTGGCAGGCTTTACCACTGCACGTAATGTCGGCGCCTATATTGGCTGGGCGGGGCGGGACATTCGTGATGCTATTAACAAAGGTAATGAAATCGGACCACGGATACAGACTGCTGGCTTTTATCTAACCATTCCCGCTGGCGGTGGCGATCTGGTCATCCCTGGCATTCCGGAAGAAAGTATACCTGCCCACATACGCATGGGCGTGGCGCGTGGCGCTGATCAGTTTCGTTTAAAGGCAAAGGAAGCAGTGGCAGGCGGCGCAGATGTATTAAAAGTGATTGCCTCTGGTGCGGTACTGGCCTTTGGCGGCGTGCCGGGTGCGCCGGAAATGACGAGGGAGGAGATAGCAGCGGTGGTTGAAGTAGCCCATGCTGCCGGTATAAAAGTGACGGCGCATGCACATGGCGCTCAATCGATAAAAGATGCAATACGTGCCGGTGTAGATAGTATTGAACATGCCTCACTGGCAGATGATGAAGCTATTGAGCTTGCATTGATAAATAACGTTGCCTTCTCAATGGATGTCTATAACGGCGACTATATTGCCACGGTGGGGCGGAGTGAGGGCTGGCCGGAAGAATTTATTCGAAAAAATGATGAAACTACCGAAGCACAACGACTGGTATTCACCAAAGCCTATAAGGCGGGAGTACCGATTCTCTACGGTACAGACGCTGCTGTTTACCCTTTCGGCGACAATGCAAAACAATTTGTCATCATGGTACACAGGGGCATGACGCCAATGGATGCAATCAAGTCAGCGACATCAGTGGCGGCCTTATATATTGGATGGAAAAATGTCGGCGCGATTGAGCCCGGTCGTTATGCTGATCTGATTGCAGTGAAAGGTAATCCCTTAAACGACACAGCGGTATTGCAGCATGTTGAAGTTGTCATCAAAGGAGGTCATCTTTTTAAACTACCGGAAGAAATGCAAAAATAAGCTCAGGTCGAAATTGACCTGAAACCCTAGAATAAAAAAGACTAATGTCGACACCTACTTTTATTCGCTGGCGAGTGCTGTCCGTACTTGTCCTCGCCAGCTTCGTCTCTTACATATTGAGATACAATGTCTCCACAGCGGGACCGGCAATGATTGCTGATCTCAACTTGACGGAGATCCAGTTTGGTTGGATTTTGGCGGCGTTTACCGTTGGTTACACTGTATTTCAACTCCCTGGCGGTCTTTTTGGAGATCGCTTTGGCCCGAAACGGGCACTGACCATCATCGCTGTATTGTGGGCTCTATTCACAATACTTACCGCCTTGATTCCCGGCCCGGGAATGGCATCCACCACGATTATCATCGCTAGCCTTATGCTGGTGCGCTTTCTCGTCGGGGCGGCTCACGCACCAATTTACCCGGTTACCAATGTCGTTGTACGACGCTGGTTTCCTGTTGGCGGCTGGGCCCTTCCCAACGGTTTGAGTAGTACCGGACTCACATTGGGTATTGCTGTATCAGCACCCTTGCTGGCCTGGATGATCGCTCAGGTTGGCTGGCGAGTTTCATTCGTCATGATGGCACCCATAGGCTTTGTCGTCGCTGGATTCTGGTGGTGGTATGCCAGGGACGATCCCGCCCAACATCCTGGCATCAACACAGCAGAAGTAGAGTTAATAGCGGCTGGTCGTGCCGAACAATCGAACAAAGAAGAAAGTGGTAACTGGCTTGACGTGGTAAAGAACAGAGACATTCTGTTACTTACTATAAGTTATTTTTGTACCAACTATGTATTTTACGAAGTTTTTAACTGGTTCTTTTACTACCTGGTGACTATTCGTGAATTCGGCGCACAGGAGGCAGGATTTCTTACCTCCTCACAATGGATAGCCGGTGCTGTTGGGGCGACTTTCGGTGGTTGGCTTTGTGATTATCTCTGTGGGCGCTTTGGAATGCGTTGGGGTTGCCGCTGGCCAGCGATTATCGGAATGACGCTCGCTGGCATTTTTCTTGTTGTTGGCGCGTTTACCAGTAATCCTTATCTTGCGGTTGGTTTGCTAGCGGGATGTTTTCTGTTTAGTCAATTCACTGAAGCTACTTATTGGACAGCCAGTATCGCCATCGGTGGTGATCAGGCTGGCACAGCAGGTGGCGTGATGAATACGGGTGGCAACGTTGTCGGATTTGTAAATGCACTGCTCGTACCTTATATCGCTCAAACATTCGGTTGGGACTTTGCCATCGCGTCCGGTGGCGTATTTGCTTTCATCGCTGCAGGCCTGTGGTTTTTCATAAGGCCTGATCATTCCATTAGTACGACTACAAAAAGTACCTCGCTATAAATTCTGCTGAAGAACTTACTTTAGATACGCGTCATACCACTCGAGATAACGTTGCAGAACATCTTCGCGGAAGCTTGGTCTGCTGAACGAATGATACTGCTCGGGATAGATAATCAGTTTAGTCGGGACATTCAAACGCTTGAGCGCCTGGTACATCTGTTCCGAATGGATAAGTGGTACGTTGAAATCCAGCTCGCCACAAAGAAACAATGTCGGCGTGGTGATCTTGTTTGCCTGATAATAAGGATAGGAAATTTTCAGCCATTTTTCCAGATTGCTCCACGGTAGACCGAGCTCAATCTCCCAGTCCCGCACATACATGTCCGTACCATAGCCTGCGAGCATGTTAGACACCCCCGCACCGCTGGTCGCGGCACGAAAACGCTGATCGGTCGCGATAGTATAATTCGTTAACATCGCGCCGTAACTCCAGCCGCCTACACCGAGTCTGGTCTCGTCGGCGATACCTCCCTTTATCAAATAATCGATTGATCCAATCACGTCGTGTACATCCAAATTACCCCAGTCGGCGATGGGTGCTTGTTGATAAGCGGCGCCTCGTCCGGTGCTACCGCGTGGATTGGGAGCGACCACGACATAACCGTTTGCTGCAAATAGTTGCCAGTCAAAATTGAATTCCAGTTGGTGTTGTGAGACAGGACCACCGTGCAAGCGCATTATCGTTGGATACTTTTTTGCGATGGAATAGTCATACGGCTTCAACAACAGCGCATGAACTCTTGTCTCGTCAGCATTACTTGAAAATGCAATTCGTTCTGTCTTGACAAGATGGCGATCGTTCAACCAACTATTCTGATTAGAGAGGTTTCTTAAGCTGTTATTTTCTACGACAGCCACTTCGTTGGGATGCTCAGGCGAGGTGTATAGAATAACGAGACGTCCCCGTTTATCAATGTCAAATGCATAAACGGTTAGACCGGGTTTTGTAATGTATTTTATCTTCCCCGTCTTTAGCTCTATGCTTGCCAACTGCACGCTGAAGTCATCTTCGATGAGAAAGTACAGATGCTGGCCATCCGCAGACCAGCGCGGCGCATAGGTATTGCGATCTAGTTTTACAGTAGGAAGTTGAACATGCTTGTCCTCGACATTGACCAATGCAAGCTGCTGCATTGCATACCAAGTTAGTTCTGGTTTACCACCGGCGAGTACGGCGATTTTTTTTCCCTTTGGATGCCAGGCACTGAGTGACCAGCCTTCAAAACTCGGATCACCATCGGCACCCGGGTTATGCGTCAGTAAATCTATTTTTGCGCCCGGCTGGGCAGGCATAATGTAAATATTCCAGTCATTGTTTCGGTCAAAATTTTCGCTACGTTTGCTGGTAAATGCGATTTGCTTGCCATCAGGAGACCAGACCGGTTGATATTCATCATAATCTCCGTCAGTAAGTAAGTGCGCCTCGCGAGATTCGAGATCAAACAGATATATACGGGAACGCTCGTTTCCGAGATAACCGCTTTCATCTTCTTTGAAATAAAATCGATCAACGACTATTGGTTTTGGTTTTTTTGGATCAATTTCCTCTGTCGAACTTCCGACAGTGCCAACAACAAGCAGTTTTTTAGCGTCAGGTGACCATGCGTAATCGCTGATACCGCCAGGCAGGGTTGTTAATTGTTTTGCCTCGCCACCCCGCCGGTCTAATAACCAGATCTGATCCTCCTCTTTTTCCTTATCAGAACGGTTCGAGAGAAAGGTGAGATAACGATTGTCCGGACTCCATCTTGGTCTGTACTCACTGGCAGCCGTATTAAGCACTTCGATATTCTCTTTGCCATCCCAACTGGCCATCCATATGTCAGTGTTATCTTCATCGGTCTTCGTATCAACACTTGTCACCGTATAGCTTACCCACTTGCCATCAGGTGAAATTTCAGGCTCACTCACATCACGTAAGAGATTAATGTCACTCAATTGCAAGTGCGTTTTTGCATTAGTTTCAGCGGAAACAGGCAAGCCCAGCATTAAAAGCAGAACCCCGAAAACTTTGGCACGCTTATTCATTAGCAATGTTTTCTACCTTGGTTGATAAGCTTCGTTTCTAATACAGCTAGCATAAAGATCCTTTTAATAAAAATCTATGCTGGTCTAACATTCTTCTCTGGTTTTTTCGCTGTCAATATCTACTGGCTAATAGGCCGATTTACGGGTGATAATCGACTATGCTTACATTTACCTTAAGAGTGTTTACCATTCTCTGGCTTGCGCTTGCGCTGACGACCTGTGCTCATGTTGGGCAGGTAAACAATAATAATCCGATTGAACTGCGGCTTATGTCATTCAATATAGAATGGGGAGGCGCTCGAGTCAGTTTTGAGAAAGTGATTGAAGCCATTCAACTTTCGAATGCTGATATCGTCGGCATCCAGGAAGCTGAAGGGAATTTGCAAGGACTGGCTGACAAACTAGGCTGGCAATATAATCTGCGTAACTATGTTATATCGAAATATCCAATCATCGAACCTTCTGGCGCGAAGGGTAAATATGTTTATGTAGAAGTTAGACCAGGAAAGGTGGTGGCGATTGCCAATGTACACTTACCATCCGATCCTTATGGTCCGGACGCGGTACGAGAAGGGGCGTCACCAGCAGAGGTTCTTGAGATAGAAAAACTGACGCGCCTACCTGGCATAGCCTACCATCTTGCACCTTTGCCAGCACTTGTGGCCGAGGGAATTCCTGTATTTATCACCGGTGATTTTAATGCACCCGCGCATACTGATTGGACGGAAGCTATGGTAGGTGTGCGAAAATTTATTCATTACTCGCTCGCCTGGCCAGTTAGCCAGGCCGTGGTGGCCGCCGGCTTCAAGGATTCCTGGCGCTCGTTACATCCTGATCCATTCAAAAATCCCGGCCTGACCTGGTGGGCCGGAAGACCGCCGCTGCCTGATTACGCGCCCGGTGAAGATGACGCGCAGGATCGAATCGATTTCATCTGGTTCGCAGGTCCAGCCGAAGCACGCGATAGTAAGATAGTCGGCGAGTTCAATGGTCCCGAAGTGTCAATTGCCCTCACACCCTGGCCGAGTGATCATCGTGCGGTCCTCAGTGAGTTTCTGGTGGTGCCTGCAAACATGCCTGACTTGGTCACAACGGATAAGCGTGTATATCAAGCTGGCACACAGGTGAACATAGTTTTTAATAGCAGCGGCGAGACGACAATAACTCTGGCCAAAAAAGACAGCGCAGAATCCCTAATGACAAAACGCCTGTCCTCTGGGAAGGGCGAGTGGAGTTGGCCTGCATCGCAAGTCGTTCCCGGTCACTACCAGCTACGTATGCAGCAAAGTACATCAAAGGTCGAATTGAGTAAGGATTTCTGGGTGCTAGAAAATGACGCCGTACCAGAGGTAAACGTTATCGGCACGTCCTTCGAGTCGGGTGAGGGGTTTGATGTTCAGTGGCGCAATGCGCCCGGCAATCGCAATGATTATCTGGCTGCCTACGCGCCAAATGTTACCACTGATTATGACAATGGAATTGCCTGGAGCTATATCGATGCCCTACCAAATGGTGAAAAACGACTCGATGAGACAACATCCTCCTGGGGCTGGCCTTTGGCGCCGGGCGAGTATGTGATTCGTTTGGTGAAAGACGATGGCTACGAAGTACTTGCGGAGTCGGCTTCGTTTACGATTGAGCCATGAATAAAGGACTGCAACGTCAGAATTTCTCTACTATCAACCAGCATAAAGTTGAACACAGAAAATCAATGCTTCAAGGATAAAAAACTCAAACCTTATATTCCACATTCCATATCTTCGAGCCTTGCGGAATTTTTAGTTGCTGGACCTTTTGTATCATACCCAGTTTCTTTGCCCTGGTGGTATTGACGAGTATCTGCTTTTCAAAAGGTTTCAGCTCGTTCAGATCTTTGTCTGTTATGACGGTATATTGATTCTTTCGACTTAATCGAAGGTTACCTGGGTATTGTTTGTCAATTCACTGGCCAGCATCTCTGCCTGCTTGAGCACGGTCTCGGTGGCCAGCTTTTGCATATCAGGTGGGTAGCCGTATTGACGTAATGTTCTTTTCACAATGACTTTTAACTTCGCCTTCACGCTTTCTTTTATTGTCCAATCGATAGAAGCGTTGGCCCTCACTTTTTCGAAAAGAACAACTGCCAGTTCTCGCAATTTGTCTTGCTGCATTAACTCTCTTGCACTTTCATTATTAGCGGCAGCGGTGTAGAACGCGTAGTCAATTTTGATAGACTATTGTCGCACATCATAAGAGAGTGACGGATTAATGCGGCCCACAGCGTTGCGCAATCGTTTAAGCAACACCACGTCTTCAAAACGTTCCCGTTCGGGCATGTCACTATCCGGTGCGATGGGTTGGGCGTAGATGAACTGGTAACCGAGCTTTTCAAACAGCTTGATAGTGAGGTCTTCGATGGCGGATTCAGTGAGTTTTTCCGTCATGATAATCTCGCAAGCGCATTTATATCTGTTTCCAGTTTCGTTAGGCTTTCGATGATTTCAGCAAACGATAATGCTTTATCAAAGATCATGGCTTGCATGGCCTGATAATCTTTTTCGAGTTCACTAAATCGTTCTTCCGGCGGTAACAGTTTAAAACTACCAGGCGTTGCCAGTTCGTATTTCGCCCACGCGCTCGGGTAAAATCGCTGCTTAAAATCGACAACATCTTTTAGCAATGCGAGATCAGCCAGGGCTTCCTTACGAACATCAGCGCGTGCCAACGAGGCTAAATCATAATAATGTCGTGAGTAACGGGAAGGTATGGGCTTGCCCTTTTCACGATGCGCCTCCTGATGCAAGATTGTCGCTTTCTCCCAGAACGTACGTCTGGCTAGAATTGTCGGTACCTGGCATTCAGTTCGTGTAAATGCCTGCGGATAATAATTCGCCGCATAAGGCTGAATTGCCACAAGAGCTGACGGTAACCACGAGGCCAACGGTCCTATTTCCAGCAGAATTTCAGACCGTAGGTAAACATGCTTAAATGCAGATGGGTAACGGACATAAACGATAAATCCGTCACTGCCTTCTATGTGGCAGTCGCATAGTGGTGCCAATAACCCGGTAATCTCAGGCAGTAACTTTTCTTTTATATAAATCCTGGCCTGTTCATTTGTCGCTTCATTAAATTTGTTTTGCTGGGTTTTACTTCGCGCATGATGCGGATCATCCTGGGTAACTTCGCGCCAATCCAGGATCAAATCAATATCTTCTGAAAAACGGCCAATCAAATTATAGGCCTTGGACAAGCTGGTGCCGCCTTTGAATTGCAGTATCTTCTGTAACTGAGCATGACCAAATAATCTGTCCAGCACCCACACCAGCCAAAAATCCTTTTC
>JBLIML010000099.1:0-13571 GCA_047638675.1 Planctomycetota bacterium | reverse complement strand
GAAACAACTGAATCCACGAAAATCTCCTCCTTTCATTGTTTGTTTCCAACGGATGATGATGTTTCTACCTTCTCCGATTTTCAATTATTAAAACGCAAGAGCTTTCAATTTCATTGGCATAATCAGGGCTATCGTGACTTTCAGGATTTTCTCGATAATTTGACGAGAAAAAAACGAAAGCAAATTAAACGCGAACGTAGACAGGCTGTTGAAGCTGGGGTTGAAGTCGAAATTCTCAAGGGTAATGAGATAAACGATGAGCAATGGACTAGATTTTATGATTTTTATTGTTCGACCTTTCATCGCCGTTGGGGCAATCCACGCCTCACCCTGGAATTTTTCAAATTACTGAGCGAAAAAATGCCCTCCTCCACCCTGTTAATTTTAGCAAAGCAAGATGGCGACTATATTGCCGGCGCATTTGCCATGCTAGGCAACGATACCCTGTATGGGCGGCACTGGGGATGCAGCAAACAACTCTCATTTTTGCATTTTGAATTGTGCTATTATCAGACTATAGAGTACTGTATTAACAATGGCTTACAAGTACTTGATGCTGGTGTTCAGGGTGAGCACAAACTTAGCCGCGGCTTTGCTCCGGTTGCGACCTGGTCCTGTCACTGGATAAGGCATGAAGGATTTCGTAGGAGCGTTGATGACTTTTTAATCCGTGAAACAAAAGAAATCGATTTCTATCTTGCGAATCTAAATCAACACTTACCATACAAATCGCCAACTTCACAGCATGACGATCATCAGCAAAGACCATTCAAGTAACAATCAACTCTATTGGGTGGCAGATAATCTTATCGCCAGTGAGTTCCCAGATGTGAGTTCAGCATTACGTGACCCGGATGGCCTATTAGCTATTGGCGGTGATTTGAGTGCAGAGCGATTACTTACAGCCTATCAACAGGGCATTTTCCCCTGGTATAGTGAAGGCCAACCAATACTTTGGTGGTCACCTGATCCTCGCTGCGTACTTATTCCTGAAAACTTAAAAATATCCAGAAGTCTCTCAAAAACAATAAAGA
This sequence comes from Planctomycetota bacterium, assembly GCA_047638675.1. Lineage (GTDB taxonomy): Bacteria > Pseudomonadota > Gammaproteobacteria > Eutrophobiales > Eutrophobiaceae > WLWS01. Next base: position 12,537 of record JBLIML010000099.1, on the reverse strand, counting down.
AAAACATTTATCAAATTAGTTTCAATAAAGCCTTTGAAAAAGTGATTCGAGCTTGCGCCGAGCCCCGTACTAATGCTTCCGGCACCTGGATCACGGATGATATGTTGCACGCTTATCTTGAATTACATGAAAAAGGTCACGCGGTTTCGATAGAATGTTGGCACGACGAAGCGCTTGTTGGTGGTTTATATGGCATCGTTATTGGTAAAATATTTTTCGGTGAATCCATGTTTAGCCGGATGAGCGATGCATCCAAGGTGGCACTGGTCCATCTTACTCAAACTCTCAAATCCCATGACTTCAAGTTGGTAGATTGTCAGGTTCACTCAAGCCACTTGCAAAGTTTGGGAGCCATACCAATGCAACGCAAATTATTCATCAGTTACCTGGAAAATTTTTGTTGTTCTTCTACTTTCATAGAATGGCCTGAACAATCATTGTAATATGAGCATAGAGCAGAAAATCAGCTTTTACGCAACACCTCCCCACGACTGCAATTATCTGCCAGGTAAGGAGGCTATTACCTTATTTGCCGATCCTCGCTTCCCAAAGAATAGAAGAATGTATTCCGCGCTGGCAGATTGCGGCTTTCGCCGCAGTGGCGAACACTTGTACATACCTCATTGTGGTAGCTGCTCAGCCTGCGTTCCGGTGCGAGTCCCCGTAAAAGAATTCATTCCAACTCGTAATCAGAAACGTAACTGGAGACAAAATCAGGCGCTGATAATCAGTAAACTCGACCCTGTGTTCAGTGAAGAGCATTTTACGCTTTATGAGAAATATCTCCTCAGCAGACATATCGGCGGGGGAATGGACAATCCTACTCGTGAAAGCTACATGCAATTCCTGACTGCGACCTGGGCCCAGACACTCTTCTATGAAATGCGTTTAAGCGAAAACAACAAGCTGGTGGCAGTCGCCATTGTTGACGTCATGGATAATGCCCTGTCAGCTGTTTACACCTATTTTGACCCGGATTTTTCACATCTTAGCCTCGGTCGTTTTGCTGTCCTGTTGGAAATTGAAGAAGCGCGAAATCAGGGACTTGACTGGCTTTATCTCGGTTACTGGATAAAGGACTGCAAAAAGATGAGTTATAAAGACGAATATCAACCGATGGAGTATTACCGCAATAATGACTGGTTTCGGGAACTATAAGCCACTATAGATAAGAAGCTTTGCCTGTTGATCTTATTTAAGGCAAAATGCGCATCTTTCAAAAATAGCGAAGACCAGATGGCAAAAGAAGACCAAATAGAAATGGAAGGTACCGTTGTTGAAACCCTGCCTAATACCATGTTTCGTGTTGAATTGGAGAATGGGCATATCATCACCGCACATATCTCAGGCAAAATGCGCAAGCACTATATTCGTATACTTACAGGCGATAAAGTTACGGTGGAAATGACACCCTATGATTTGAGCAAAGGTCGTATAACCTTTCGAAATCGATAATATTCTCCCTATAATTCTATTCCTTACTGGCTTCCCCTGCACAGCATACGCGCTTTTTGTAAATCATCGTCAGTATCTATACCGACTCCACTTTGCGCACACGCCTCTTCTACGTGAATGGTGTAACCGTTATACAAAGCGCGTAATTGTTCCAATCGTTCGATTTCTTCAAGAGCACAGGGTTGGAGTTCAGAGAATATCTTCAGGAAACCGGCGCGATATGCGTAAATCCCAATATGTCGATAAGCCATTCCCCCACTCTCTTTCGAAAATGACGCTTCATTTTGCCATGGAATGGCAGAACGACTGAAATAGATCGCACTATTATTGATATCCGTGACTACCTTTACAACATTTTGGTTATGCAGATCCTCGACATTGGCTATCTCTTCACATAAGGTTGCCATCTGCTTGTCCTGATTATTGTTTAGCGCATTCGCCACCTGATCAATGAGTGCTGGTGGCAATGCAAACTCATCACCCTGAACGTTGACGACTATCATTTCATTATCAATATTATTTTTTTTAATCACTTCCGTTAATCGATCTGTGCCCGAATCATGCTCAACAGATGTCATCACTACCTCTGCACCAAAGGCCCGTGCCACTTCTTCAATACGTTTATCGTCCGTTGCAATGATGACCATCTCCGCCTGGCTCTTACTGGCTGCCTCGTAAACATGTTGGATAAGCGGCATACCGCCGATTTCTAACAATGGTTTCCCCGGTAATCTACTGGATTGATAACGGCTCGGAATAATAACCTGAAACGGAAACTTCACCTCTTATGCTTTTCCAGTTCTTCATCACTCAAAGCGCGCGCTTCATTCTCCAGCATTACCGGTATTTCATCACGAATAGGGTAAGCCAGCTTTGCAGAACGGGATATGAGTTCCTGATTATCCTTATCATAAATCAAAGGCCCTTTGGTTACCGGGCACACCAGGATGTCGAGAAGTTTTTTATCCATCATTTATATCCTTCAGTAATATGTTTAACCTATGCTCGAATACCTTACTTATACTAACGTCGATTTTTAAATACCAGCAATTCTCAAGGGCAAATTTTCTACATTTTACAGCGTCCTTCTCCGTCATCACGATAGGCAATTCATCTGCAAATTGCAGATCTTTCGCCTCATAATGAAAATGATCTGGAAATTCATGTTTGATGACTCTCATGCCTAAACTACGTAAATAGGAAAAAAAACGCTGAGGATTACCTATGCCCGCTACCGCGTGAATATCTTTTCCCCGTAACGACTCAGGTTCTAAATATTTGTCTTCATCGTTGAGGCCAATGAAACCTGCCGGCACGTACTCCATCAGAAATTCATTTTTGCCGGCCTTGGCATTGCTGACGATCATATCTACTTTATTCAATTGCCGAACTGACTCTCTGAGAGGCCCTGCTGGTAGACAATGTCCATTACCAAAGCGACGGTCGCCATCAATAACGGCGATTTCGATATCTCTGTGTAAACTCAAATGTTGAAGTCCGTCATCACATAACAAAATATCGCAGTCAGTATGTTCAAGTAACTCTTTCGCCGCGACAAAACGATTGCGCGAAACCGCGACAGGACATTGGGTTCTCTGCGCTATCAATACGGGCTCATCGCCCACCAGAGTTGGATTACTATCTGCTCGAACCTGCTGGGGCCATTTGCTGGCTCGGCCACCGTAACCTCGGCTAATAAATCCGGGTTTCATGCCTTGTCGCTTCAAATACTCACCCAACCAAATAATCAGAGGTGTCTTACCCGTCCCACCAACGGTGATATTGCCAACTACAATCACCGGAACAGACACTTTTTGGACCGGCAGGACGCCTGTTGTATAGGCAAAACGACGAATTGTGACAAAGCCAAGGTATAACCAGCTTAATGGTAATAGTAAATAAAACAACGGATGCTTCGCGTACCAAAGCTGATTCAGAAATTGAGGTGACAACATTAAAAGCCAGGCATCATGTTAGTATCTATTCGCCGCCGTCATCAAACTCTTGTGTAGCGAAGGTGATCTTTACTAAATCAAGTTGGCGTGCCGCATCCATCACGCGGACTACCATTTGATGAGTAGCCTTCGCATCGGCGACGATAATCACCTGCGGATCCTTCAAGTCGAACAGAGCATTTCGAATGGCTTCCCGAATAGTATCCAGTTGCGAATTTACCAGTGCCTGTTCATTTACAAATAGCCGACCTTCAGCATCGATGGCAATTTCCACTTTGTCTGGTTGCGCATCAGTGTATTCCTCACTGGCTTCTGGCAAGGTTATATTTATTTCCGATTCCCTTTCGAAGGTCGTAGATACCATAAAAAAGATCAATAAAAGAAAGACGACATCAATGAGTGGTGTAATATTTAATTCCACATCATCCATGCGTTTTGGCCGCAGATTCATTTTACCGCTCCAGTATTCTGTTCCACCTCTCGCTGTCCATGCATAACTTCCACCATTTTTATTGCTTCTTGCTCCATTGTCACAATTAACTCATCAACTCTGCCACGAAAAAAGCGAAAGAACATTAGCGAGGGAATAGCAACAGTTAATCCAGCAGCAGTGGTGATCAATGCTTCAGAAATGCCGCCCGCGAGCACGGCGGGATCGCCGACGCCCTGAGCGGTAATTATCGCAAAGACCTTAATCATGCCGATAACTGTGCCCAGTAAGCCAAGCAAGGGCGTGATAGAAGCAATAGTGCCTAGAGTGTTGAGAAAGCGCTCAAGCTCATGCGCAACATGTCGCCCAACTTCCTCTATGCTTTCTTTCATCACCTCTCTGTCATGGTGTCTGTTCAGCAGGCCGGCAGCAAGAACTCTGCCTAACGGTGAGGCAACGCGCAGATCCTGGATTCGTTTGGTATCCAGGTGGCCTACCTTGTCCCACTGCCACACCTGGGCTACCAGGTTTTTTGGTGTGACCCGTTTTGATTGCAAAGACCAAAAGCGTTCCGCGGCGATGGCCAGCGAAATGATCGAACATAGCAAAATCGGCCACATGACAAAGCCACCCGCTTTGATTAATTCAAGCACCCTATACTCCTCATCTTGTTGATTTTCACCTAATAATTTATATTCCAGAAGCGTTGTGCGTATTGGCGATAGGTCCTGACTGTAATACCACTCCCGTCAAGGTACATTTCTATTGCCCCATTTCTGGCTGTGTCCAGGATATTCACCGACGCTTTCTGATAGCGTTCAATTATATCCTGTTTTGGGAAGCCGAAGCGATTCCCGTAACCCACCGCAAACAGAACGTATTCTGGCTTCACAGCTCGTATGAACCTTCTTGTTGAAGAGCTGCGGCTACCGTGATGAGGAGCAAGCAGAATGTTGGATGACAGTTTCTCTATATCTCGTTTCAAAATTCGCTTTTCAGCCGCCGCTTCAATGTCTCCAGTGAAAAGAATGGCCGTATCGCCATGGCTTACCTTTAGTACGCATGAACGATCGTTGCCGGAAAATTCACTATTAGGTGCTGGATGCAAAATCTCAAAGCTAATTTCATCCCAGATCCAGGATTGCCCCAGCAAACATTCTTCCACATTATCATGCGTGATCTGCTCAGGCACACTGGTCAAAATCCGATCTATCGACATGCGCTTTTGAATATTTGATAGCCCTCCAATATGGTCATTATCGCCATGACTCTGAACCAGTAAATCGATACGGTTTATCCTTTTTTGCCGTAAAAAAGGGATAATTACAGCACTTCCCGCATCAAATCGACTACTAAATCGTGGACCTGTATCAAAAAGCACTACATGGTTTGCTGTTTCAAGCACCGCTGACAAACCTTGTCCAACATCCAGCAAGGTCAGTCGAAACTCACCTGTTTCAATTTTTTCCTGTAGTGGAAAAAACAAGGGCAGCAACCAAAGAAATCCGAGCCATCTTCCGGGCAAGCCCCTCGGCATCAACAACAATAATATTCCAATCGTTGCTGCTACTAATCCTGCAAGCGAAGGTTGATTCAGGGACAACACACTAAAATCAAGTTCTGCCAGAAAATTCAGCAAGGGCCAAAACAAATCGATGCTATCTGTTCCACGCTGTAACAACCAGGCGCCGATACTCTCATTCCACCAGATTAGGATACTAGCGAGGAGTACGATGGGCACTGTAACGAAACTCACCCAGGGGACGACCAATAAATTTGCCCCAGTGCTTAATATGGGTATTTGCTGAAACCAAAGCACCAGGAAAGGCAAGAGGCCGACGGCAACCAGATATTGCACTCTGCCCCAACGCCACCAGAGGCCTGAATTATTGATGCGAGCCGACATGCCAAAGGCAATGACACTGATGGCCGCAAAGGATAACCAGAAGCCCGCAGAGAGTGCAGCAAGCGGATCAATAAGGAGAACGATTAATAAAGCCAGGGAGATAATAGAGGATGCCACCACTTTGCGTGAGATAAACATCGTCGCAAATAAGATCAGCAACATAATCAGAGCTCGCTGGGTGGGTACTGAAAACCCGGCCATCGCAGCATAAGCAAATGCCGCCAACATTGCTGTCAATGAGGCCATTTTTGGAGCAGGCATGAGCAATGCGGTAACCCTGCCCAGGGGCCATATCCAACGAGTTAGAAAAAAAACCATGCCGGCGACCAGGCCAATGTGTAGTCCAGAAATTGCTAACAAATGACTTGTCCCTGTTGCCGTTAGGACACGCCATTGATCAGCATGTATAGCACTTCGATCGCCTAGTACCAACGCGGGTATCAAACTACCACTGTCCCGACCATTCAAAACCTGCTTTAACTTTTCAGCCATGAGATAGCGCAGCCGATGCAAATAATAAGCCGAGCCATCTTTGATCTGTAGATTTCCAGTTTTTCTGGAAACATAGCCGGTAGCTCTTATTCTTTGTTGAAATAACCACGCTTCATAATCAAATCCCCCGGGGTTGATGAAACCGTGCGGTTGTTTTAATTTGACACGCAATCGCCAGTGATCACCGGGTACCAGCGCTTGCTTAACCCCAAACCAGTTTAGACGAAGTTTTCCCGGGTGAGGCTGTTCAATGCCCTTTTCATCTAAAAGACGATGCACATCAAGGATAAATCGCCGACCACCATTTAATCTGTCTGGTAGGGAGACTATGACGCCTTCAACAGTAAGATGCCTGTTTTCCAGCTCAGGTAATAGTTTAGTTTGCAGTACAACATCAGCTCGAAAAACACCCCATAAAATCCCACAGATGAACCACATAGGCCAGGCTACTTTAGGAAAACGAAATCCCAGAAAAAGGCATAATGGTAACAGGCAGACGAGATAAACGGGGGGTAATACAGGAGTATGCAGCAGACAAACAATCCCAGCTAAAAAAAACATACATCCTGTACGCATTCAATTACTTCCATTTAATAATATTCAGTTATAATACCGCGCTTTTTGACTGGCGGTAACATTTATCATCATGGGACTTAGAGGTTTTTTTAAACGTATCCTACCTGCGCGTCACAAATTCCAACAGCATCAACAGTTGGGTTTGCTCGGTGATATTCTCCACGATCCTAATATTTTCCACTTAAACCGCCACTCGGCGGCAGGTGGCGTCGCGATTGGCCTGTTTCTCGCCTTTCTACCCGTACCCGGGCAAATGCTACTGGCTGCACTACTTGCCATTTATTTTCACGTTAATTTGCCCCTGGCCGTTGTTTTTGTCTGGCTCAGTAACCCGCTGACAATTCCACCGCTGTTTTATCTGTCTTACAAAACCGGCGCATTCATTCTTCAGGAGTCACCAAAAAATATTACCTTCGATTTTTCTCTGCATTGGTTTAGCGAAATATTTTTTGATATCTGGGATACGCTGTTATTGGGCTGTCTGACTCTGGGTGGATTATCAGCCATAAGCGGCTACTTCATCATCAAATGGCTCTGGCGCATAGCCATTATCAAAAAATGGGAAGAACGCAAAGAAAAAAAGCGATTGAGCGGGGAGGCTTAATATTCTGTCGGCAGTGCTTATGATTTCTGCTGCAATACCCCATCGTGTAACTCATAGACGCTATCCATGCGTTTTGCCAACAGCAGGTTATGCGTCACCATCACCAGGCTGACGCCGTATTCCTGATTCAGCTCCAGCATCACATCAAATACCTGCGCCGCGGTTTGTTCATCAAGATTGCCAGTGGGTTCATCTGCCAGTATGCACCTCGGTTTGGTAACCAAAGCCCGCGCTATGGCCGCACGCTGACGTTCTCCACCCGACAACTCCCCTGGTTTATGTTGCAGGCGATTCGCAAGTCCTATTCGTTCCAATATGCTGCTTGCTGCTCGTTCCGCTTCAATTACCTCTAGACCTCTGATCAGCAAAGGCATGGCCACATTTTCCAAAGCGGAGAATTCCGGTAGCAAGTGATGAAATTGATAGATGAAACCCAGTGCAGAATTACGCAGGCTACTCTTATCCCGTTCCGTTAAGGAGGACATGTCCTGGCCCGCCACAGTGACTCTACCTTGTGTAGGTTCGTCCAGACCACCTAGTAAATGTAGCAGGGTGCTCTTACCGGAACCAGAAGATCCGATAATGGCCAGACAGTTTCCCTGCTCCACTCTCAGGTTAATGCCTTTTAATACTTCAACTTGCAAACTGCCCTCAGAAAAGGTCTTGCACAAATTTTCACAGGCTATGCTACTAAGATCACTCATAGCGTAGTGCCTCCGCCGGTTGAGTATTTGCCGCTTGTCTCGCCGGATAAATGGTGGAAAGCACGGTGAAAAGAAAGGCCACAGCACTGATAATTATCACGTCATTCCAGACCAACTCTGATGGCAGAGTACTGATGTAATAGACGTTGCCTGGCAAAAAATCAACGTTAAACAGGCGTTCTATTGATTGGACCAGCGTTTCCACATTAGAAGCCAATAAGACACCTCCCAAAACACCAAGTACCGTACCAATGGCACCTATAATGGTTCCCTGAATCATAAAAATTGCCATGATACTTTTAGGACTGGCGCCGAGGGTTCTCAAAATAGCAATGTCGGCCTGTTTGTCAGTCACTGTCATTACCAGCGTAGAAATGATATTGAACGCCGCCACAGCAACAATAAGTGTCAGAATGACGAACATAACTATCTTTTCCGTTTTAAGCGCATGGAATAAATTAGCATGACGCTGGGTCCAGTCCAACACCCAGTATTGACCGGGAATATCTCTCAGCGCGTCGCGGCTAATCATTGGCGCCTTCATAATATCGATCACTTTTAAGCGCAAACCGCTCGGACCTTCCTTCCGAAAAAGTTTCTGTGCATCGTCAAGGTGAATCAGGGCCAATGCGCCATCGAACTCCTGCATACCGATTTCAAAAACGCCAACAACCTTAAAGCGTTTGAGTCTCGGCAAGATCCCGGCTGGCGTAACATTCGCCTGAGGCGCTACCAATGTGACATAATCCCCGGTAAGCACATGCAAAGTGCGCGACAACTCCTTTCCAAGGATAATACCGAATTCTCCCGATCGAAGGTTACTCAACTCTCCCTCCACCATCCTTTCGGCAATCACCGATACCTTTGGCTCTTCTTCCGGCAAAATACCGCGTATCACTGTACCGCTCACCTGCTTATTGTTAACTAACATACCCTCTGCACGAAAATAAGGCGCAACGCCCTCAACTCCAGGATAGGCCTCTATTTGCGCGGCAACGTTACGCCAATCGGATAAATTTTCGTTACGCTCCAGCACCGTTGCATGGGATGCCATACCAAGTGTGCGGTCTTTCAGCTCTTTCTGAAAACCATTCATCACGGACAAAACAGTGATCAGCGCCAGGACGCCAATCGCAATACCCAGAACAGAAATCAGCGAGATAATGGAAATAAATTGATTACGGCGTTTCGCGCGCATATAGCGCAGGCCAATGAACACTTCATAAGGTCTAAACATGAGCCGCATTATAAGCGACTTATAACAAGCCACAAGTTATTGACCGGTGCTGAAGTCACCCAGGAAAGTCTTAAGCAAAATTTCCCCCGCAGACTATTAAGCTCAGTCGAAGCGTAAAGCGTCAACCGGATGGGTCTTCGCCGCTTGCAGGGCAGGATAAATAGTGGAGAGTAAGCAAATCAGGAAAGCAACAAGACTGATGATGACCACATCTGCCCAGTCCAGATCTGAAGGTAAAGTACTCAGGAAATAAATATTTTTATTCAATAAATCAATGTTGAATATATGTTCGATGCCTTCCACCAGAGCTTCCACATTGAAAGACAAGCACACACCCGAAATCAGGCCTAGTAAAGTACCAATGATGCCAATAACGGTGCCCTGAATCATAAATATTGTCATGATGCTTTTACGGCTCGCACCCAGGGTTCTCAGAATGGCAATATCAGACTGTTTGTCCGTCACGGTCATTACCAGTGTCGATATGATATTGAATGCAGCTACAACAACAATAAGTAGCAGAATAACGAACATGACGAGCTTTGTTGTCTTTACAGAATGAAATAGATTGGTGTGTAGCTGGGTCCAGTCAATCACCCAGTATTGACCCGAGATTTGACTCATTACTTCCCGAGAGATTGTCGGTGCTCGCATAATATCAGTAACCTTCATACGCAAACCACTGGGTCCTTTTTCGCGGAATAGTTTTTCCGCATCATCAAGGTGAATCAAGGCCAGAGCAGCATCAAACTCCTGCATACCTACCTCGAAAATGCCCACCACAGTGAAACGCTTTAATCTGGGTAAGATCCCAGCCGGGGTCATGTTTGCTTGTGGTGCAATCAACGTTACTTTATCACCGGTCAATAACTGTAATGACAGGGACAATTCCTTTCCCAGGATAATGCCAAATTCACCTGACTTTAATCCGGAAAACTCACCTTCAATCATCTTCTCGGCAATGTCTGATACTTTTGATTCTTCCTCCGGCAAGATGCCACGTATCAATGTACCGCTGACCTGTTTCTCATTAATCAACATGCCTTCTGCGCGAAAATAAGGTGCAAGCGCTTCAACTTCAGGATGACGCTCAAGTTGTTCAGCTAACAGTCGCCAGTTGGATAAACTCCCATTCCGTTCTAGTACGGTTGCGTGAGAGGTCATTCCCAGCGTGAGGTCTGTGAGCTCTTTCTGAAACCCATTCATCACCGATAACACCGTAATCAAGGCCATCACTCCCAACGCTACACCCAGCACTGAGGATAGTGAAATGAATGAGATGAAATGATTGCGGCGTTTGGCGCGCAGATAACGCAAACCGATAAAGACTTCGTAAGGTGTGTACACAAAAGGCATTATAAACGAGTGGCCCTATGCCACAAGTATTGGCATGTAGCGACAACCTCGCGCAATGTATGTAATAATCTCGATCAATCCACGATGTGATCAATATACATCAATCATCGACACAACTATTATTTCTCAATCTTGAAAATACTTGCCATTGATACCGCTACCGAAGCCTGTTCCGCCGCGCTTTATATAGATGGAAAGATCCTCGAAAAATACGAAATAGCCCCTCGCAGGCACGCCGAACTGATCCTGCCCATGGTTGATGCTTTACTGGCGGAGGCTGAACTAAAATTGAACGGTCTGGACTGCCTTGCTTTTGGTCGAGGCCCTGGGGCTTTCACCGGAGTGCGTATAGCCACTGGCGTGATTCAGGGGCTGGCATTCGCCTCTGATCTACCCGTGATACCAGTCTCGACACTTGCGGCCATGGCGCAAGGTGCTGTTTCAGCGTCGAATACAATATTGAGTGTCATCGATGCCAGAATGGGTGAGATTTACTGGGGTCTGTTCTCCGTCGGCGAGGATGGAATCGTCAGCCCCCTGAACGACGAACAAATAAGTAAACCTGAAGCTCTGGATATTAAGTTAGAAACCGATTGTTTTGGAGCAGGAAGCGGTTGGGCCAGTTATGAAGAAATCCTGACAACAAAGCTTGGCACCAGGCTCAAAGGCTTTGATGCAAACCGATTTCCCAGAGCCAGTGATATATTAATTCTCGCGACAAAAGAACTCGTTACTGGAAAGAAGGTACAAGCATCAGAAGTCTTACCTGTCTACCTTCGCAACAAAGTTACAGGATAATTCAATCGCTGGACTTCTTTTCCCCCGCCTTCCGTAATATTACGAGGCTGCCCTAAGGTAAACATAACCATTTTCACCTTTGAGTTCAGGGACAATTTTTGTGTCGCCCGGAATACCTATGAGCGCTACGCTGATAGTTAAGTCAAAGGCGCAGCCAGAGATGGATAAGACGAGCATAATCCACCAGAGATGAGAGCCGCTATAAACAGCTATAGCTACTAATGACGGCGTTAAGACCAGAAATGGTAGTAACAGCAACACCTGGTACTGTTTAATCGACATTTCTTCCTTGCAATTGCACTCAATTGAAAAGCTTCTTTTGTCGAAACCAAAACTAAAACTACTAAGCTTTAGACCACAAATTAATCCCGCAAGCACATGAAGAGCCTCATGCAAAATGTATAAAATAATTAAAATAGGAACAGAATATAAAGATTTCACTCCAACAAAATCATGCCAAAACACACCTAATCCAGAATACAAAATGTTGTTGAAGAAATAGATAAAAGCCGGGCCAATTAACATTGTCCAACAAATAATATTCATAGTGTTTGCTGTAATACGAAATTTAATAAATTCCATTTTCATTAGGATTCCTATATCGCCAAGGGAAACACCACCTGTTTTCATATGCTAACAGGTGGTGTTTCAATCCGATTCTACCTTCTATGATATCTATAATTTGTATAGGTATTGTAACCCCAGCTACCCAGGTCCCAACCAAACTTTCCGGATTGGTACAACAAACCTAAACCCCCAGCAAGCCTAAGAGCAGCACCTACGCCAGCTGCACCAAATATTCCTCCGGTTCCGGTCCCTAGACTGATACCACCCCCAACAAGACTTAATTCACCAATATTGAGTTCTCTAATTTTCTCATTTTTCAGCATTAATTCCATTACATTCTCCTTGAAAACTATTCCGTGTATATCTCAAAAGCCAGCAATCTATTCCACGCATCTTTGCTAGAAATTAATTGCCAGCACCGAGACGAATCATCACCTTTCGTACATTTTATGTCTGT
>JBLIML010000098.1:0-13836 GCA_047638675.1 Planctomycetota bacterium | reverse complement strand
GTGCACCAAAATTTCTCGGACAACTACGTGAGAAGCTGGGTAAATCGTTGAACCTGAAAGTTTCCAGTGAAATTGATCGGAACGTCGTGCATTACAAGGTGGACAAAATCCGCGCGCTGGTTTCAGGCATATAGTCGGCTTCTTTGTTTCTATCTGTTTGCCATCGCACAGAATCAATCCAGCTAATACAAATAGAGTAGGTTCAGTCTGAACCCTATTCGAGACCTTAATTCGCTTATTCTGTAATTAAAAAACAAAAAAATCGAAGTAAGTTGAAAATATTTTTTTTTCAGGCCTTTAATTCTTCTTATGTCTATGGCCCTTAAATTAATAAGTCCACAAATCTATGCGGTAAGCACATTCATCAATCGGCCAACATCAGTTATCTGGTCAACATCAAGAATTGTTTCAACGGCCTTTTCCGCACCTGCCTTACCCAAATGCTCTTCTGCCATACCCATGAATTTCTTCACCAGCATCGTCTCGGTCGGAGGATTCTCCAAAGTACCAGGCGGATTGATTACCTCGGCCTTATGCACCTTACCGTTTCGAAGTTTTACTTCCATTTTGACATGATCCCAGTTTTCCGGGCTGTCATCCAGATTTGGATTCAAGCGTAACCTCACTCGCTTCATCGTATCCAACGCGCGACGTTCCCGGAAGCTCTCAGGATCAAAATCATGATCTGTTACGTTACCGTCCAGCAATGCCCTGGTCACATAATATGGCATATTATGGTCAGCATGTTCTCGCACGGTGATTTCACTGCGGTTGTAAACCTGCTGATTTTCAATCCCCATCGCACTGAGAAATACCGTAATGCTTTCGATCTCATCCGGTTTTACACCCTGATCATACACCTCGATTGCCGCCGCAATAGGTCCCTGACAATACTTGTGACAGGGCCACATCTTGGTCATGCTTAATAAAATCTTAAAATCACCGCTGCGATTGCGAAGGATGTCTTCGTCCAGTCTCTGGGTGACATACTTCTGGAAACCATACGCCCCTTCAAAGATTGAAAGCGGGTAGGTCATGCCTTGCGCCGCCATCATCGCGGCAAACGTACCATTGCGAACCGACATAGGGCCGGCAGTGCCTTTTGATGGTGTCATGCTACCACCACTGAGCATTCCGCCCCGCCTGACTTCGGCCAGTGTATTACCGTGTGCCCCGGCGATCGCCATGGCATTGGCAATCCCGATCCCGTCCAGCCCGAGCAGTTTGGCTGCCAACGCGGCAGATGTATAATTTAATGGTATGGTCCCCATATCAAAGCCATCGCTCCAATCGTCGCCTATGGTGGCCTCCCGCATCCGAACATAAACTTCGTGACCAATTGCAATACTGAGCAACAGATCTTTACCGGTCCGATTTTGCATTTCCGCGACCGCCAGTGCCGGCGCGATGTTTATACTGGGATGCCCGCCCGGGGGAGTGTAGTCATTAAAATCGAGATAGCGGATAGCCATACCGTTGACGAACGCGGCCTGGTCCGCAGAGACCTTGCGGCCCAGTCCGATCAGGGTTGATTGAGGATTACCACCCTGAAGGAAAACCGTTTCCCGTGCTAACCTTACCGGCTCCCCATTCAGCCCGCCTAAGGCACAACCCACCGTGTCGAGCAGAAGCCGCCTGGCCTTTTCGACAACCGCCGTGGGCAGGTCTTCATAGCGGAGCGCTGCAATCCATTTACCCATATCCTCGGCCACGAAGGTATCGCTATTGCCCATTGCAGATTGGGCTTTTACCTCTGAGAGAGAAATTCCGGGTAGTGTAAATGCCAAGGCCCCCACCCCCCAACCTTTCAGGAAAGCCCGTCGTGGTATTTGGTTCCAGAACATAGTGGTATTCTCCAGTTGTTAAGTGGGGTCAGATACGACTTTTGTTTTAATGCCAGCCTTAAGAGAAAGGTTCAGAAAAAGTCTTATCTGACCCCACTTATTCTGTAATTAAGTTAACTGTCACCTTAATTTTGTACTGTAAGGTCAGCGACAACGTCCGTTGCGGCAGCCGCGTGCTTCGATGTCGAGGATATCTTCCAGGGCCGGTGGGATAAAGCCGTTGCGGTTGGGCATCTCCACCTTTGGTAAGGTCTGTGCATTCATGACCTCGTCCTGGCCTATGATATCGTTCTTATAAAGTATGTATGCGCTTAGTGCGTAAATCTCATCATTGGAAAGCGAGCCCTCATCGAAACGTGGCATTGCGCGACGGATGTAATCCCACAGTGTGGTCACGACGGGATTGTAACTGCCAAAGCTCTTCACCGGTTTGTCGGTTTTCATGGTACCGACACCCCCCGCCAGGCGACCAACTCGGTAGTCACGCCTGCCTTCCAGGTTGGGACCGTGACACATAACACACTTGGTATCATATAGCGGCTGGCCTTGCCTTGCTGTGCCCTGGCCGGGAGGTAGTCCTTCTCCGTCCGGCATGATGGAGATATCCAGCGCCTCAAATTCTGCCTGGGTCGGAGTGCGACCGATGTCACTATAGGGTGACTCCTGCGCACCCGCCGCGGTAAAACACAGGGTCAAAAGACTCAGCGCGATGATGCGCTTAAACAGTAAAGAGTGCATTTTCGACCTCCCCGTTACGTTTAACCCGCCAGGGCTGGATGCCATTAAAGTGACTGGTACCGGAATTACCCGCTTCCAGCCATGCATGGCTCAGGTTCAAGCCGAGTTCCTGGTTAATTTCCGCCACCGACGGCTGCACATCACCCTTGTCATCGGTGCTGCGAGACATCAACACAGTCTCTTCCCCCTTCCACATCCAGGGTAAGCGGAACCGGATAAACGCCTTGCTGTGGACGGTGCCCTGTATCTCGGCGTCCTGCCAGGTGCGCCCACCATTTGTAGAAACCTCCACACGGGTAATGGCACCGCGGCCGGAATAGGCGATACCGGTAATGTCATGAAAACCAGGCCCGGATAACTTCATCTGGCCAGAAGGACGGGTGATCACCGACTTTGTTCCATTCTCAAACTCAAACCAGCGAAACGTACCATCCGCTCGCTCGGAAGTATAATTACTGGTTTCCCGTTTGCTCAATTGCGGTTGGTCCGTGAATTTGATACGCCGCAGCCATTTCACATTATTGACGCCTTCGAAACCAGGTGTCAGCAGGCGCAAGGGGAAGCCCTGTTCCGGGCGGATGGGTTCACCGTTCTGGGCGTAGACAACCATGGCATCATCCAAAGCCTTCCACATGGGAATGCTCTTTGAATGGTTACCGTTCTCTGCGCCCTCGGCAATGAACCAGTTAGCCTCTTTCTTCACACCGACGTGTTCAAGTAACGTGGTCAGAAGCACACCGGTCCATTCGCTGCAACTTGCCAACCCGTGGGTATCCTGCACGGTCGCCTCTGGCTGGGTTCGAAGCCAGCCCGGGTAGAATCTCTTTCCGGAGACGTTACTGTTGCCGGAGCACTCAATAAAATGGACCCGGGATACGGCCGGCAAACGATATAGATCATCCATACTCAGCATCACGGGACGCTCCACCAAGCCGTGGATCATCAGGCGATGTTCGACGGGGTCGATGTTGGGTGCGTCATAACCGTGATTGATAATGAAGTGCAAGGACGACGGTGTAATGGTGCCGAATAGTTCGTGGTGCGGGGTACGGAAACCATAGTCGCGCGGTTTCCCTTCACGGGGATCGACGCCACGCTGTCCGTTAGTGCCGATCCGCTTCGAAGTGACGTACGGTGAGCGGATGCCATAATCGTAATACTCGTCGAGTCTCCGCGGCGGGTAACCCGGCGGAGGCGTTAACTGTGCCGCTACCGGCAGGCTAATGCTGGCACCCAGTCCGGCCAATGCCGCGCTGTTTTTGATGAATCGTCTGCGGCTTGATCGTCTGGAACTCATGAAACACCTCCGAGAATTATTAAAAAAAGGCTAACAAATTGGACGATCCAAGTCAAAGTAAATAGGAACAGAACACGGTTTAGCCATGTGAATAATTCTCCGTTATCACCGACTCCTTTAGTTCACTGTATTGTATTTGGGGTCAGAGTAAAATTAAACTCTGACTTACAAGGAAACGTTACTCTAATCATCCCCCAATGACACGGAGTTAAAAACCAAGAGGTCTATTTTCTTTCAAATTCCACATGCGTCATGTATTTCAAAAAAGAATAGCATTACAGTATATCTAAGCTGTTATAACCAATCTCGCTTTGCTTTAAAAGCTAAACAAAAATACCTTATATAAATGTAGCTAATGGTCTTATTCATTCTGGGGGGAAATGTGTCATTGCAAAACCTGATCCCAATCTTTATTTTTATTTTTAAGCATGACATATTTTCCATCAATTAGTTCCACCTGCAGCGCGGCTTTTTTAACAATATCTGCTTACAACTGCATTGCAATTTAGATCCCAGTCATTAAATAATTTTTTATTTTGTTTGCTAGTCAACTAGAGCCAGTCGGCTTACGTTAAAAGGTTATAACGAGATGAAATTTAATCTGTCTTAAACTGTCTTAAATTACATATCGTAACCGTTAGGTTTTAAATGACTCAGCATATCGTCAAACATAAACGGGATAATGAAACATATCTAAAAAAGGAGTTTGCACCATGACTAGTATTAAAAAATATGTAACAGGTTTTACAGCTATTAGTACAATGTTAATGTTTGGTCTGTCAGCTGCGATTACCGCAGAGGCAGCGAGTGCCGAGAGTGCGGAACCCTGTATAAGTATCAGCCGGATACAAGATTCAAATATCCTTGATAATACCCACGTGGTATTTCAAACAGGGGTAAATAAATATTATCTTAATACACTGCCTTATGCCTGTAATGGTCTAAAACTTCACGATTCGTTCTCCTTTAGTACTTCTATCGGCCATCTTTGTAACGTGGATACAATCTCAGTATTAACCAGGTATGGTGGCGCCTATGAGACCGGACCATCCTGTGGATTAGGCAAGTTTGAACCCATTACCAAGGAAGAGATCAAGACCCTCAAGGACGAACTAGCCCAGAAGTAAGCAAACGAAAAATTAAGTGACAGTTAGCTTAATTATTTGTAACACAAATAAACTTATACATTTAAGTTTACTGTCACCCTATTTTTAAACGTGATTTATCCCCTGTTGGACACTCCTGTGCGTAAAGATTAAAGTGTTAATTTGGAGAGGCAGTATTCAGTGTAATGCTAATTTTATAATTAACCGGAGGGGTAAAACATGTCATCAAAAGAACGTCGCACGGTTCCTGCTGAAGCAATCGAACTTTATAACGATTTCATTCACGGCGAGATAAATCGCCGGGAATTCCTGGATGGAACGAAAAAATTCGCCATCGCCGGTATCACCGCCGCTACCCTTGCAAAGGCCTTGATGCCTGATTACGCAATGGGGCAACAGATTTCCCGGACCGACGAGCGGATCCGTGCCGAATACGTCACTATTCCATCACCACAGGGGCACGGATATATCAAAGGTTACCTGGTGCGCCCCTTCAGTGCCGATAGTCGACGCGAAGAGCCGACCAAACTTCCGGGCATTATCGTTGTTCATGAGAATCGTGGGTTGAATCCTCACACCGAAGACGTTGCTCGCAGGTTCGCACTGGAAAATTTCATGGCTTTTGCGCCTGACGTACTCACTTCGGTCGGCGGTTACCCCGGCGGCGATTATCAGGGAGGACAACTATTCAGCCAGTTGGACGGTGACAAAAGGTTTGAAGACATTGTGGCCTGTGCAATGTGGCTAAAAGATCAGCCAAACTGTACAGGCAGAATCGGCGCGACGGGGTTTTGTTATGGCGGAGGTGTCTCGAACCAGTTGGCTGTACGCCTGGGTGACGATCTCGCGGCTGCGGTGCCATTCTACGGATCACCACCCGCACTTGAGGACGTGCCGAAAATCAAGGCAGCGATCCTGGCACAACATGGCGCGCTGGACACGCGACAAGTCAACAGGTGGCATCCCTATCAGGAAGCCATGGTGTCAGCAAATATCACGCACGAAGGCCACATATATCCCGAATCCGTACATGGCTTCTTCAACGATGCCACACCAGAACGCTACAACGAAGCGACAGCGACCGAGGCCTGGACGCGCACCATTGATTGGTTTAACCAGTATGTAAGGAACGACGGGTAAAAATTTAGGGTCGGAGTAAAAACAACCCTTAGAAATAAGAAACTGATCCAGAGTTTTTACTCTGATCCTAATTACTTTCATCGAACGCGATCCGTCCGCCAACCATGGTCATCACGGGTTGAATATCTTTGATCTCGTCGTCCGGTATCGTGAGGTAGTCACGGTCAAGAACCACCAGATCGGCAAACTTTCCTGGTTGGATTGAACCGAGATTATTCTCCTGAAAAACAAGAAACGCGTTTTGACGCGTATGGGCGATAAGAGCATCTTCGCGGCTGATTGTCTGACGCAGCACCGTTGTGCCGCCGACCATTTTTCCTGTCACTGCCCACCATAGTGTGGTGAACGGTCGGTATTGATTGACCTCAAAGGTGTCACTTCCCAAGCCCCAGATTATACCGCTCTGTTGGATCAACGAAAGCGGTGGCATATCCAGAGCACGATCGCCATGGGCACGTTTGTACATCCCGCCCATCACAGTGGGCCTTGTATGAACCGCGAGATACATCCCAAGGTTCTTCATGCGCTGCAGATGTGAAGCGTTAACCTGATCCACATGGGCCAGCGCCCAGCGCAGGTTACGGATTGGAAATTCGCGATTCACCAGTTCGATCTGATCGAGGAATGATGTGATCGTATTTTCGATCGTGGCATGTACATGTAAGGGAAGCCCTGCCCGTGCGACCTCGGTGGCGATGCGACGCCACTGATATAGATCCGACTCTGACGGATTGGTGGTTGGCGCGAGCATGCTGTCGTGCAATGGCCTGTATACGGTTTCTCCATAGGCAGTTTGATCCACCCAATTGCCCCACTGAAACGGTTTCAACGTCGTAATTTGAGGCAGGAGTTCGTCCACCTGGTCGGTGGTGTTGGACAATCCAGCACGTACAAAACAGAAGAACCGTAAATAGAGGCGACCCTCGTCACCCCATACTCGAAAGCGATCAATGTAATCCGCAGGGCATGGCCCACCAACGGTTGTCAGGCCCACTCGGTTCATGTCTTTGATCATCGCCATACTGCTGGCTTCGAAAATCTCCGGCGGTGGTGGAGGACGCACATCGGAAACACTGCGAATACCTTCGGCTTCAATGACACCTGTGGGACGACCGTCCTCGTTGCGGACGATCCACGGGGCATTCGATCCATCCAACTCAGCAGCGTCTATAGCAAGACTGTTCAAGTAGGTGTGTTCGCGCGTGACTTGAAGGAGTACGGGATTATCCGGTGACACCGCGTCAAGTTCATCGCGGGTGAAATCGCTTTGATCATCAGTGAATTGATCGGTCGCCCAACCCCCAAGGGTAAAAACCCATTCGCCTGGTCCCAGGGCTATCGCATGATCGCGCATCATTTGCAGCGCTTCGGCGCGCGTGTCGATTCCATCCAGTCGCAACTCCAACTGCCAGATGGGCCCTTCCTCCATGATGTGACCGTGATTGTCGATAAAACCAGGAATGACGGATCGCCCTTTAAGATCGATAACCGTGGTGTCGGGACCGGCAAGCGCGTCAATATCTTCATTCGTGCCAACGCCAACGATGCGCTCGCCGCGCACTGCCACGGCTTCAGCGATGGTAAAGCGATCGTCAACCGTAATGATTTTTCCGTTCCTCAGAATAAAATCGGACGCGGGCTGCTGTGCTACTGCGGGTCGCTGTCCAAGAATCATAAACGCGACAGCGATCGATGCCGTAATCAAAATCTGTCCTTTCATCACATCCTCCAACCAACGTTAAAGAGTCCTGAGTCATTTGAGAAATATCCTCTTATCTCTCCTACCCTTTTGGTTTTTAGACAGTCAACAAGAAAGGTATTAGAAAAATAATTAGACCAGATAAATTCAGTCATCATCATCGGGTACTACGATATCTACTGCGGTTCCCACTACGGCACCAGTGACTTCTACTCCCGCTTCAATAGTTTCGGCAACAACGCCAACGGCTGTGCTAACAATACAACCCTGCAAAAATAATAATGAACAGAATAAGAAAAGTAGTTTGAGCATATTCACGCTTCTATTGATGGAAATTGGATTGCAAATAATAGTTTGGGGACAGAGTAAAAACAATCCTTAGCAATAAGAAACTGATCCAGAGTTTTTACTCTGACCCTAATTTATGTTTATTACTCGATTTCTGACAATAGATCTGGGTTGATAACCAGGTTTCTAACCCCGTGGGCATGGTCTTCATCGAAAGTGTTGCCTTTACACCAATCACCAACTGTATTGATATCCACTTTGGCTACATTTGGACGGACATTCCAGGTGACCTGGAAAGGAGAGCCATCTTCATTATATCCTGGGCCTGTTGTTGATCCAGCGTACTGGACTGGGGTTCCCGTATTTTTAGGTATGTTAATGGCCTGGTGCAGGCCACCTCGTAACTCATATGTAGTCAGCTCGGAAAAGTCACCGGCAATTCTATCATTAACCAGAGCATATACCTGGGCTTCAACACGTAATTGAGGGTTGTTAATAGATTCACTCAGGCAAGCACCGAGTGTGGGACCCGGCTCAACCTGTGCTGTTGAATAGACGTAATGGACTTCAATGGTATCACCTGGTTGCAGACTGCCATGATCACTTGGACAGACTTCATTATTAACCGGTCTGGTTTCAAATGCACTGAGTGCTCCTGAGTATTTATATACCCGTTTGATATCCATGCCCATCAACGTTACCAGCATATTCGGAAAATTGCCCGCCTTTATGTTCTGCGTTTTTATGAAAATGAATATTGCATAGGTTCATGGCAATTGAAGGCGGTGAACTTGAAAATAATCGCGCATTTTGTCCAGCCTTACTATCAATATCTCGAGGTGATTGTGGACCAAATCCTTTGGCGCGTGTGTTTTCTGCCAGTGCCTGGCGATGCTGTGAAATTACATCATCGGTAACAGCATCATGATGATGTAAATCCGTTTCCTGTGATAGCACAGCATTGGATAAAAATACAGTTAATGCAAAAACAGAACAAATATAGTGTTTCATTATTTTCCTCATTGTTATTATTAGTTTATGAGCATACTACATTAGTGATTGATAATGGAGGAGAGGCGAAGTTCAAAATATCGGACGTTAATGTGCAGAAAATTGTGACATTATTCATATGTAAAAAGGGCGGAGTCATTTGAGAGTTATTATCTGTTTTCTCCGACACCTTTTATTCCACAATGAGAACGAACTGGCCCAGAAGTAAGCAAACGAGAAATTAAGTGACAGTTAACTTAATTAATTGTAATTCATATACACTTATACAATTAAGTTAACTGTCACCATGTTTTTATTGGTTATTTATGTATGACTACAATTTTGCTAGGATGTATTCAAAGTAGGAGGGATTGTTGTGGCTAAAAATTTGGGCAATGAAGATTCGGATTTAGATTTTTTTCGTGCTTCAGACGGGAAGAGTTTCCAGATCAGTCGGCGCATGCTCCTCGGCGGAGGTGGTGCAGTTATAGGCTGGGCAGCGAGCCGCGCAGCGCTAGGTCAAGTGTACAGCCACCAGAATCTCATACCGCAACCGACCCCCGATACTTATATAAACAACAATACCGATACGCCATGGACACAGGCTGGCGCCGCCCCGTCCGAGGTGGGACGGCGATCCCCCTTCGTCGATCTCAAACGTACAATATCAGTCAGTGGCTCGCGAATATATGCAACCGGATCAAGTACCGACTGGTCCAACATTATTGGCACTGTGACACCATCGGACCTCTGCTTCGAGCGGCACCATGCCGGCATCCCGCTTATCGATCCATCGAAATACCGTCTACTGGTACATGGAATGGTTGAACGTCCGATGGAGTTCACGCTTCAGGACCTCATCCGCCTCGGCGCAGAAAAGCACTTTTTTTATTGGGAGTGCCAGGGTAATGGGGAACCCCCAAGCAAAGGCAAAGTGAACGAGAACTCGACGATCCTCGATTCCCTCGGCCGCTCGAGCGCGTGCGAATGGGTGGGCGTGCCGCTGCGCACGATAATGGAACTCGTAAATGTGAAGCCCGAATCAACCTGGGCACTGGTGGAATCTTACGACGGTGCGGGGTTGGCGCGCAGCATCGACATCGACAAACTTTGGAACAACGCCTACCTAATGTACGGACAGAACGGCGAGCCTGTGCGACCGGAGAACGGTTATCCGGTGCGTCTTCTCCTCCCCGGTTACGAGGGCAATACCAGTAATAAATGGATCCGGCGCATACAGTTCGGAAGCCGCATGTTCCAAATGCGAGAGGAGACATCGCGCTACGCCGATCATCTTTCCGATGGCAGGACGTTTCAATATTCGGTTCAATGTGGTGTACGTTCGCACATCATCACGCCCTCTGGTGGAATGAATTTGGCGGAAACCCCGCCACCACGTGAACTACGCGGCATGGCCTATTCAGGTTACGGCAAAATTGCTGGAGTTGAAATCAGCACCGATGGCGGCGCGACATGGTCATTGGCACGACTGCATGGTCCTGTGCTGCCGAAAATGGCGACCATGTTCACCTTCCCTTGGACCTGGAAAGGTGAAACTGTGAAATTGACCAGCCGAGCCTGGGATGATCAAGGCTTCAAGCAACCGACGCATGACTGGCTCGCGAAATACGCCCCACAGGGCGCGTCCTATAACGGCATTGAGACCTGGCAAGTCCACTCAAGTGGGAGGGTAACGAATGTTTGGTCTTAAACCACAGCGACCTGCTTTGGCACTATTGTTCGCGCTCGTTGGAAGTTTCTTTTTCGCAGGAAGCTTTGTTGAAGTCGCCGCGCAGGATGGCGCTACTCTCGCAGATCAGCCGATTGGAAGAGACGTGTCGGAATCTGAAATAGCGGCCTGGGATATCGATATCGAACCCGACGGCACGGGACTCCCCACCGGCTCAGGGACAGTGGCTCGTGGCCGGGAAATCTACGATGCGAAATGCGTAAATTGTCATGGACCCACCGCGAGCGAAAATCCCGGCGATACAGGAATCAATCCGAATCTCGCAAACCGGTACTGCTGTGCGACGACGTTGTTCGATTATATTAATCGTGCAATGCCGTATTACGCGCCGCAATCCCTTAAGCCCGACGAGATCTATAGTCTTGTGGCGTTCCTGCTTAATTTAAACGACATCGTGTCGGAAAATTTCGTTGCCGACGCGACCACGGTTCCCGCGGTGAAGATGCCCCAGGCGGCGCATTAT
Organism: Planctomycetota bacterium; assembly: GCA_047638675.1. GTDB lineage: Bacteria > Pseudomonadota > Gammaproteobacteria > Eutrophobiales > Eutrophobiaceae > WLWS01. The sequence goes on along the minus strand of JBLIML010000098.1, from coordinate 2,521 downwards.
GGCGTGAACCCGTGGACATCAGGCGTCATTAAGCAACCCGGGGATCCCTGGTCGCACGACAATCCATAGCTGGTAGGTATGAATGTACGCTGGATAAATGAAACACTCGCCAAATAGAAATTTATCGTTTATCAGTTGCGCGGTCTGGTTTTCGATAGCAAATCATTTTAGGTATAAGACTCAATAAATGTTTTTATTAATAACCTATGTCCTTATTGCCTTGGTCTTTTCTTTTCTATGCTCAATCGCAGAATCGGTATTATTAAGTATCACTTCTGGCTACATTGCGGTAATAGAAAAAGAAGGAAAACCTCATGCAAAGATTTTAAAAGACCTTAAAGAAAATATCAGTCAACCGCTTGCTGCAATACTGACGTTAAATACAATCACCCACACTGTAGGGGCGGCCGGGGCCGGGGCACAGGCCATGTTACTATTCGGGAGCGCGGCGCTGGGTATCGCCTCTGCTATCATGACTTTTTTGATTCTGGTTTTTTCTGAAATTATTCCCAAAACACTTGGTGCGCATTACTGGGAAAAGCTGGCACCAATGACTGTCTACTTCATTCGCTACCTGGTCTGGCTGCTATACCCTTTTGTAAAACTGTCTGACTACCTGACACGTTCAATGACGGTGGGCCCAGTTTTAACCGGAATCAATCGGGAAGAGCTCGCCGCATTAGCAGAACAAGGCTGGCAGGAGGGACAACTGGCAAAAAAAGAATCGAGCATTATGGTCAGTTTATTGTCTATGGACCAAATAAATGTAGTAGATGCAACTACGCCAAATACCGTACTTTTTTCAATTCCAGAAAATATAACGATTAAAGACTATTTTAACGAATATGGTTCAGAATCGTTCTCCCGTATCCCTGTTTACGGAGATTCCCCGGATGATATTACTGGTTTTGTACTGAGATCCGACCTGCTCCATGCAATGGCAGCAGGGGACGTTTCAAATATAGTTACTCAATATAAACGGGAAATGGTATCAGTTAATGAGATGATGCCTCTATCGAAGGTCATGGATAATTTACTACACCAACGTACCCATATTATGCTGGTTGTCGATGAATATGGCAGTGTTCGTGGCATCCTCACACTTGAAGATGCACTGGAAACTATGCTGGGTCTAGAGATAGTTGATGAAAGTGATAACGTAACAGATATGCAAGAACTGGCGAGACGATTCTGGCGGATACGTGAAAAAAACAGAAGCAAGACCAATTTAAATCCAAAAGAACAAAATCATGAACAGAGTTAATAAATTTTTAATTCTAATTTTTATTCTATTCTCGTTTAACTTGGCTACAGTGATGGAATAATTATGGGGTTGGAGTCACTTGAGAAATATTCTCTTTTGTCTCCGACCCCTTTTGAGATATATATTTATCTTTAATATGTTAAATTGTTTAAATTAATCATATAGAGACATTTTCTTATGGAATTTGTAAAAAAGTATTTATTAGCTATATGTTTTTTATTCTTAACCTTACAAATATATCCATCGTTTGCTGCAGGATCCGAATTTTATATAGGTGGCTCACTCGGTTATTCTAAAATTGATAATGTTAATGATCCTGCTACAGTTGCATTCTCGCGTGCCCCCTCAAGCACATTTGATATAGCTTTAATACCTTTTCTAACGCCAAGGGCATCTATTTTTGCACTTGCACCTGTCATTACTAATTCTTCTACGTCTGTGGATGATTCAGGAATAAATAGAGAAATTTTTGGTGGTTATTTTTTTACTCAATCTTTTGGTGTTGAAGCGGGATATGTATCTTTAGGTTCAAAGGAAGAAAAAAGATCTATTACTTTCCTGCCTTCCAATACAGTGAGTAGCAGTGAAAAAATAAAATTCAATGGCTTTCAATTAATGGGTATCGGGAAACATCCAATTACAAATAAACTATATTTATTTGGTAAGATTGGAGCTGCACGCTGGAATACCAACACGAATATTAGTCGCGTTAGTTCAATCGTACCTTCTTCATTTAGCACAAGTGATAATGGTATAAATATGTCTTTTGGAATTGGAGCAGGATTTCAAATTACTGAAAATATTGGAATACGAACAGAATGGGAACAGAACCGGAGTATAGAAAACGAAATTAGCACAAACGTTAAAAGGAAACATAACATTAATACTTATAATTTCGGCGTATATTATTTGTTAGCAAACCCTAAATGGATAGTTTTCACCTCTGAAAGGTATAGGGCTTAAGATATTGTTAACAAGCACTCAACTAAACTCAAGATTCAAGGCCTAACCCCGACATTCTACTGATGCAAGATACACAAGAGAACAAGAAAAAAAGCAAGTCTCAAATAAAGCGTGAGTTTCTGGTATTGCAGGACCTCGGTAGGAAACTGGTTGAGTTGCCTGGCAATGCACTGCATCAACTTCCCCTTTCAGAATCAATTCGCGAGGCAATCCTGCTCGCCAGGCAATTGAAGATGGAGGCCTTAAGTCGTCAGCTCAAACATATAGGCAAACTCATACGTGACGAAGATATCG
>JBLIML010000097.1:0-13996 GCA_047638675.1 Planctomycetota bacterium | reverse complement strand
CCAGATTCATTGGCAAAAACTGTGGGTAACCGATTGCGCCACCCCATGAACCTTTAAGACTTAATGGATCGATACCATTGTCTTCTGCTTCGCGTAAAACTGAAACCAGGTTTTTCGCCGCACGATTCTTAATTTTCTCGAAACGTACTGGGTCTTTGGGTGTCGCGTCACTGTTTATACTTTTAAAATAACTGGCGGCAATGTCCAGATACATCAGTTGCCCCAGGTAAATCTTCACCAGCTGATAATCACCAGTAAACTCTCCCAGTCCTGACTCCCACATCAAAAGTGAGATAAGGTCTTCGGGTAATATGCCAAATCGCCTCTGTGCTTCTTCCAGCAGGCTGAGGTGTTTCATCCAGAAGTCTTTTCCCGCAGCAATACGTTCCGGTTTCATGAAAATGTGGGTGTAGTCCTCGTGTACCGCATTTTGTTTTTCCTTACTTTTTGGTCGTGCGTAGCGTAACAGCTCGTTTACATAAACCTGCTCGCCTGCTAGCCGATTCAAAATCTCAATAAACTGGGATCGGGATACCACAGTGCCTGCTCCGATTGGGCTCTGCAGATCGTCGACAATCTGAGTGAATATTGGGCCTCGTGGGGTGTCATCGTGACGGAAGATCTTGAAGACCTTTATGGTCCAGTATTCCGGTTCTAGAACGGGTATATCGCTCTGTGCAAGACTTGCCTCTACCTGAGCAAAGATCAGTAAAGATGCCAAAACAATTCCTGACCATGACTGGCCTTTGCCGTCCGTGGGAATCATTGTTCTATTAATATTGCATTCACAATAAATTGATAAAATGGCTGAGTAGTGAGAAATGTCACACGAAAGGCGTCTTTAACTGTAGTAGGGTGAAACTGGAGAAACCCGAGGGACCAGGGGTGGTAACCAACTCGACCCACTTATCGATTAACCAGGTAAAAATTTCGATGCGGAAAATAACCAGTGTGATGACCAGCGGAATAGCGATCATGCCAATCAGAAGCAGATGGCCTATTGGTATTTCCCCTGACTGTTTAGATCGATGAACCTTGGATTGTCGGTTGCTGTTATTCATATGTTCTTGCTATGGTAGCTTACTCTTTTTCTACGCCGACAGTGTTAGCTAAAGTCGATTGCTGTCGACTAATTCTATCCCAACACCATATCACTATTCCCCCGAATTACAAATGAGTATAAGCACAGACATTCGTAAAATCAGTAGTGGATTATCATTAATGGCAATGATTGGGTTTGGTGTTTGGGCTGGAACTTCATACGGCAACGAAATAGCGTTGAATCAGGGTTGGTTAGATGTTGATTCCGACATTGTTGTTATATTGAATAGAGCCAAAGACTCCATTCGATTAATGCGGGCATCGGAAGCCGAGACATTGGATGGTATATGCCACAATAAAACAGCGTTATCTCTAATCTGCTCAGGTTTCGGGTTTAGTGCTGAAGGAAATGGTCTGCGATATAAAAGTAATTTTGTTCTGGAGGGGGGTGTTCTCGAGGAAACCTGGAGTATTGCGCTGGCCACCAAAACCAGAACTGGAGGTAATAACTATATTTTGGAAGACAGTAAAGCCACTACCGACTCAAGTTTGCCGGACTTTAATAAGCCATCAAAACAAACGATCAATCGGCTAAGTGATTACTTTGGCGTTGTACTAACTGATGAACCAACGATTTCTAAGGCTAATCAGCCTGATCAAATAATTGAGCAACATTCCATAGAATATGCTGGTGTTTACGAGTTGACAGACGACTTGCCGGGCCTGGTTGGGATCAGGGTCGCTGGTCAGGATGTCTGGATAAGCGACGACGATATCCTGGTCAAAGAGCGCGGGCTCCCAAAAGGAATCTATGCACTAAAATCAGACTCAGGGCGGGCACGAAAAATTGTCATCCAGGGTAAACCATCGTTAACCACTAATCCTGATGACAGTTCCACGCCTGGCAATGTTGATAATATCGGCCAAACTCTGCAATGGAATTACTTTATATTTGAAGAAACCGACAGTCATTATCTAGTCGGTGTAAATGATGCTATTACTGTGGAAAATGCCAGTAAGGTGATCAAGGGTTGGGTGCCGAAGAACCAGGTGGTGGAATGGGATAACCGCATTGGTTTGGAATTCAATTCTGATTTTACTGCGGGTGGTACCGTTGACAGAGTAGTCATTTATGAACTTGGGCACGGTTCGAAGTCAGGACCGCGCACCAAGGGTAAACTGCTAGCTGACAAGAAGAGCTTGTTAGCAAAGATGACTGCCGAAAGCCCCCGCCATCTATTTCTTGGCTCACGGAGTGAGAACAAAGAGATTCAATTGCAGGTGTATTGTATGTTGCCTGAATGCGGGTCAATCCCTCCACAGGTAAGTGCGAGATTGGGCTGGGTTCCGGCTGACCAGTCATCTGATAATGCGCACGTTGAATTCAGCGTATTAATCAATAAAATCGGTTTGCGCAAGCTAATTACCCGCATGTCAGATCTTGCTGAATCGCTTTACTTCTCTGAAGGTTGGAGTCACGATCACCTCGACAGTCTGCAACATGTTCTAGTGGAGTTACTTACCGGAGATCAGAGGGAGGAAGGTGAGGAAATGCTAGACTATTTGCAACGCGTACGTGGAATTCCGGTAATCAGCAGAATACTGAAGTCTTCGAGTAAGGAGTTGGTGAAGTGGGTTCAAACATCAGATGCCAATCGAATTGAACTGACCCAGTACCTGAGGAAAAAGCAAATTGTATTAGAGGCGCTGCTTGCAGAGGGTGTGGCCACGTCCGGAAAGTGGCTTGATCACGTTGGTCATTTTGAACACCAGATTAATACTGAGAATGAAATCACTTTCTGGTTCGATCAAATGCGGATGCCGGGAAAACCCGGCAAATCAGCCAGCCAAATAGATGCTTTGACCCAGCAACAAGTCCACGCTTGGCTATCAGCCAAACTGTTGCCATAGCCCTGTAAATTTCAGACTCGATCAAACTAAATCAAATGGGAGGTTAAGTCTGTCCGTAAATTGGCTGTAGAATACTCCAGAGAAAACGTACATTCCGCTGTCGCATGTCGATTCAATGTTAATAGCCGATGTGTTGGAAATTTTAGTTTTCTCTGATATACCAAAGCGTCATTTAAAGTAATGTGGCAAATCCCGCATATCCGCAGCTAAGTCTTAGGGATACTCTATTGGATATTTAAGGGTTGAAGAACTACTGTAGCAATTGCCAACTAGGAATATAAACCGAAGGACTGGCAGAAATGGGCGATATTCGGATATCCATAGTACGGCAATATAGGAACACGATTGGCAAAAATGTAATATGAGGTATCAGTTTTTACACTTGAATACCAGCGCATTGCGTGTTCAGCGTTCGCAAAATCTGTGAAAAACTCGATCCACGATGACCGCTTTCTTGCCGCTTTAGAACGAGCCTAATAAGCTATTACGACAAAGTCGCCTGGTAATTAGTCCGCCAGTTTCCCTTGGTAATGACACTTCTACACCTAATTACAGGTGCTCTGCCAAAGATCCATAGATTCCTTCTTTGCCCGCAATGCTACCAGTTTGCCATAGTCGCTAGCATTCAGCGCTGCGAGATACTCTTCCTGAATTTTCACCGCAGCGTCAGGATCATGTGTTTTGATGCATTCGTCTTTTTCTTTGGATGGTTCTTTTTCTACTTCTGCGGATGGTTCCTTGTCTTTATCGCTAGATCCTGAATCTTCTTTCTGACCGGGACTGTATGGCTCCTGGTCGCTTGTTGCATCATTGCCCGCAGTACCGGTTGCCGGTTGCCTGGTAGGTTCTAGCTCATCAGGTTTAGGGGTTTGTCCTTCCGGGTATTTCTCAGCTACGCACTTAAGGTAGTTTTGCATGGCTTCCATTCCATGTAATTCGAACTTTTCATACAGTCGTCGAGCAGCCTCTGCCGCTTTTTTAGCCGCATCATCAATAGTTGTCTGAACAAAGTCATCAACAATATTGGGTAATGGACTAATGGTAGACAATATATCGCGTACATTCTGCGATAGAATGTCTTGAATGGGTTCTTTTTCCGGGCCCAATTCGTAGTCAAATTCTATTTTCTCACCCACTTTAGAGGACTCCAATAGGGAAGCTGAAATCTTATTTAGCTCATTGAGCAGTTCACTAGAGTTAACAATATTGACTACTCTGGGTTTATGTCCTGCAACGAGTCGGTCCCGACTAACCTTGGAGAGATTTGCCGCATTAAAAGTATAGGCATCTACGCCAACTGCTTCTGCGGCAAACTGTGCTAATCCACCACCAAGAGAATGTCCAGTTACCTTCAGCTTATCGCCATACTTTTCTTTCATTAAAAGTGCAACTCTGTGCGCTTCAGCGTACTGCTGGGTAAGTTTCAGATCCTGAATGCTGTCTGTATCGTTTGCTTTGCCATCTTTGATAGCATCTGCAAACTCTCCGGATCCACCAAAAGCCGACTCAAAATTTGCTCTCCAGTCTCTCCAGTCAGGAGCGTTGGTACCCTCGAACGCCAATATGGCATTGCCTTTATCATCAGTATATACAGCTGCATGAAACCCTGTTTCAGTATTGCGAAACTCTTCTCCAGGGCTAATCGTCCACTTACCATCTGAAGAATATCGATTATCAAACTCTCCAGTGCCATAGATCTTGTTAGCCAATTCCGCATAGATAAGTGCTTCTCGGGCGGTAGCAATCTGTTCCTCTGTTAAATGAACCTGACTTCCACATTCGTCTGCTAAAACCAGCGATGTCATAAGACAAAATGCTATCAGGCTGGCAACAAGTGGCTTTAGGTCCATAAAGCTCTTGTCTGCGGTTCTGGAGCTGTTTTGAAGAAAAATCATGATAGCTGTAATTTCACACGGAAAATCTAGCTGCCTAAGTCACTGGCTTTCAATTCAATTATCTCATCCAGCAATTGAATGGCCTCAGTGTTTCGGTCGAGTCTTTGATAAATTGTGGCAAGGGTCATTTTCACACGCAGGAAAATAACACTGGGTGGTGAATCGTAAGTTGCAATAACAGTCTCTAGAATTTCCGCGGCCTTTGCGAAATCACCTGTATCGGCTGCATCAAGAGCGCGGTTTTCTTCGACCAGTAATTGTGGATCGTCAGACCAGGAGATACTGCTTGCTATAAGACTTGCAGTCAGGAAAAAAAGCATGAGTAGTTTGTTCATTCAATGCGCTCCATTGGTCGGCCTATTTTTTGACAAATACCAGCTTGTCACACTGATCGCCATCGTTATTGCAGTAGGCAAGAATTTGGTAGTCAGTAAATTCGACTTTTCCATTGCCTTCAGAGAAGGTTGGCTTGCCGCTGCTGGCCTTGGATAACAGGGAGAAACTCTGACCAAGTTTAAAGCCATCGATAATTTGTTCACCGGCTTTTCTGAACGTAATATCTCGCAATTCACCACTGTCGGGATTATCTGCCCGAATCCGAAACTTGATAGTTTTCTCGGACCCATAGTAATAAGTGTGGTATTTGTTCTTTTTCTTTATAAAAGACGGTTCGCCCAATTTCTTTAGAATATCTGTTGGTTTGTCTTTCCATGCTATGCCGCCAAACTCGCCGCTCTGCAGCTTTGGTTTTGATTCTGGTAATGACTTCGGAACTACAGGTTGGCTTACTGCCGCTGTCGCAACCAGGTTTTCGGCATTGGAAAGATTTTTCTTTAACCGACTGACTTGACCCTTCAGATTGGTGATTTCTTTACCCTGACTGCCAATCGTGTTGGTTTGATTGCCGATGGTGTCTTGCTGGTTATCTAATTCAGCTAATTGCTGCTTTTCTCGTTCTGAATAGTCATCCAATTCAGTCTGCATATTAAATATTTCTGATTTCAGAGCACTCGTCATCGACGAAGCATCGTCTACGCTCTTTAACTTTTCTTTTTCTTCTTGGCGCTTTAAGGGAAGACGACCATTCACTTCCCATTTCAATCCTTTGATACGAATGCCGCCATTGAAACTGTAACCATTAAACTCTATCTCAACACTAGAGTATTTCACGTCATCACCACGTTGATTGACCTTATGGATCGCAGCTTCATTGGCCTCCACTTTTACATTTATACGATTGTTGACCAGACGCACGTTTTTAAATACAAGCTCGCGACGTGGAATCACCAAATGCAGTTGACCGTTTTCTATACTGAACTGCCAAAAAACTAGATCCATCGGCAATGCATCGCCTGCCACCAGACGGAACAGAGATACTTTTTTGAAGTCGGTCGCAATCGCTCCACCTTTCTCGCTCACCTGCCATACGCCTTCAATATCGTGCATAGTCAATGATTGTGCTAGCAACTTTGACGATGGAAGTAGAAATGTGATCCAGAAAGTGCACAAACAGATTAGAACTTTGTTCATCTTAAATTCCCCAAAAGATCATTATTTTTATCAAAAAGTATCACGATAATAGCAAATTCGCACAATTCAGAGCAGTTTAAGTCATTGACGTAGTAGCTTGGAAATTGTCAGGAAATCTATTATTTATCGGAAAAATATTCCGTCACGACGGCATTCGTTACTGGTCCGTTGCTGATAAAAGTTAGTTCGAGACAATAAACGTGGTGGATGTGAATGACAGTGCAACACCCGGTTGACGCAAAATAGATGCCAACTCCTGGCCAACTTTATCCAGGCTCCCCCAGTCAGGAAACACCTGTCGATTGAAATTAAACTGACCGCTCAGATTTTCATCTTCATCCGTGCGGCAGAGCGCGACCAGCGTCTCAATTCCTGGCGGGCCTTGAACCAGATAGTCCACACCCGCTGTATTCTCCGGTATACGAACAACTTGTCCGGCCCTGATCAAATTGCTGCGTTGAAAGCGATTAGGAAACAGAACAGTAACTCTTCCAGAAGTGCCAATATTGATCAGTGTTAATTTGCAATCCCGATCGCTCGATACGCTTACCGTTACTCGATCACCAGTTTGATAAACTGGTTGATCAGATAATACCGATAGTTTGAACGAATTGATTTCAGGTGGGAGCAAGGAGCCAGAATTGGTAGAGTTCTGGCTAGAGGAATTGTCAGAAGTCCCAGACACCATCGAGCCGGCGCTAGAGACTTGTAAGCTATTATCGAGAACTTGAAGTCCAGCATCAGCTGGCGGCACGATCTTGATGACTTTGTCATACTTTGACCAGTTGCTTTGATGGTCGCGTTTCAGCGTTACCTTCAGATCTTTTGCAACAAAATCGGCGCGTTGGTTCAACTGTTGAAACGGACCGGTCTGGCGATAATTATCCGCACTGAACAATGAATCTTGCGATTTACTCGCAATAACCAGAATATGTTCAGTACCTGTCGGACCTGCAACTTCGTAGGCAAATTCAGCGTCTTTACCAGGTACTTGTATAATTTGACCTGCGCTAATTCGATTATTTGGTTGATATGAATTAGGGTAGATTATGTGCACTGTCCCGCTGGTGCCCGTATCCAGAATCGTCAGATAGGCATCCTGATTTGATTTAACAAACAGTGTTACTTGATCACCGAATTCATAGGTGTTGTCTTCCTGATCCACCCAGGCTGTAATCTTTAGATCGTTGGCGGGTGGTTTCAGGTTGGCCAGGGGTTTCTGGATAACATTCAGGTCTCTGGCAGAGACAAGTTCTGCCATTGATGGAAGTGGACTTAGAAGACCAATTGTAAGTGCACAAACAGGCAAAAACTTAAGTGCACTGTTGGCTGCAAATTGATAGCAATTCATGACATTCTCCTGTTGGGAATGGGCCGTAGGGTAACTGCACCTGCTATTCGCAGGTACAGTTTGGCTCTGGTTGTCAGTCAGTGACTAGTTAGAAACGCGAATATTGCTGGCGATGCTGGTGTCGCCTATGGCGATTGGATTTTGCCGACCGCGTGTTTCAGATTTGGTTTTTTCAACCGCATCGTAAAAGTAATCAAGTAGCGTACCGGATTTGCCTGAACCCAAAGCATTCAAAAACGAGCGCACAAATAACCCACCTTCGGCTACTTCCATGGCTAACTCATCTTCCTGAGCAGCCGCCAGAGTAAGCCCTTTAACACCATCAGTAATATCATCTACGCGATTACTGTTAGTCAGTCCTTTGGACTTCACGCCAATATTCCCGCCTTTAAATCGTTTAGCACGACCATTGAAAAACATACTTTTAGGTAGACCGCCGCCGTGACAGGCATCAATCACCGTAAGAATATTGTTGGTGCCTATTGCGTTAACCCAGCTTGCGAACAAGTCATCTCGAACTACATATTCCTCATCGGCACCATATTTTTCTACGTCATAGGGTATAAAAACTTCATCGTAGCCATCCTCTTCGTCACCATTGTCATCCTTTACAAAAGAACCATGTCCACTGTAAAAAATAATTGCGTGATCATTTGGACTCACAGAGTTTCTCAACCAGGTCATCCCACTTTCCATTTGTGCTCGTGTTACATCTGCGTGGAACTGAGATACCAGGCGAGATCCAAATAGTGCCCGCATAGATTCCTCAAATGCGCGGGCGTCATCATTGGTTTTCGCCAATTGACCCACGTTAGAACCCATGGTTAGAAGGTAAACCTGCCCGTCAACTCGAGCCTGGTTAGGGGGTGGTTTTGGTTGCTGATAAGTGGAACCAGAACTGGCAATGATTTCGAACTCTACATGAGCGGTTGCCCAGGTGGCCCGATCCTGTTTTTCCACCAACTGTAGATCCTTGGCAAGTCCTCTGGCGCTGGCATAATCAAATTCTTTTGGCTGCAAGCCGGCCTGTTCAGTCCATACCGCATAGACGTTCTCAAAACCAAGAGGTGCGGCTACCCGAAATCGGTAGGCGCTGCCTGCGCCGCCATAGCCGTATTTCACGCCTGCAGCTACCTGCATGTCATGGCTGCCTTTATTAGGAAACAGGCGCTGTACTTTTCCACTGGTGCCAATGTCCCAAATTGTGACATAACCTTCCTGATTAGCAGTAACGTAGAACGACACGTAGTCATCGACTTTCACTGTAGATTTATCTACTGCAATGGTCAGTTGAATTTCTTCATTATGATTATTCGGTACATAGACCAGATCTTTTTGGGTCGCAGAATGTGCCTGATTAGCACTGATTGAAAACGAGATCGCTATAGCCAGTAATGGTTTAAGCAAGAGTGAAGAGTTCATGATTGGTTCCCCTTTATAAATAGCCATGCCAGGCATGAGTGCTGTGAATACCTGCCTTCGCTCTGAGCAGGATGGCGTTCTCTGGCTGTATAATTGAAATTATTCGTAGACATGAAAGGTATGACGGCCAGGTAAATATTTGTCAGAAAGTTTTTCACCTTTATTGCAAAAATTATCACCTGGCAGACTCAACTATCATTGTCTTTGATCCAAGTACAATGCTTCCCAGTTTGTTATCGTTTAAATATTGAGACTATAATAGAATAAAATTCACTCAGAATCAGTATTATTAGACAGAAAGTGCTGTAGGGTCGAAAATGAACAGTAGGTTAATTGGCGAGGTAGTTCAAATGCAGTGCAGAAATCAAGGAAAATTAAGTCAGAATTAAAAAATGTCGATTATTACTGACAAACCGGTTGTGCGACCGTCAAGTGTTTTATGGTCGCCGAATTCTGGATCAATCGGTGACATTGACGAAAAGATTCTATGATATCGGGGATATCCAAAATGCTCAAATCAGCTCATAAAATTGGCATAGCAGCTCTGCTGTTACTACCTTTCCAGTCTGCATATTCAGAATTAACGTTGCCTGGAGAGATGGCGCCCTTAGCCAGTCAGTTGCAAACTGCGCTTCTAGACAAAATTCCTTCGCATCCCGTTGTTCCGGTGGCACTGGTGATGGTTTCAGAAGTGATGGAAAATTTGAAACCGGGTGGAGAGACAGTCACACCAAAGGAAAAGGAAGAAATTGGTAGTCTTGTACGTAGAATTCTGGACGACAAGTTGCATGTGGTTGTGGTGTCAGATGCTGGGCTAAATCCATATGAGGATCCAATTGACGGCAGAGCCAAGAATTTTGTGATTGCTGAAGTCGCATCCAAATACAGCGTTAAGGTGGCGGTCAGTCCAAGCTGGGATACCGGTTTGCTAACAGCAGCCAATATTCCAGTAGGGGTTACCGTTAACGATGCTCAGGCTAAGGCCATTGATAACAAGCATTTTGCTTATAAACCAAATAAGCAAGAAGCATTTTTAGAAGATGTGGAAAATTTTCTTGCGCAACACCTTGCTCAGGCACCAGAACCTGCACCAGTCGCCACGCCACAGCCTGAAGTAGCTCCAGCCGGAGATGCCATGACTATCAAGGTATGGATGGAAAGCAAAAGTGGCAGCACCGAAGTTCAGGCAGGTAGTCAGGTTGCATTTTATTTCCAGGCTAATACCAAGGGTTATGTAAGCCTGTATCATTTTGGCGCGGGTGGATCTGTCCAACGCATTTATCCTGGATCTGACGAGCCATTTAATTTCGTTGATGCCGGTCGTCTGTACAGATATCCAGCTAAAGATTATTTGAGTGTGACAGGCCCTGTAGGCGAAGAGCGTTTGAAAGCTATTATTACCAGACTGCCCAGCAATATCAGTCGCGAAAGTGAGGGTCTGAGTTACCGATCGGCTCCACTGTACGTTATTCCGACACATTACCCGGTGCTTTTTGCCAGTGGAGATATTACGGAGAAAAGTGGTGGCTTGAGCCGATTTTTCTCTTTACCGTCTAGCCAGTATGCTGAGTCCCATCTGGTTTACACCGTAAAATAGGTATTGAAGAGTGGATGATGTAGTCGGGTATTTACTGGTAGTTGGTGCAATTGCTATTCCGTCGTACTACATCGTTGCCCTATGCCTGGATCTGATGACAGCCGTATTTGAGAATCAGTCCATAATTGTGATGTTTCCATTCTTGTAGCCGAGTGATACCAGACGTCTGACATGCGAACTAGAAAGCAACTCTACCAGGAGACCGTCCAGCACTTTTTGGCGCCAGTGCGCAAGTATCTGGAAGATCCTGATATATCGGAAATTATGATTAACGGGCACGATAATATTTATGTTGAGTCGAAAGGTAAACTTACCCAGGTGACAAATCCGGATGAACTGTTTCCCAGCGAGCAGGCGTTGGAATCAGCCATGAGGAATGTAGTACAGTTTACCGGCAAGCGTCTGATACCGGAAAACCCGAGTATTGAGGCGCGACTACCCGATGGGTCCCGCGTGCATGTGGTGCAAGCCCCTGCAGCAGGGGAGAAACTCTGTGCCACTATTCGAAAGTTTTTTGAGAATCGAATCGGCATGGGGGAGTTGGTTGAAAAAAAATCGATGACCCAGGAAGCCAGAGAGTTTCTCGAACTCTGCGTGCTGATTAAAAAGAACGTGATCGTATCTGGTGGTACCGGATCCGGTAAAACCACCTTGTTGAACTGCCTGTCATCAGTCATTCAAAAAGACGAGCGTATTATCGTATTGGAGGATTCAACTGAACTCGAGCTGCAGCAGGATCATGTGCTGTCATTTGAAGTTCAACCAGGAGACAGAAACGGTCGTGGCGCAATCAGTATTCGTGACTTGTTTAGAGCCTCTTTACGAATGCGCCCTGACCGTATCATAGTGGGCGAATGTCGTGGCGGTGAAGCTTTGGATATGATCCAGGCGATGACCTCAGGACACAGTGGCTCGCTATCCACCTGTCATGCTAATACACCCAGAGATGCCCTTGGTCGATTGGAAGTGATGGCATTGATGAGCGGTGTGGATCTACCGTTGTTTGCACTACGTGCCCAGGTAGCATCGGCAGTTGATGTTGTTGTGCAGATCAGTCGAATGCATTCAGGTGATCGAAAAATTACCTGTATTAGTGAAGTAATGCCTCTTGAAGATGACCTGAAATACCGGGTCAGAGATATTTATAAATTGGGTAAATTTTCAACAAATCTGGATGCGGCGCTTCCTGATCTTGAGTGGACCGGGAATTCGGTAACTTTTGGGGAGGAACTGTCGTACTCCGGTTTAACTGAACAAGTTGCATTAACCGGTAAAGTATGGGAGCAGTGAACCTGATGTCAGGTGAGAAATGCCACAGACAAGTTCACATTGTAGTTCTAGTCTGGGGAAAAATTAATCAACATACAATGTATTAGGAGTGGTCGTACCATGAAAAAATTAATCGAAAAATTTAAGACACTTCACCATGACGAACGTGGGGAGATTCCTGTAGGGGCATTGTTATTGATCGGACTGATAGCTATTCCACTAGTTATTATACTAGTGACCTTCATGGATCAAATTACCGAGTGGGTTAACGAGCAATTTAAAAAGCTTAAAGGTACCGCTGCAAAGGATAGTTTTAAGTAGTCACAACTTGCTTCAGCCGACAGTGATGTGAACCCACCTGCGGGGTATCCGCGGTGGTGATGCAATGGGAGCTGATTTTAATTTTCGGCTTTACCAGTGCCGCTGCTCTTTATGACCAGTTAACCGCACGAATACCCAATGCGCTGAGTTATGGGGGTATTGTTCTGGGTTGTTCGATGGGACTGGTATCCGGAATCGGACCAGGCATAATCGACTCTTTAGTGGGCTTGGGAATAGGATTTCTAATTACACTGCCCTTGTTTTTGATGTCCAGCATTGGCGGTGGAGATGTCAAATTGTTTGGTGCTATAGGAGCCTTACTGGGTTTTCCTCTAGTGATAGATGTGCTGTTAATAACTTTTATGGTTGGAGCTATCATTTCTGTAATCGTCATTATTGTGTCAGGCAGGTTGTTGATGACTATAAAAGAAGTCATTTGGTGGTTGAGTACCTCAACCACACCTGACACGGAGAAGATTCAGCCCGCATTGGGGCTGCAAGTGCCAATGGGTGTGTCGCTGATGTTAGCGACGATAATCACAGTCTATTTTCCGCAGTTTCGTTTCAGTTCAAATTTAACTAACTCAGTTGCCTGGATTTAGTTATGTGGGCAACAGACTTCTGGATGACCCTGCTGATTACCGAATCATTCTATCGGTCAGTTGTCTGGATTCTGGTTTATCTAGTGCCGGCTGTTTTGATTCTAATTTTCCTTACATTAATTTTGGCTCGCAGGCGTCGTCAGCGGCTATTGAATTTATTGTTAGATGATCGGGGTTCTGCAACTGCCATAGATTTTACAATAACCATCCCACTTTACTTGTTCCTTCTGATGGTTATCGTGCAGTTAGCGATACTCGCCAATGGGGCTTTGATTGTGCATTACTCTGCTTATAGTGCGGCTAGAAGCGCCAGGGTATGGATGTGGGATCGAGATACGTTTCTGATTCCGGAGATAAAAGGCATTGGCTTGCACACCTCTCTGTTACGCAAGAACAAGAGCCGCGAGGTGGTAAATCGCGTGGAAAGAGCTGCACGAACCGCACTCATCCCCGCTTCTCCTGTCAATGCGGAGCTGGCCACAGGAGGAGTCAATGTGCCAACTAGTGCCATTCGGCAAATGGCAGTTTCCGCTGGCATGAGTGGTCGTGCTGCACCGCTACTAAACAAGGCTCGTTACGCCTTCAATCCAAATAACTCTGTAGTGAGGTTTGACTACTCCAAACGCCTGGAACATTTGCAATTTCTCCCCGAAAAATCTAATGCATGGGCGGTTCGTGCTTCAGTGCGCTACAAACTGCATATTGAAATGGCACCAGCAGCTTTTCTTCGAGACTTGACAGAGAAGGGACACAATTTTGTATGGGTCGAAGCTGAGGTCACCATGCTGTGAAAGCATTTAGGTTAGCGCCACAGGGGCAACGTCAAAGCGGACAGATATTGGTCATGTTTCTGATTTCGTTACTGGCGTTGGTACTAGTCGTACTGATGGTGGTTAATACGGGTGACCAGGTGGCAAAAAAAGCGAGGGTGCAGAATGCCGTGGATGCTGTGGTTATTTCCGAGGCATCATGGATCGCACGATCTCTCAATATGATGTCGATGAATAACGTGGCGATTACCCAGGCATTTGGCATTCATACAATTATGTTCGCTTTG
>JBLIML010000096.1:0-14239 GCA_047638675.1 Planctomycetota bacterium | reverse complement strand
TGGACAGGCGATTTTCAATCAAGAGCAACTGTTGATCGGTACTATAGCCGGGGACGCTTAGGTTGAGAAACTCGATCTCAGGATGTAGACGATTCAATTGTGCTGTGAATGTGTCTTCGTCTTCAACACCCAGGCCAAAACTGAAGCTGTCACCTACGAAGGCGATACGGCGCCTGGTGTTCGATTGCAAGTCAATCGATTCATCTCCGCGAAATCCGTATTTATTAATATTGTATTGAACATTGAAATCATGGTGTTGATGCTGTCCTTGCCAGGAGGGTGTTAGCGTCCAGCCCAATTGGGCATGATAGCGGAGTAAGCCAGGATCGCCCGCCGAGCTATTGTTTATTGATTGTTGATACCAACGCAGGCCGTATTCTGCCAATAACAAGCAAAACAGTGTGCTTATTATTACGGTAATCAAGGTAAAGCAAACTTCGCGCCTAGCTTTTTTTGGATCTTTTATTTCAGTTGCGGAAGTCATTATTTTCCGTTCAGAACAATGTGTAAATGAAAGGGCTAATGGCAGAACCTTCTGCAAAAATAATTAGAGCACCCACTAGCATCATGGAAATTATAATGGGCAACATCCAGTACTTTTTGTGCTTACGTGCGAACATCCACAGGTCCGTTAGAAATTCAAACATCAAAAAGGATTCTCCATATCTTCTGGCTTTATAAAGTTGCTTTGTTGTCGGTAAGTACCTTCAATATAATGTGGCTTGCGTAAGGGGTCATCACCAAGTATACGTTTTATAAAAGCGATGGGTGTGATAAGCAGAAAAAAAATCACGCATAACATAAAATTGACGACAATTTTATTTATTAATTCGGCCGCTTTCATCCATTTCAAATAAAATATTTTCAGACGAAGCGGCATGATCATAGCTATGCTTAATAACAGAACCATCACCAACCAGTAGGGCCACAAGTTTATCAGGCTCTTCTCCGACTTAAACCAGTACACTAATAACCAAAAACTGATCACGGCAGATAGAATAACGCCGAAGAGTTCAAGTTGTTTTTCGGTCGGCTCTGCATTCATGATCTTTGGTGACTATCTTTTAGTCCAGTGCACTGGAAGGAAGGTCATTCTTCCTGACTGAAGGTTCTTGTACGAGGGTCTGTTCTGCTTTGGACAGAACATGATTGCCTAGCACGAGGTAATCCATATCGGTGTTCATAAAGCAGCGAAAGGCATCCTCCGGTGTGCAGACAATGGGTTCTCCCCGGATATTAAAAGAAGTATTTATCAGCACAGAGCAGCCACTTATGTTTTTAAATTCACTTATCAACTGGTGAAAGCGTGGGTTGGTGGATTTGCTTACCGTTTGTAGTCGCGCAGTATAGTCGACATGTGTAACCGCCGGAATGCTGGAACGATGACAAGCCAGTTTGTCCAGACCTACCTGTTTATCCATGGCCAACTGACTGCCTTCGACACGCAGATTTTTTTGCACCTCACTTACAAACATCATGTAAGGGCTTATGCCTGCGAATTCAAAATAATGCTCACTATCTTCTTCAAGTACTGAAGGTGCAAAAGGGCGGAAGGATTCGCGGAATTTTATTTTATTGTTGAGTTTTGTTTGCATCTCCGGCTTACGTGAGTCTGCAATAATCGAACGATTGCCGAGTGCTCGTGGGCCAAATTCCATTGGGCCCTGAAACCAGCCAATCACCTGACCGGCGTCAATAAGTTGTGCGACGGTAGAAAATAATTCCTCATCCTCATACAGTTTATGAGGGACTTTCCTGTCGGAGAGAAATGTATTGATTTCACCAGTAGTAAATTCTGGTCCCAAATAAGCCCCACGCATTGCATCACTTCCTATATCACTGCGAGGCTGTCCACCATGTAAATGCCAGGCCGCGAATGCTGCTCCCAAAGCGCCGCCTGCGTCTCCGGCAGCGGGTTGAATCCATATATTTTTAAATATTCCTGCACTTGCAAGCTTGCCATTAGCGCTACAATTCAGCGCTACACCACCGGCTAAACAGAGATTCTCCTCACCGGATTCCAGATGAAGGGTCCTGGCCAGTTTCAACACAACATCCTCTGTGATCAACTGAATTGAGGCGGCAATATTCATTTCTCTGTCGGTGATTGGGGATTCGGGTATGCGAGGTGGTCCATCAAATAACTGGTCGAAGGCTTCTGAGGTCATCCTTTCACCAATGCTGTAATTGAAATATTCCTGGTTAAGCTGGAAACTGCCATCGTCTTTTATATCAATTAAATGTTCGCGAATTTGTCTCGCAAAAACGGGTTTCCCGTAGGGTGCGAGCCCCATTAGTTTGTACTCGCCTGAGTTAACCTTAAAACCCGTGTAATAAGTAAAGGCCGAATAAAGCAGGCCCAGGGAGTGTGGGAAGTTGATCTGCCAGAGAGGTTCCAGCTTTTCCATCTGGCCGTGCCATGCGGACGTGGTTGCCCACTCTCCGACACCATCCATGCATAGTACCGCAGCCGATTCGAACGGGCTCGGGTAAAATGCTGATGCGGCGTGGGATTGATGATGTTCAGTAAACAAGAGCGGCGGCAATGATTTTATTGCGCATGCACCTAGTTTGGAAAGATGGGTTCGTAACAGGCGCTTCAGGAACAGTTTATCTTTGAGCCAGACAGGCATGCGCTGCAGATAGGTCTTGAGTCCTCGTGGCGCAAAGCTCATATGGGTTTCAAGTAGACGATCAAAGGTCAACAGAGGTTTGTCGTAGAAAACTATCTTATCCACGTCAGTTAGCTGGAGATCGGCGGCCTGTAAACAATATTGAATGGCAAGCCGTGGAAAATCAGGGTCATGTTTGATGCGAGTGAAGCGCTCCTCTTGCGCTGCAGCGATTATTCTGCCATTAAGCAGGAGGGCGGCTGCACTGTCATGGTAAAAGGCAGAAATGCCTAGAATAGCCTTTTTTTGCATCATGGAATGTGCAAAGCCATTGTGGCACTAGCCCAATGATTTCTGTAGTAGATCTACGCGCATGGGGGCCGTGAAATGAGCGCCTGAATCAATCAATTGTTGTTCAAAACGTAATTTCACTTCTCTGTGTATCTCTTCGGTAAGTTGAAGATCTGTGTGAGTTACATTTAGTATTTTATCTTCAAAGTCAGAAAAGCTTTCAAAACTCACCGTTACATTAAAAAATAATTGGTCCACCAGTGTAAATAAAACTTTTTTGACCGATTTTTGAATAGCATTGAATGCCGCATTTCTCACATGTTGTTCGTCATGAAACAAACGTATTATGTCGTTAAAATTACCCGCAAAGATGGGTTCGGAGATGTAAACCATGCCACCCGGAGTAAGAACTCGATGTATTTCCTCCATCGCCTGATCAAGCTTGTCTTCGGGTACGTGATGCAAGGATTTAAACAAGAAGACAATATCCTGGCTCTCGTTTTCTACCGGTATGGCTTCTGCTCCACCCAACTGAAATGTCACATTCGGTAATCCCGTTAGTGCCAGATTCTTTTTATGCTGACGTTGATCTACTTCAAGCGCGGTGATGTATCGCTCATGTCCATTACTGGCGATAGCCCGGGTGATTTCTGCTCCACCACAACCCAGTTCCAGGATGTGTTTGTTGTTCAGTGACAAAACCTCATTGTAAATATCACTTTCATCACAATTGCGTTCGATTACATCCGATGTGAGTTTCATTTTAATTTAATACCCATAATCAAAGGATAATGCCAATAATGGCGGCTGTGCAGCTGGTGGCGATGGTGCCGCCGATAAGGGATTTGAACCCTAATTCGAGTATCTCGTTTCGTCTTTCCGGCACCATGATAATCAAACCCGTCAACATAATGCCGAGGCTAATAAAGTTCGCAAATCCGCAAAGCGCGTAGGTCATGATGATGCGACTACGGACGGCGAGATCTTCCGCTGGTATTTTCCCCAGTTCTATATAGGCCAGAAATTCAGTAAGGATGGTTTTTATCCCCATCAATTGACCCGCAGTTTTCGCTTCGGACCAGGGTATACCCATGAGCCAGGTAACAGGCGACATAAATAAGCCGAGCGTGCCTTCAAGGGTGATGTTGTTACCGTTTATCGATGGAAATAATGCCAGCAAAGCATTGAGCATATGCACGAGGGCGACCATAACGATAATCATTGCGATAATGTTGAGAAGCAGGTTCAAGCCGGTTTGTGTGCCTTTGGTAATCGCATCCATTGTGCTGTCGGCGCCGCGGTCTATTGCTGTCTTACCTGTGGTAATGAGATTCGTCTCGGGAATGAGTAAATGACCGATTAAGATAACGCCAGGAAGCGTTATTAAAGATGCGCTCAGCAAATGTCCCACCGCGCCGGGGACTACATGACTAATGACAGAGGCTTCTAAAGCCAGCATGGTGCCGGAAATAGTAGCAAGACCTGCACACATGACCGTGAACAATTCACTGCGGGTTAATTTGCTTAGATACGGACGAATGAGTAGTGGTGATTCCACCATGCCGATAAAGGCATTAGCAGAAACAGATAAGCCGACGGCTCCTCCAATGCCTAGCGTCTTTTCCAGCAGTAGAGAAAAAAATCGCATTAGCAAGGGCAAGATGCGCCAATATACAAGTAGTGCTGAAAGGACACTGGTGATTAAAAGTAGAGGCAAGGCACGGAATGCCAGCACATAACTGGCACCGCTTGCATTTTCAGTAAAGGGCAGGGGTGCGCCGCCGAGAAAACCGAATATAAAAGAGGTCCCTGCCTCTGTTGCCTGCTGTAATTCCAAAACGACCTTGTTTAGAAATATAAACAGATGTTGCATGGCAGGGATTTTTAGTAAAACGAGAGCGATTACAAACTGAAGTATCAGACTGGGTATTATCAATCGAATTTTCACAGCCGAACGGTTTTCACTGCTGGCATAACAAAGGCACAGGAAAACGATTAATCCAAACAAGCTTTGCAGAGAATCCAGCATCTTTTCGATTTACGCCAAGACTATATCAATAAGAGAGAGACTGGTCATTCTGTGCGCGCTTCGGCATCCAGTACATCCGACTTATTTATAATTTCTGGCGCTTCAAAAATAGTCACCGCAGGCACATCATCTTCGTATTTTTCCATATCAATCAAACAGGATAGTGCAATAGGACCTTGTGCGAGTTTTGATGTGCCTTTATCCATGGTTAATACATTTACCTGACCATGCTTGCAGAGGCTATCTATTTGCCCGGGTTTATCCGGGTTCCACCACGCGCCGGTAGCCATCTGCACAAGACCCGGGCGAATATCTTTGTCGAGTATCGCGCCCGCGAGACATTGGCCGCGATCATTAAACAGGCGTACGACATCACCCGCCTTAATATTCCTTGCGCTTGCATCATCTGGATGAATACGCACGGGTTCTCTGTCCCTGATTTTCGTTTGGCGACTGGTGATACCATTGTCCAGCTGAGAATGAAGTCGACTACCCGGTTGATTTGAAACCATGTGCAAGGGAAAACGTTCGCACTTCTTACTACCTAACCATTCTACGGGTTCAAGCCAGGCGGCGTGTGGGGGACAGTCGTCATAGCCAAAATCTTCAATGGTTTTTGAAAATATTTCTATTTTGCCGCTTGGTGTGCTTAGTCGATTGTTTTCGGGGTCGTCTCGGAATTGTTCCATTATAATGCGGGGCTGTTCTGGCACTGAAAAGCTTAGTTTCCCCGCCCCTTGCCAAAATTCCTCAAAGGAGGGCGGTTCGACATCCTGAATATTTCTCACCGTAAGTTCGTAAAGATGCTGGATCCATTGCATCTCATCTTTATTGTCTGTGAACTCGCTCTCAAAGTTTAGACGAGAGGCAATACCACGAAAAATATCAAAATCGTTTCGTGCCAATGCATAAGGAGTCACTGCGGCATGCATTGCAAAAAAATCTGGATCATCAGAATGGCCGCCTAAGTCATTTCGCTCCAGAGGTGAAGTGCAGGGAAGTACGATGTCAGCGTGTCTTGCCGTTGCGTTCCACCAGATTTCGTTCACGATAATGGTTTCTGGTTGCTGCCAGGCCTTCAATAATTTCCCGGTGTCCTGCTGTTGATGAAAGGGATTGCCACCTGCCCAGTAAACCAGTTTGATATCCGGATACACATAAGGCTTGCCGTTGTAGTCGAAAGATTCACCGGGATGCAAAAGCATGTCGGCTATGCGTGCCACCGGAATGAATTCCTTTACCTTGTTTTTACTGCGAGGCAATGACCCCAACTTATGATGGTAGGTATGATTGCCCATGGTATTTTCTGCGGCATAACCGAATCCGATACCGCCGCCGGGCAGGCCCATCTGGCCGAGCATGGCGGCGAGGGTGATACCCATCCAATAGGGTTGTTCGCCATGGTCCTGGCGTGTCAGTGACCAGCTTAGCGAGATCATGGTCCGCTTTACTGCTATCTGCTTTGCAATATCAATTATTGCCGCGGCCTCCATGTCGGAAATCCCGGAGGCCCAATCAGCATCCTTAGGTTGACCATCAGTGACTCCCATCAAATAGTCATGGAAGTGCTCAAAACCTACGCAGTACTTCTGTAAAAATGCGCGATCATGTAGATCATGTGTGACAAGGGTGTGTGCCAACCCCAGCATAATGGCGACATCTGTGTTGGGGCGAACGCTATGCCATTTTGCATTCAGAAATTCAGCGCAGTCATCTTTCAAAGGACCGATGTTGATAAAATCTATGCCTTTGTCTTTTGCCGCTTGCATGTAGGACCGTTGTACATGTCGTCGGGTCCCGCCATTACTAATCTGTGTGTTTTTAAGCGGCAGTCCGCCAAAGGCGAGCATTATTTGCGTGTCACTTATTATGGAGGGCCAACTGGTTTGGGAATAGATGTAGGGCCAGAACTCGCCAAGTACATGAGGAACAATAACTTCACCAGCCGCAAAGCTGTAGGTATCGACTGAGCGGGTATAGCCGCCAGCACAATTCAGGAATCGGTGCAGTTGACTTTGTGCGTGGTGAAAACGGCCGGCACTGGCCCAGCCATAGCTGCCCCCAAAAATCGCCTGATTACCAAAGTTTTCACATACCCGCTTTATTTCATCTGCAACGATTTGTTCCGCCTCATCCCAGGACACCGCCACAAAAGGCTCGACACCGCGACCTATACCATCGGAGCGGAAGCCGTGATCCAGAAAGCCCTGTCTTATCATCGGTGCCGCTATTCTGCAGGCATCGTCCAGCGTGCCTGCCAGGCTTTGTCCAATGGGGGAGGGGTCCTCGTCTTCTTTGAGGTTATGCACCTTTACAACCTTATCTTTTTCGATTTCAAGATCGTATGCGCCCCAATGGGTGAGGGCGGTGATGTAGTCAGAAGAATTACTTTGCGTCATGGAGGAGATCGTACAGTAAAGAGTGGGTCATGAGCGAATTTTCCCTAACTAGTTCCCACGCTCCGCGTGGGAATGCAGACCTGTGTCATGTCAGAGAGGGATTTCTACATCGAGGATGTGAATCTCATTCGATGTCTATTGGTAAAGGCATTAATATTAACCTCCAGTGTAGGAGTGTAGACGAATTCAAATTAGGTATGGATTCCCACGCGGAGCGTGGGAACCAGAATGCAGTGCATAAAAAGGCGCATATCAAGTTGGTCCTGAAATTCCTATTGCCCTTCGGTGTAGGAGCCGTGATGTAGTCAGTAAAAATTACTTTGCGTCATGGAGGAGATCGTACAGAAAAGAGTGGGTCATGAGCGAATTCTCCCTAACTCGTTCCCACGCTCCGCGTGGGAATGCAGACCTGTGTCATGTCAGAGAGGGATTTCTACATCGACGATGTGAATCTCATTCGATGTCTATTGGTAAAGGCATTAATATTAACCTCCAGTGTAGGAGTGTAGACGAATTCAAATTAGGTATGGATTCCCACGCGGAGCGTGGGAACCAGAATGCAGTGCATAAAAAGGCGCATATCAAGTTGGTCCTGAAATTCCTATTGCCCTTCGGTGTAGGAGCCGTGATGTAGTCAGTAAAAATTACTTTGCGTCATGGAGGAGATCGTACAGAAAAGAGTGGGTCATGAGCGAATTCTCCCTAACTCGTTCCCACGCTCCGCGTGGGAATGCAGACCTGTGTCATGTCAGAGAGGGATTTCTACATCGACGATGTGAATCTCATTCGATGTCTATTGGTAAAGGCATTAATATTAACCTCCAGTGTAGGAGTGTAGACGAATTCAAATTAGGTATGGATTCCCACGCGGAGCGTGGGAACCAGAATGCTGTGCATAAAAAGGCGCATATCAAGTTGGTCTTGAAATCCCTCTGCGATTATCCAGACAGACAGGGCTTAGAGATACTTCATCTAAATATCAATTCATTGATTTAAACTTCATTGTATGCTGATCTGTTAGGTCTTCCTGCTATTAATAACAAGAAACTAATTACAATAAGGCGCCGGCGGAGAAATTATGAACATAGCGTTGATTGGTATTATCGTATTACTGTCAATTGCGGTGTTGTTCTGTGAAAACCGTCGCGCCATCAGTCTTCGAATTACGGGCAGTGCATTTATCTTGCAAGCGGCTTTAGCAGTAGTGGTTCTCTATGTGCCTTTAGGTAAGACTATTCTGCAAGGCCTGTCAGGCGGTGTTCAAAAAATTATTGATTATACGAACGATGGAATACTTTTTTTATTCGGGGAACACCTCGGTGGTGGATTAGGGTTTATTTTTGCTTTTCGTGTTTTGCCCATCATTATCTTTGTGTCTTCCTTGATGGCAGTGCTTTATCACCTGCATATTATGCAGTGGGTTGTTAAAATCGTCGGCGGTGCTTTGCGACGGATTGTGGGAACAAGCCGAGTAGAATCAATTTGTGCCGCGGCGAACATATTCTTTGGTCCAACCGAAGCACCGCTAGCGATTCGCCCTTATCTGGGGAAATTAACGCGACCGCAATTATTTTCGGTAATGGCTGTCGGTCTTTCTTCAATATCGGGCGCAATTCTCGTTGGCTATGCGAGTCTGGGTATTGGTCTGGACTATTTGATTGCAGCGGCCTTTATGGCGGCGCCCGGTGGTTTGTTAATGGCAAAACTCCTGGTGCCGGATGACGGTGATTTATTTGACGATGATGATGCGCTAGATGTAGTTGGCTTTGATGGAGAGAATCGACCTGTTAATGTGATTGAAGCCGCCGCAGATGGCGCTACGGTAGGCGTCAAATTAGCCGCTATCATAGGGGGAATGTTATTGGCTTTCGTGGCCCTGATCTCTATGGTAAATGGTATCTTGTCTTCTCTCGGCGAGTGGGTCGGATTGACGGGTTTAACTCTGGAAACAATTCTAGGGACGGTTTTTTCACCCTTAATGTTCTTGTTGGGCATACCCTGGGAAGAAGCGGCAATTGCCGGTAATCTCGTTGGGCAAAAGCTGGTTTTGAATGAATTCATTGCTTTCGTGCAGATGGTAGAAATTCAGGACCAACTTTCTCAGCATACTCGAGCCGTTGTGACCTTTGCTCTATGTGGATTTGCAAATCTGAATGCACTGGCTATTTTACTTGGCGGATTAGGAAGCATGATTCCTGAACGTAAGCATGAAATTGCGGAGCTGGGATTAAAGGCCGTACTGGCAGGGACCCTGTCTAACTTGATGAGCGCCGCGATAGTCAGCGTTTTACTTTCAATATAAGTCGTAAAAAGAAATTCAGTCTTCTGACGAATCAAATTCAATGAACAGAACTATTGCATGTTAAGGAATGAGACAAGATGGTGAATCACAAAATCGAGGACATCAATCTCAGTGCTGCGGGATTAGACCGGGTTGACTGGGCTCGACACAACATGCCGATACTACGAGCCATCAAAGAACGTTTGAGCGCCGAGCAACCATTTAAAAATCACAAAATTGGTATTTGTCTTCATGTCGAGGCGAAATCAGCGGTTTGGGTTGAAACACTAATGGCCGGTGGCGCAGAAGTTGCGATTACCGGCAGTCCTGGTTCGACTCAGGATGATACAGCTGCCTACATGGTTAAAGAGCAAGGCGTGAAAGTGTTTAGTTGGCGTAGTGAATCCTTTGAAGAACATATGCAAAATGCTAAACGTGTACTGGACACCAATCCCACCCTTATCTCAGACAATGGCGGTGATTTGCATTATCTCTTGAGCGAAGATGATGCTTATAAAGCTCTACGAACTTCACTCATTGGTGCGACAGAAGAAACCACCACCGGCGCGAATCGTTTAAGAGAAGAGCTACCCAGTTTTGATTTTCCGACCATTATTATCAATGATACGATGGCCAAACGTATTGTTGAGAACCGCTATGGTGTAGGGATATCTGTTGTCGATGGCATTATGCGCACCACCAACATAATGTTAGGCGGTAAAAATATCGTGGTCATAGGTTATGGTTACTGTGGTCAGGGTGTGGCCCAACGACTTCGCGGTCTGGGCGCGCATGTTACCGTTGTCGATATCACTCCATTGGCACAGTTAGAAGCACACCTTGAGGGTTTTAAGACAGCGAATTTGGAAGATGCCCTGGTGGATGCGGATTTAGTATTAACGGTAACTGGACGTTCAAGCGCAATACAAAATCAACATTTTGACTTGATGAAAGATGGTGTTGTACTTTGCAACGCGGGGCAAAACGAAACAGAGATGGATCTGCCTTCGCTTCGCGAGATGGCGGAATCTGTGCATACAATCAGACCAAATATTGAACAGCTCACCCTTCCTTCCGGGAAGAAATATTTCTTACTCGCAAAGGGAAACCTGATCAACCTTGCAGGCGGCGACGGCAACCCCATAGAAGTGATGGATCTCGGGCTTGCCTTACAAACGCTCAGCCTTGAATGTATCGCTCTTCGGGCAGAGTCGCTTAAAAATGAACCGCAAACTGTGCCTTACGATATTGAGCAAGCCACTTTGAGGGCAGCCCTCGCGTCATGGGTCAAAAAATAACACGGCGAGCTTTTAATTTTCGAAGCAAAACTGCCGTCTCTCTTAAGTGCATTAGATTAATACCATGAAAAGTAATATTGAAATTTGGCAACAGCGCCTGGAAGAATGTGTGGCTCAAGAACTGATCGATCAAGGTAACGATGATGCAGCTCATGATCTCTCTCACTTACGCAGAGTCTGGGGACATTGCCGGGACATCGTAGAGCAGGATAATCTGGAAGTAGAACCACTGGTCTTATTAGCTGCCGCTTATTTTCATGATATTGTCAATCTGCCGAAACAATCCAGCAACAGAAATCAGGCCTCGCGCCTCGCCGCTGAAAAGGCAGTCGCTATATTACAATCACTGTCTTTCCCTGAAGAACATCTAAAGGAAGTTAGATTAGCGATTGAATCCCACAGTTATAGTGCCAACATAAAAGCCGAAACGATGGCTGCGAAAATCGTACAGGATGCTGATCGACTCGAAGCGCTAGGTGCGCTTGGAATTGCCCGTGTATTTTATGTTGCGGGAAAGATGAATTCGCTCCTGTTTGACCCGGAAGATCCCTGGGCAAGTGATCGCGAACTGGATGATTCCCGCTATGCGATTGATCATTTTTATATAAAGTTACTAAATTTAAAGAAAGGCATGCATACGGACGCTGCACGTTGTAGAGCTGAGGTTTTGTCGAAGCGTATGCAGGATTATTTGTTAGATTTAAAGCAAGAACTTTCCGGCGTGGAGTAAAGAAAAGACAAGTAGATTGCCTTTCATCACGATTCCTGTCCTCACCCAGCGTAAGTAGTTAAAAAAGTTGTTTAAAACCAGCCTTCCCATTATTTACCAGAAAGCTCGCCAGACTAAAAGCCTGTGATTGCTCATCTCTTACGTCCCGCATCGCGCGTGCCGTGGTTTTCCATTCTGTCGAGTTCACTTCATGTAAGAGGTAGCCCCGTTTATCCGGTTCGTAAAATTTCACCTGTGGATTGTTTGTTAGATTATCAGTGACCGGCTTAGCTAATGGCAGAGGCCAATTGGCAGTGATAGAAGAGGTCACAAATTCCACCACAGATAGCCGTTCAGCCTGGTCTTTAATAAGTTGACCATCGACGGCCCAGAAAGAATGCACGTCACCGCTGAGGATAATGGGATGGCCAGATTTTGTCGCATTGAGGGTATCTGCGATCCGCTGTCGATTCGCTGGATAAGCATCCCAGGCGCCAATGTAACTCAACTCTTTTCCGTCTACATAATATCGAAAAGGTAAAAACGGGCCGGGGGACGCGATCACATTCCAGGCGGCTTTATTTTGAAGGAGACTATCCTCTAACCATCGTTCCTGTGCTAAGCCTAACATTGAACGGTCTTCAGAGATTAAATCGCTACAACGCTCACGGTAATTGCCAAAACCATAATTTGGATCCATGCTGTCGCGGCAGAGGTCTTTTTTGTCGCGGAATTGCCGACTGTCCAATAAGCTAATCTGCACCAGATCGCCAAGTGAAATTTTCCGCTGAAGATCGAAGCGGTTGTCGCCAATTGCACCGTAGCCGCGTACGGGCATGTGCTCGTACCAGGCCTGATACGCAGCCGCGCGTTGTGCAAATTTATCGGGATCCCTGTCTTCAATGGCATCGTGGTTATCAATTGTCGTAAAAAAAGGAATTTGCGCATGGGCATGTTGAAGATGCTTATCTGTTTTATAAAGCGCATGTCTTCGTCGGTAATCCGCGAGCGAAACGGGTGCTTTTTCTGTCTCGTGTTGCCTGAATGTCTCGCCAAAGGAAGTGTCGTAAATATAATCTCCCAGATGAATGATGAAATCGGGTTTATCTGCGACCATATGCTCATAGGCAATGAAATAACCATGGCTGTAGTTTTGACAAGACGCAGTGATGAATCGAATGGAATCAATATCCTCATTAATAGCAGGTAAGGTTCTGGTGCGTCCCACCTCCGATTGATAGTTCCCGGCACTAAACTGGTACCAGTATTCCGCGTTTGAAGTCAGACCCTCTATGTCGACGTGTACCGAATGTGCCAGCTGAGGTGCAGCATGACTCTCTCCCCGCTGTATTATATTTTTCATGGCTGGATCCTGCGCTAATGTCCAGGATACGGGTATGGTAAATTGTCCTATTCCTCCATCCATTTCAAGGGGGGCAGGCGCCAATCGTGTCCAGAGTACGACCGAACTGTCAGTCACATCTCCAGAGGCAATACCAAGGCTAAAAGGGGAAGCGGAAAAAACCGGGCGTGCAGAAACCGGGCCCGCTAGCTGCAGGGCACTCAAACCCATACTCGATCTAATCAGGAATTCTCGTCTTTTCATCTATCCACTTGTGCTATGTAAAAACCTGTAATCTGACAATTTAGCATTCTTCATGACAATGCGTAGAATAGGTAGCATTATCTCTTATTGAATACTTTAATGCTGCCAGTAATGTTGTTACTCAAAGCCAAAACCGTAGATTTTTCCCTGTAAAAAATGGTTTTCAAATTTTTAAAAGACCTCAATCTTATTTCAATGATGAATAAAACAGGATTGTTTTGTTGTCTTGTTCTCGTTACGGCCTGTTCAAGTAGTGTGGAAGAAACTGATGGTGCCAATGTAAGTGAAAGTAAGAGCTCTACATCGATGTCACAAGATATCGCGAGCTCAGGACAGAAAAACATTCAACGCCACCCGTTTTTCGGTGATCTCCATGTTCATTCATCATGGTCATTGGATTCTTATGTTAGTGTTAATCCCGTAGGCCCGGAACAGTCCTATCGCTTTGCCCGGGGCGAGGAAGTCACGATTGCCGGGGGACGTCAATTGCAACTGAGTCAGCCACTGGATTTTGCGGCAGTCACCGACCACGCAGAGTTTCTTGGTGAATTGTTCCTCTGCCTGGATCCGGAAGCGATTCAATATGATTTATCATCGTGCCAGGACATTCGAAACGAAAAGCAAGAACGGGAGGTAGCCATCCGGGTATTTAAAAATTTGTTAATACGGAACAATACATCCCCGGCGCCTCGGCGTGACAATGCACTTTGCGGCGAAGATGCTAGCGCCTGCAAAGAAAAGGCGCGAAGCATGTGGGAAAAGCTCACTGAAGTGGCCGACGCCTATAACAGCCCGGGTGAGTTTACGACTTTTGTAGCATACGAATGGTCCGGCGCTACAAATGGTAATAACTTGCATCGTAATGTCATCTTCAGAAACAATCACGTCCCGTCTTACCCGATAAGCTACTTCGAAGCGAATACACCCGCTTCACTTTGGCGACAACTCAAGGAAGCTTGTCTGGCGCCCTGTGATGTACTTGCCATCCCCAATAACTCCAACCAGAGTAAGGGC
>JBLIML010000095.1:0-14256 GCA_047638675.1 Planctomycetota bacterium | reverse complement strand
AAGCAAGTAAGGCTGATTATTGACACCGCCGAATGTCATAATGGGCTTGATCATACCGCACTTGATAGTGAGTGCTTCCTGAATACCGCCGTCGAGTCACCTATTTTCTCCTAATTAATGTGAATCAACTATAAAATAGCAAGAAACAGAATGCGCTCGACCGCGCTGACCGCTATTCTACTGCGACTTTGAATACGACGAGCGTCAGTATCATTAAATCTTCTATTAACAATTCAATGAGTGCCCGGGACTGGGGAATGATTGTGGCCCTGTCTGTTTTGTGGGGAGGCTCATTTTTCTTCAACGGCGTGAGTGTCACTGCCTTACCTACATTGACCATTGTATTACTACGTGTCTCATTGGCTTGTGTTGCGCTTTGGGCTTTCGTGATTATTACGGGCCGAAAAATTCCCCGTGGGACTGACGTGTGGTTGGCATTTTTGGCGATGGGATTGATGAACAACGTTATTCCATTTTTTCTGATCGTCTGGGGTCAAACCCATATCGCTTCGAGCCTCGCGTCGATATTGAATGCAACAACCCCTTTGTTTGGTGTCATTGTTGCCGGAATGCTTTTGAGCGATGAACGCATGACCGCCATGAAACTAAGTGGTGTAGTTATCGGTTTCATGGGCGTGATCGTCATGGTGGGCCCGGCAGCCTTGAGCGGATTAGGCGCAGATTTATGGGCACAGATGGCAGTTCTTTGCGCATCTATATCCTATGCCTTTGCCAGTGTTTATGGTCGCCTGGCGCGCATCAGGCATGTCGATCCGATCCTGATTGCAACAGGCCAGTTGACGGCGTCTTCCATTTTCCTGGCACCTTTAGTCCTATATATAGATAAACCATTTACGCTCCCCTTTCCCGGTATTGAAATATGCCTGGCGATTTTTGCGCTTGCTGTTTTCTCTACGGCAATCGCCTATGTGCTATTTTTCCGAATACTTGCCTCGGCAGGCGCGACCAACGTCATGCTTGTCGCCTTCCTCATTCCTGTGACTTCTATTTTACTTGGCTATTTTGTGCTGGGAGAGTCGCTCGAAATAATTCACCTTCTAGGAATGGCATTGATTGGCTTCGGCCTCACTGCTGTAGACGGTAGAATTTGGAAAAAGGGATTGTAAATAGAAATGATGTGCCGAAATATATATTATGAGTTCATCTGATCACTACATATGCGATTAGATGAAGCTTGATTCACTCAGCTTCCTTTGCATAGCGTACTTTTTCGGCCTGGTGCCAAATAAAGATAATGTAAGCGGTTTCTTCAACAGAAATCAATTAAACTTGATGCTTAACTTTTCAGTATCGGAGAATAAGCATGGCCTTTCGCCCCCCAAACGCGGCAGACTTACAGGAACTCGGCAAAAAATTCGACTTTAATTTAGACGCCGATTCTGCCGAGCGTTTTGCCGCCTTTATGGGCCCATTTTCCGAGTCCTGTGTACTGCTGGACAACGAGCCCGACTGCCTGCCTCCGGTTAAATATCCAGAACGCTCCCATTATTTCCCGGAGGCTGCGGAAAATCAGTATGGCGCCTGGTACGTCAAGACTAATGTCGAAGGCGCTGCGGACGGCCCGCTCAAAGGCCGCCGCGTTGCCGTAAAAGATAATATTTTTGTCGCCGGCGTGCCCATGATGGATGGCGCTTCTGTGTTGGCGGGTTTTGTTCCGGATTTCGACGCCACTGTCGTCACTCGCCTACTGGATGCAGGTGCGAGCATAGTCGGCAAGGCCGTGTGTGAATACTTCTGCGTGTCCAGTGCCAATTTTACCGGCAGTGGCTATCCGGTCGATAATCCCAGGAAATCAGGCTACTCAACGGGCGGTTCATCCTCAGGAAGTGGTGCGCTGGTCGCCGCAGGTGAGGTCGATATAGCACTCGGCTGCGATCAGGCAGGATCCGTGCGCATTCCCGCGAGTTGGTGCGGGATTTACGGCATGAAGCCAACTCACGGATTACTGCCTTACACAGGCATCATGGGTATGGAGGCGACCATAGATCACGTCGGCCCGATGACTGCCAATGTTGCAGACAATGCCCTGGCATTAGAAGTCATGGCTGGCTATGACGACATCGATGGACGTCAGCGTCGACTTGAAGTGCACCGCTATACGCAGGCACCTGGTCAAGACGTGGCGGGCATGAAGATCGGTATCGTTCAGGAAGGTTTCGGTATGCCCTATTCAGACGCTGATGTGGATGAATGTGTACGCGCCGCCGCCGCAAAATTTTCCGGGCTCGGTGTGACAGTCGAGCCGGTATCCATTCCGATACACCCGCAAGGTCTAGTGGTTTGGAGCACAATTTTTGTTGACGGTTTCAGGGAAACTATGAAATTCAATGGCACCCCTTCTAATATTGCCGTGGCCTCATCACCGGCCTTGTGGCAAGCCGCGAATGGGTGGCTAAAGCGCATGGATGAGATGCCCCAGAACGTGCAGATCATGATGTTATTTGGACATTACCTGGAGCGATATAATGGCTATTACTACGGCAAAGCGAAAAACATGATGCGTCGACTCGCTGCAGCCTACGATGAGGCACTAACGAAATATGACCTGCTACTCATGCCAACAACTTCCGGTAAACCCATGGCAAATGTCACCTCGCTTGCCGAAGCCAGTATCGATCAGGTCATGGAACAAACACTGAATGCGGTCTTTAATACCTGCCAGTTTGACGCCACGGGCCATCCGGCAATGTCGATACCTTGCGGCGAGAGAGAGGGTTTGCCGATTGGGATGATGTTGGTTGGAAAGCATTTCGATGAGCCTGCCATATACCGAGCTGCCCATGCATTTGAGCAGTCGTTTGATTGGCGCAGTCTTTAGTTCACGAGCATTCAAGTATTGTAACTTTTCGTCAATGGCAAACTATTAGATAAGACTGATTCAGCTTTGAAACCGATAATAACTCCGTAAAATGCTGACTGAGAAGTGTGACAGGGTTTATCTTTCCAATAAAATACGATAAAACATTGCGTTGCGTAATATAGACTGTAAGCATTGAATCAATTTACATAAAACTACGGACGGGAGAAATCTAAATGGCTACTCCGACTTCCAATTCCACACAAATTACTTTTTTCAACGAGCCTGCTGACAGTATTGTCGCCTCAATTGTTGACGATTCCAAATGGGGTGGCCTGGCCGGCACCGGAGTTACGCTTAGTTATTCTTTTCCAGGCGCCAGCCCTGGCTTTGAGGCTGATTACAGCGATCTCAATGAATGGGGGGAAAACGATGTCACTATCGAATATTCTCCGTTAAATGCATCGCAAAAACTGGCATTTACATCAGCCCTGGAAACCTGGGCGAATGTGTCGAATATTACCTTTGTAGAATTCGAAGATAACGCCAGCATTGTTGGCGAAATTCGTGTTGCGCTCAGTTCCGTTGTGGATACAGAAGATGCCAGCGCATATGCTTATAGTATCGACAATTTCCCTGGCGCCGGAGATATCTGGCTCAATCCGGTAGTCTTTACACCTTCAACTTCATTAGAAACTGACACTTTCGAATTTAATACCTTAATTCATGAAATCGGTCACGCAATAAACCTCAAGCACCCCTTTGACCCGGGATTTTCCTGGGACACCACTTTGCCAAGCACACTCGATCATATATTTAACACCATCATGAGCTACACCGAGGATCCAACGGGTAACGACTTTATTGCGTCGCGCTATCCAAGTACGCCCATGGTCCTGGATATTGAAGCAATACAATTTGTCTATGGTGCTAATGAGTCTTACAACGCAGGGGATGATGTCTATTTCTTTGACAGCGACGGCGAGTATCTGGAAACCATCTGGGATGCCGGTGGTATTGATACTATCGTTTATACCGGTTCCGCCGACGGAAAAATCGATTTACGCGAGGGTAAGGCATCATCACTCGGCAAACCTGTCGACTTAATTAATCCAAACGGAGGTGCAATCGCTGGCCAGGTCGATACCACGGTATGGGTTGCGACGAATGCTGAAATAGAAAATGCCACAGCTAATAGCGGAAACAACAAAATAATTGGAAATACTCTTAATAATATACTCATAGGGAATGAAGGTAAGGACATTTTGAAGGGAGGTGGCGGTGACGATAATCTAAGCGGGGATAACGGCGCTGACAAACTCAATGGCGGCGGTGGCAATGATATTCTCGCGGGTGGCAATGGCAGCGATAATTTAAATGGTAAGGCTGGCGATGATGTCCTCTACGGCGAGGCTGGCAACGATATTCTGAGAGGTCATTTAGGCGTAGACCTTCTGGACGGTGGTGAAGGCAGTGATACTTACCGAGTGAGTATCGCGGAAGAGGTTTCAGATATCTATACCGATTCCGGCACTGGCGGCGGTGACATCGACACCCTGGATGGCAGTTTGGTGGAAGATGTAGTCTTGTCTTCCATCTTTAGCGCAGGCAGCACCGGTCTTGAGGTGATACTCGGTGAGAAAACTCGGCTACTAGGCAGTAACGAAGCGGTGAACTGGGATTTCAGCGGCCTTAGCCTAAACGGCATCAAAGAGCTGAGGACTAGCAACGAAGACGATGTCGTGATTGGCTCAGATGGCAACGACAAGATAAGAGGCATTGATGGGGATGATAGCCTGAGTGGCGGTATAGGTGACGATAAACTGTTTGGTGGCAGCGACAATGATACTCTGGATGGGGGTGCCGGCGAAGATCGGCTCGTTGCCGGCAGTGGCAGCGACCTGCTCAATGGCGGTAACGGCGATGACGTCCTTAAGGGGGGCAATGGAGCAGATATCTTCATATTTGACACAAACTTGCAAGCTTCCAATATTGATTTCATCACTGATTTTGTATCCAGCGAAGACATGATCGCTTTAGATGATGATATTTTTACATCATTGACCAGTTTAGCAGGCAGTTCTTTATCCGTAGCTGAGTTTGTAAGCAATGCGACGGGTATTGCAGCAGATGCTGACGACAGAATCGTGTACAACAACACTACCGGCGAGCTCTTTTATGATGAAGATGGCGCAGAGGGTGATGCTGCAATTCTATTCGCGCTGCTTAAGAACGCACCATCGATTGAAGCTGCTGATTTTATTGTTATAGCTTAAGCCACTAAACAGTCGAGTGACAAATAACCACTCGTTGCAGTTTATATTCTAGCCTTCTTCTGGCCTACATTGCATTGAGTCATCCTCATCGATCTTTAATTGGTCTCGTAAGATCAGTTTTAGCCCATCCACCTGAGTCACCTTTTAATCGCAAGATAGTTTGCGCGATCCGAACCGGGTTCTTGCCGACTCGTAGTGGCATGCAGCCGACAACTTCTCCTTCAACCTCGATCACTTCATCACCACCCAGCAGAGTCCACTCAATCAATCCAGTAGGAAGTGGTTCTCCTGCGTAGTCACTTCGTATCTGATATTTCCGGATCTGAATTGGTGTTGCATCCCCGGGTTTCCAGATGACGCCATGAGCGTCTTCGCGACCATCAAGCCGATTCGCAAGCGCAACAGCGCGGCGGCCGTCATCCAGATAGAGTGTGACGAAATCTTGATCTGGTGCACTCTCCCAAACACGTGGCCCCCAGGAATGATCTCGGAAAGAGGGTGCGCTTTCTATCTGCCACTCTTCTTCTCCGAGTCGGAGCGAGCCACTGATGTTGCCGAACTGTTCGTAGTGGTTTTTCCCGTAAGTAACTTCTTCCCCATCGGGCATCAAATTACCACTCGCTGAGAGCACATGCATTGGGTAGTCTGCTTCCCAACTTAAATTAAACTCGCATTCCAGTGGACTACTCGCTCGCCAAACTTCACCAGGTTTATCTGCAAAACTGCGTGGATCGCTCACCAGTCGTACGGCTTCTTTCTCAGAAAAACTTAATTGCCATCGACGGGTTGCATCGACCGCCTCAAGTTTCAGCGAGGTGGACTCCCACTTTTGAGAACCGACAGGGTAAGTGTGTGCTAATAAAGGAGAACGCTTGTAATAAAAAGCAACACTGCCGTCACGGCGCGGCATGACAATGGATGCCTCACTGTAGCTTTCGTTCGGGCGCATGCCAATTCGGATAACAGCGCCGACGATGTTTGTTTGCTCGCCCGTAATAAAATTAAAGTAGGCACTATCATTGTGAGATTCGTGATCGCTAATAAGCTGTAAGGTCTCACTTGCACTACCATATTTGCAGCTTGAATAATCCTTGTCCTTCATAATATATTTATCCTGGATAAAATCGTCTTTGCTTGAATTTCTTATTCACTCTGGTGGCAAGCCTTTTTCCGCAGCCGCAACGTAATCAAGAATATAACGGTCAAGATGACGCGCCTGATAGCCAAGGGCGGGATAGCGAGCATCGTTTGTTCGTTCACGCGCGAAGAGGCTCGCTGCACGATGTTGAGTAACAGCACAATAAACGGCTTCGAAGACGCTCCAGAAATGAAAAGCTTCGATTGGTATTTTCCAGCCACTTGCGTCCTCATACATTGCCAGCACCTCCTGTAATGGCAGGAGCCCTGATGGTTGACGTGTTCGTCCGCGAAAAAGTCGAAGGGCAAAATGAGCGAGATCTTGTACAGGATCACCAAGATGCGCGTCCTCAAAATCCAATACGGCAACGACCTTGCCATCACGCATAATGTAATTGCCGGTGCGAAAATCACCGTGCAGTATCGCCTGCCGTTCTGAGATCCGATCTTTGTTTTTATACAACCACGCGAAGCCCCAGTCCAGTGTAGGCACCGGTTCAAGCATGTCCTGTCGGTAGATATCATACCAATATTCCACCATCGTAAATGAACTACTGCCACTACCACGTAAGCCTTCGGGCGCGAATTCGATGGGGACAGCATGGATCCTGGCGGAAATATCCATTAAATGACGAGTAGTAGATAGTTTAAGTTCGGGGTCTTCGAAAAACTGGTCTGATGTCCACTGCGTGGGTATCTCACCTTCGATTTTTTCTACCACGTAAAGCGGACGCCCGGTCGCCTCACCCTTCTCATCTAACCACAACATCGCCGGTACGGGTACACCCTCAACCTCCTCCATGATCTTACGAAGTTCAAACAGAGCTTTTACCTTGTAAGGTTCAAGAAGTCCCGCTGCAGGAACGCGATGGACAATATATCCTCGCGCCTGCTCACTGCCATTTTCATCACAGCGTATTTCTATCTCATAGGTCTCCCAGGAAAAACCTTCGACATGTTGTTTAAACAAGGAAACCGAACCATCCTTGATATTGAGCTTGCGGAGAATGAATTGAGAGATTTCCTCTGCCAGTTCCTTACCCGATAATGCCGAGCTATTCTCCTTCATGAGCTATCAACTTCTTCTGCTCTGTCCCATCCAGTCATCGTCTGATGATCGTTTTTCAATTCCTGTATTGCCACCTTCATAGAAGGCGTTCGAGGTAGCTCTTTACGGAATTCCCAATATCGAGGGATCTTAAACCGTGCGAGTCGTTCACTACATACTTCAATAAGCGCTTCAAAGGTAATTTTGGCATCAGGCCGACGCACAACAATCACTTTTACTTCCTCTGTTCTGAGCGGATCAGGCACACCGAAACAAACGCATTCTGCAACCGCCGGATGTAAAGCAATGACGGACTCAACTTCTCGCGCTGAAATGTTTTCACCTGCGCGTTTAATCATGCCTTTCAGTCTACCACCGTAATAGAGCCGGCCTTCTTCATCAAGCGATCCCTTGTCACCGGTTTTTACCCAGCCATTCTCAAGCACCGAGTCGCTCAACTTTTTATCTCCCCAGTAACCTTTCATCACCCAGGGACTCTTGACGCATATCTCACCAGCTTGCCCTGTTGTCAGCGTATTGCCCTCCTCGTCTCGAATTTCGAAAACTAAACCTGGCACTGGCCATCCAACACAGTCCGCCGTCGGCAATTTTTCACCAACACGTCCCGATGTTGCTAATCCACCAAGCTCCGATTGACCCCACACTGGAATGATCTCTGCATTGAAACGACGTTCGAATTCACTGTCACTCCAATGTGACAAAACAAATCGTAGTGAGTGATCTGCATCGTCATCTTGTTCAGGACTACTCACAAGAAAAGAAATCATTGCAGGCATCATCAAACCACCCACTGTCTTTGTACGATCGATCTCCTCCCAGAACCGGCTCACACTAAATCGATTTTGCATCATCATGCCGCCGCGACAACCCAGGGCAATACCAAGACATTGATGCCAGCCCGCAATATGAAACAGCGGCAAAACCCCCAACACATTTTCGCCATCTTTCAATGCAAAGCGCTCGCGTTGTACGTCGGCATCCTTAATGAATGACGCTGCATCAAGGATGACGCCCTTTGGTCTTGCTGTTGATCCGGAGGTATACATGATGGCCATCGGCTCATCGTTCGGTACTTGTACTGGATCGCGCGCTTCGCCTGAAGCTTCCACATCGGTGAGCGATTTAATCTGGCCCTCAGGTTCTTCCCACGACTTTTTGATGTCTGTGAGGATCACTGTTTGAGGCAGAGATGCGATTAAGTCTTTTACTTCGCGCCATCGCTCTTCTGTTGAAATAACAACAGCGGGATTGGTATCATCAATGAAGAAACGCATCTCTTCGCTGGTACCATCACTCATCAAGGGCACTGTGATGCCACCGGCGTGGAGAATGCCAAATTGAACCGCCAATAATTCCGGATCATTCGGTAGCATCGTAACAACCCGCTCACCGGACACGTTCAGGCCTTGAAGCGCAGATCCAATGCGCCATGCTCGTGTCTTAATATCGGCATAGCTTAAAACCTGATCTTCGAAGAAGATAAATGGACGATCCGGGACTTCGTCAGCGATCGCTTCAAACCAGGTCATCAACGACATGGTTATGAATACATTCCGCTTTTTAGTTTTTTTCGCTCACGATCATTCGCCTCACGAAGATAGTCAACGGCGATCATCTGTGCCTCTGGCGAAGCCTTTGTCTGGATCCAGATCATCGCATCAGCGATGCGTGTCAGGAGTAGCGCACGATACTCGAGCGCCTCCTCTCCCGTTCGTATTTCCGATTGCAATGTTAGGGAGATTTCCTTGCCATCATCCCAACCGCAGGTAGCGAGTCGGACGAGCAATTCCTCATCTGCTTCTATTTCCTGTTTTAACTCACTGAGTGACCATTCAACGCGACCTGCAAGGTTGCGCAGAAGTTCGTCAATTGCGCGCAATTGCATGAGTGCAAATTTATCTTTCACATGGGGTTGGACGTGCGTCCGAAGCGATTCTGTAATCCCTTCAAGGAGTCGTTTTAATGGGACGGAAGATAACATTTAGTGAGCCTCCGAAAGACCTCCCGCCATTACTGGCGCGTTAACAATACTTCCATTTTCCAGCTCAACATCTGAGCGAACGCAACTGCCACATTCGGGGCAAAAGTAATTAGAAATTTCCAGCTGTTTATGATCTCGTGCTCGTGAATACATTCCGAGTTCCTTCAAGGTGCTGGAGGCGATGCCTTTTCGCTCGATGCAAGATGAACGATAATTGTCCTCGAGCGCACCCAGTTCAGCTTCACAGTATCCACATGTCCAGGCAGCGTTGTTGATTCGCACACCTACCCCTGCTTCGATCATTTTGCCTGTGTTAACAGGGCGAGTAGGCGCTTTTCCCAGGCGTTCTTGACGAATTTCACTTCTTCTTGTCGTCGTTGCGCTCTGATCAAGCTCACCCGTTTTACTGAGAATGACACCATAAACATTTTGTGCAACAGCTTGATGAACGTAGCCATCACTCACATCACGGGCAACACTCGCAGGATCCCTGAGCAGGGGATCACCAAGGCCACCACCACCACCATTGGTAACGAAAAATACATCACCTTCTTTGACAGTGACAGTAGTATTGGCTGGAAGATTTTTGGCGATGCCGCCCAATGTCTCCGGCTTCGGTAACTTGCCATTCGCTATCAGTTCGTCCAATTTTGTTTGCGACAATATTTGATAGTTTGTTGTCGAGCCCGACCAGCCACCTCCAGCGCCACGGGGAGGGACTTCCGCACCGTTATTACTAACCGTGCCACTCATCTCTTTCGTTCCGGTAATTTGAAAAGCCGTGGTCATGCCATTACCACCGCGGCTAATGCCAGCGCCTCCGCTGGATGCCTGGATTTGTCGCCAGAGAATTAATACGGGTGTCGTTGATTCGTCCACCTCAACCGGCGCCATACCAATGCCGAGATTACAGGTGTTCGAGTAAGTATCCTGTCCATCACAAAGTGTTTGCGCTGGCCCGCCAAGACCGACAGTCGGTGACACCGGGAAGATCACCACCGGATGACCCGTGCGATTATCGACGCCTGAAAGTGTCGTGATGAAAATGCCTTCGCAAGGTTGACTGCTTGCTCGAGCACGGATGACTGGATCACTCGACAGTGTGATCGCCTGACTTAATACGTCACGCACAAGTTTGTCGATACGCATTCCGGCGCCAACGTGGGCGAATGAAACAGGGGCAGGAGGTGTGGAATTTACAATGGTGCCAGGTGGGCCCACATCGATGGTGATGGCTTGCCAGAGCCCGTGATTCACAGGCACGTCCCACAATAAAACACATTGCAGCGAATTCATTGTTTGTCCAAGCACCGCAGGTAAGGTGCCATTGACCGGTCCCGTTATCTGTGACTCACCACTAAAAGTCATCTTCAGTTCGTCTCCGTCCACGTCCATCACACAAACAAGTTCCAGCAACATCGCCTCGCCAAGTCCGTCAAACTCTATCCAGTCTTTGCTTGTGTAGCGTCCGTCAGGAAGTGAGGCGATGCGTTGACGAACCAGTCTTTCGGTAAGCCCCTTATTCACCGCACAAAACTCACGGTGTTCTTTGAGACCCATGCGTTTGATCAATGCGCTCAAGCGACGTTGACCAGTGTTAACTGCGGCCACCATGCTGCGCATATCGTTTAGCACGGCAGAGGGCGCGCGAACATTGTTGCCGATAAACAGTTCCCATTCTCGACTGAACTTACCCTCTTGCATAAAGCGTATGCCCGGAAAGCGAAGCCCTTCAGAAAAGCAGTCGCGCGCGCTTGCCGCGAAACCGGAAACACCCGAACCACCGATATCTAATGAATGCTCGTTTACATAACCCCAGCCCACCAATTCACCTTCATAAAAGTAAGGCATGATCACACCGACATCGCCTTCATGCAGGGCACCGGAGGTGTGAGGATCGTTGACGACGAAGGCATCACCTTCCGCAAGATCCGATTTATCGTAATTTCTGAGGACAGCTTCAACACCCAGAAACGATGTCGAGATATGGGTACCCACATAGGTGGCAAAACCTATTTGCTCAACTTTTTCATCAAGGACAGCACAACTTAGATCTTTGGCTTCGGTCACAACAGGCGATCCTGATGTACGCACAAGAGTAATACCCATTTCTCTTGCGATCTCGTCCATGGCCTTGCGGTGAACTTCCGCTTTCAGTACATCGTAAGAAGTCTGCTTATCTGGTTCAACAGTGTGCGTTTTAGTCATTATTTTTTTCCATAATGTAATTCAGGAATGCATCACGTCGGCAGGACCATCCTGGTAATACCACTAGCGTCGTATCGTCCTCGTCAATAATAGCGGGCCCATTAATAGTGGTTCCAGCTTGAAAACGTGAACCATCATAAATCGGTGCTTTTCCCCGTGTGCCTCCGGGAAGCAGAATCTCCCGCTGCATTTTTTCTGCATCTTTCGGCTTACTCTTTCCCAATTCAACTGCATCGATAGAAGGCACTGGGCGTTCCGCTTCCATCGTTAAGTTAACATTGACAAGCACGACAGTTGAGCCTTCCCATGCCGTACCCTTGCCGTAGATTTCCTCGTAACGTGCAGGAAAAGCCTCGGCAAGTGTCCGTGCATCTTCAAAACTTACTGCCTTATCCGAAAGGGGTACGCCGATCTCGAATCCCTGATATTGAAACTTCAATTCTGCCGACCATGTCAGTTGGCAATCTGACTCTGGAATGCCACCTGTCGATGCCTCTTCCCTGGCCTGATT
Source organism: Planctomycetota bacterium (assembly GCA_047638675.1). Taxonomy (GTDB): domain Bacteria; phylum Pseudomonadota; class Gammaproteobacteria; order Eutrophobiales; family Eutrophobiaceae; genus WLWS01. The sequence continues at coordinate 2,256 of JBLIML010000095.1, read as the reverse complement.
TTCCATTTCATTTCGAACTCTTGCAATATCGGCAATAACATCAGAATCCAGAAGAGGCTTTTGCACGGATCTCGAATAACGGCGGAGGAATTTTGCCGCCATGACACCGTAAGCACAAAACACCGAGCTGTTCCTGGGGATAACCACATGATCAATTTCAAGACGAGAACAGATCGACGCTGCAAAGAGCGGCAAGGTCCCACCGTAGGCGAACATCGTACACTCACGTGGATCCTGTCCACGTTCTATCGTAACGGCACGTAGCGCATCCGACATATTCGTTGCGGTCAGCTCAAGGATCGCATTGACACTCTGATCGACATCCCAGCCAAAGTTTAAGCCGAAACTTTTAATGGCATTCGTCGCTGCCTGAAGATCCAGGCTAACTCGCCCATGCAGATAGTTCGATGGATCGATATAGCCAGCAACCACAGCAGCATCGGTCACGGTGGCAACAGTACCACCCCGTCCATAACAGGCTGGGCCGGGCATCGAGCCTGCGCTTTGTGGGCCCACCTTTGGCACACCCCGATTATCCACACCCGCCAAACTCCCACCGCCGGCCCCGATGGAAAGAATATCAACCGTGGTTAAGCCAAGCGGCATATTCGCAATATCTATTTTTGATCGGAGGATGGGCTGGAGATCCATTACCAGAGTGGTGTCAAAACTTGTTCCACCCATATCACCCACCAGAATATCTTTTAGACCCATTTGTTTTGCAAGGGTAATGGCACCCGTCACACCACCTGCGGGACCAGAGGCCAAAAGCAAAAGCGGGAAACGTTCAGCCAGCTCTCTCGGTATCGCACCGCCCGCGCCGGAAAAGAAGGAGAGGTGACCGGCGAAACCATTGGCTTTTAGACGCTCAGCAAGTGTATCAAGGAGTCTGACGGCAGAAGGCTGGCAGAAAGAATTAAACAGCGCACTAAAAAAGCGTTCGTGATCGCGACCCACCGGATAGATGTCACTGGAAAGCGTGACAAATGCCCCGGGACATTCTTCATGGATAATCTCAGCGGCGCGTTTTTCGTGCAGCGGATTGTAGAAGGACCAAAGAAAGCAAACAGCGTAGGTCTCTGCACCCGCCGCATGCAACTCACGAACGTTTTGTCTAAGTCCGTCTTCATCAAGCGGTACAAGCACAGATCCGCCGTTAACAATTCGTTCGTCAACCTCCTTTATAAAGGAACGAGGTACGACATCAGGAGGATTATCCTGAAGATGATCATCGTAAAGCGCACGACGTGCACCACCGGCGAAGCGAAAGGTATCTTTGAAACCACGGGTGATTAATACGCCGACCAGAGCGCCGCGCAATTCCGTCAGGGCGTTGGTGACCACGGTGGTACCGCTGACTAGTGCTTCAGTTTCAGATAGCAATGACGAAACATCTTTGCCAAGTTCGATTGCGGCAACTTCTATCGCCCCGATCACACCCACGCTATAGTCATCATGCGTTGTAAGTGCCTTGCCACGTACCAAAGTGCCAGCGCTACTGACGCAAACATCCGTATGCGTGCCGCCGACATCCACACCAATTAAATGGGGTTCGAACTCACCCTTTGCAGAACCACCCATACATTCCCCCAGTCAATAGCTAAGCGCTCGCTTTATTATGTATCTCGCCTACCCATCATCGCCCATGGAGCAATAAAACTCAATTTATAAGCAGCTTCAATAACGCAGGCGAATTGAAATTAAGCCTTCCTGATTGCTCGGGCCGGGAAGTGCCAAACAAGATAGTCCTTTCCACTGTGGCATGCCTTAAGAAATAACGTAGAATCTAACTCTTTGCGACCATGAACCACAATTCGTTACGTTTAAGATTACGGGCTTATAAATGAAGCCATGTTCGCAACGTTGACATTTTTATATGGGTAATCAAGTGCTATGACTAACATTTTATATCTCACCGCTGCCATTGCCATTGGCCTGTGCATTTCTCTGCAACCACCCATTAACTCCGTCATGGCGCGCACTCTGGGCAACCCTTTATTAGCTGCCTCAATTTCGATTGCCATTACGCTCATCGTTGCGATCTTCGCCTGGTTAACCGTGGGTAAGGGGGCCGGTGATTTGACGCAGATAAGGGCACTCCCCTGGTGGGTACTGCTTGGCGGCGTGGTGGGTGTATTTTTTGTGGTGGGTGGCGTCGTGGTCGCGCCTGTCATTGGTATGGCCTTGTTCTTTGTCTGTGCTGTTGCCGGACAACTTTTCGGTTCAAGCATCATCGATCAAATCGGTGCTTTCGGC
>JBLIML010000094.1:0-14265 GCA_047638675.1 Planctomycetota bacterium | reverse complement strand
CGTTGCAAGAGCAGGCGAAAGTAAGGCCTCTCAACAGCGCGTTGACAAGACTGCCGCTGCAACGGATAAGGTCGCCTCTCAATACAAGAGAGAGCTCAAGGTAATTGACGGTCTCAAGGTTTATAATGCTTTGCTCAACAGACAGGTGGAAGATCAGGATCTTGAGAAGATTCGGATAACGGATTCCATCGATGAGATTGCTGTTATTGAACGTCAGATATTTCCATTGATGTTAAGAATGGTTGATTCACTTGAGCAATTCATCGAGCTTGACGTGCCCTTTCATTTAGATGAGCGACGCAAGAGAATCGCGGATTTGAAAATCAGTATCGGTGATGCGGGCATCACGGCATCTGAAAAGCTACGTCTGGTTCTCAGTGCCTATCGAATTGAAACTGATTTTGGCAGCGATCTAGATGCCTACACCCAAATTCAGGACGTAGGCGGCAAGGAACGTAAAGTCCATATTCTGCGTTTTGGCCGCATTTCTCTCGTCTACCAAACGGAAGACGAACTCGAAAATGCGGTATGGGACCAAAAATCTCGAAGTTGGGTGGCGCTTGATTCGACAGAATATGCAAACCACATTAAGAAAGGTTTGAAAATTGCCAGAAAACAAACTGCACCTGAACTATTTATACTGCCTGTGAGTGCGGCGGAGTAATGAAGATGAAATATACTAAAATACTGATTGCTGTCGCGCTAAGCGGAATTTTATCCACGAATGTCTTTGCTGAAAAAGCAGGGAGTCTTGATGAGCTTTTAAAACAGGTTCAACAGGGCAAGATTCGCGAATCTAAAGAAAATAAGGCCCGTGAAGCTGAATTTAATAAAGACAAGGGGCGACAGCAGCAATTACTTGCCAAGGCAAATAGTGATCGCGCGGCGCTGGAAGCACGAAGTGCTGAACTTGAAAAGAGATTTGAAGCAAATCAGGACGAGATTGATGTATTGAAAAATACCTTAATTACGGCTCTTGGTGACTTGAAAGAACTGTTTGGTGTTCTACAGACAGCATCTGGCGATGCTCGCGCTACGTTCGAAAATTCCTATATTAGTATTGAGTATGAGAATCGTGGTGAATTTCTGACTCAACTGGCAGAAAAAATGGGATCGGGTACTGAGCTGGCATCACTAAAGGAAATTGAACGTCTATGGTTCGAAATTCAAAGGGAAATGACAGAGACCGGCAAGATCAAGAAGATCAGAACCAAAGTGGAAACACCTGATGGCAATACGGTCGATAAAGAGGTCATTCGGGTTGGTACGTTTAATCTCATCGCCGATGGTAAATACCTTAATCGAGATATTAAGACCGGGCGAGTGTCCGAGCTACCCAGACAGCCGGAAGCACGTTTTGTCGACGCAGCTAAAGAACTAAGTAGTGCTACCGGTGGTCACATCGCATTTGGACTCGATCCGACTAAAGGACAATTACTGTCTCAGCTGGTTAATGTCCCAAGCTGGAAAGAAAGAGCGACAACCCAGGGTGGTACAGTGGGCTGGATCATCATAATTCTTGGTAGTATTGGTGTTATATTGGGTCTGTCAAGAATACTCTATATGGTATTTGTAGGTATGAAGGTGGCGAATCAATCACGCAATCTGGATAAACCCAGCAAGGGCAATCCCCTTGGGCGTGTGTTAATGGCTTACCATGACAATAAGAATATTGATGTCGAATCTCTGGAGTTGAAAATGGGTGAAGCGGTGCTGCGTGAGATTCCAAAGCTTAGTCGACTTAACACCCTGATCAAGGTGATCTCTGTAGTATCACCTCTACTTGGTTTGCTCGGAACGGTTATTGGTATGATTATCACCTTCCAGGCGATTACTCTGTTTGGTGCAGGCGATCCTAAACTGATGGCAGGCGGTATTTCTCAGGCATTGATAACGACCATGCTTGGACTTTGTGCAGCCATTCCTACCGTATTTCTGCACGCCATCATGGCAGGTCAAACTAAAAAGATGGTTGAAGTACTGGAAGGTCAGGCCACGGGGTTTGTTGCGCAAGCTTCTGAAGAACACCACAAGGCTTCCTAAGGTCGGTATTGGGAGAGAGATAGAAAATGGTAGATTTACTCTTTTCAATTCTTCGCGGTATTACTTCCGTTGTTGGTCTCGAGCAGAACTTCATCAACGCGTGGGAGGCAATACGCGATTTTCTGGAGTTAGGCGGTCCAGTCCTTTATCTTGTGGCCTTAGTACTTGCAATTATGTGGCTCTTGATTATCGAACGTTTTGTTTTTTTCCTTACACAACAACCCAAATTGAGCGGCGCCGCGGTTAAGGCATGGGAGGCGCGCAGTGAACGCAAATCCTGGCATGCCCACCGTGTACGGGAAGCGTTGATCTCCGGCGTGCAAACAGAGGCCAATCAGTATTTGGGAATTATCAAAGCCTGTGTCGCGCTTTGTCCCCTGGTGGGTTTATTGGGTACGGTGACAGGAATGATTACCGTGTTCGAGGTCATGTCTTTCCTTGGTGCAGGTAATGCTCGTGCCATGGCGGCGGGTGTCTCTCAGGCAACCGTTCCGACGATGTCAGGTATGGTGGCTTCACTTTCGGGGTATTTCCTTAGTGTCTGGTTGCAGGGTAGGGCCGACGCTGAAGTGGAAGCGCTGGGTGAACACATGACGATGGATCATTAATTGTTTTATCAAATTGAAAAGGTGAACTATGCGTAGAATTTCTCATGCGGGCGGTGATGAAGAGTCTCAGGTTGATTTGACTCCTCTTATCGATGTTGTTTTCATCATGCTGATTTTTTTCATTGTCACCGCGACCTTTATCAAAGAAACGGGGATTGACGTGAACAAGCCCGATGCACCGACATCAACACAACAAAACAAAGCCAATATTCTTATCGCAATTGATGCACGTGACGGGATCTGGATTGATCGTCGCAAGATTGATATTCGCTCGGTAATTCCCAATATCAAACGACTACGTTCTGAAAATCCACAGGGTACGGTGGTGATTCAAGCTGATAAAGAATCACGAAACAAAACCCTGGTGGAAGTCATGGACGCGGCCCGACAGGCTGGCGAGTATAATATCGCTCTCGCTGCGAATAAATAATCAGGAGAAGCCGGTTTGCCTGTATTGATAGCACGATACGCTTTTTCATTTGTCATCTCCTTAATTGTTGTTTTTGGCCTGTTTTGGTTGATGCAATACTTGATTGTATCCGCCGATAGAGAGCTGGATCCAGATGCTGCGGGTCAAATGCTGGATTTCGTCCGCATTGAGCCTGAAGAAATAATCAATAGGCGCCCACCAAAACCGGAAAAGCCACCGCCACCGGATGAACCGCCACCGGAACCGCCACCTCCGTCGATGGATAATATTACGCCTGAAGCCCAGGCCATGTCGGTGGGTGCGGCGCCAATTACGGTGGGTATTAATCTGACTGCAGGCGGCTTTGGACTTGCGCCCAGTGATGGGGAGTATCTGCCGATTGTCAAGGTGCAGCCCATCTACCCAAGACGCGCCTTGTCGCGTGGTGTAGAAGGCTATGTCATTGTTCAATTCACGGTCACAAAACAGGGCACCACCAGGGATGTCATTGTCGTTGAGTCCAGTAGTACGATGTTTGACAATGCGGCCATTAAGGCGGCGGAAAAGTTCAAGTATAAACCACGCGTAGTTGATGGTGAGCCTATAGAAGTACCCGGAGTACAGAACCAGATTACTTTCGAAATTGAAGAATAATCGATCGAAGAACCAGAAACTTTTAGTCGGATTCTAAAGTATGAAATTTAAAATTAATGTCATAGCTCGGAAAATTATACCGGTGATCTGTTTAATGATGGCCGTGTCATTTTCAACGACAGAAGTCTATGCACAAGGTAGTGGTGATAAAAAAGAGGCACGGAAAACAAAAAAAGCCCAGTCCATGGGGCAAAAGACATATGAAAAGCTGACTGAGGCGCAAGAGTTAATCGAAGCGAAGCAGTATGACCAGGGACTGGCTGTATTGCGGGAACTGGAGCGAGAACCGAAGCTTACCGCTTACGAAAAAGCGCAAATATATAATTATTTTGCTTACACCTATTTCACTTTGGAGAAGTATCAAGACGCGATTCGATCATATGAAAAGGTGCTGGCACAGCCCGAACTGCCCGAAGGTCTGATCTCCAGTTCGCTTTATACCTTAGCGCAGTTGTATTTCATCACGGAAGAATATAAAAAAGCGGTGGCCACCATCGAAAAATGGTTCCTGTCAACGGATAAGCCTTCAGAGAATGCTTACATGCTACTTGGTCAGGGCTATTATCAGTTAGAGGATTATAAAAAATCGCTGCAGCCTCTAAAGAAAGCCTACAAGATGGTCAAGGAACGTGGGGACAATCCCAAGCAAAATCTGCTGCTGCTGATGCGTGTTGATTACTATAATCTGGGTGATTATAAGAACATGGTAAATGTTCTTAAGGAATTAGTAGTTCTTTACCCAAAGACAGAATACTGGTTGACCATGGCGGGTGCTTATTCTGAATTGAAGGCGCTCGATAAACAGATGTCGATTATGGAAATGCTTTATGAGGCGGGTAACTTGCCGAAGGGCAATCAGCAACTGAATCTCGCCAATTTATATTTATTACATGAAGTACCTTATAAAGCGGCAGTGGTGTTGGATAAGGGGATGAAAAGCGGCATTATTGAAAAAAATGTTCGTAACCTTCGTCTCCTCTCTCAGGCTTTTCTGCAGGCGCAAGAAAGTAAGAGGGCGATCGAACCCTTGAAACTGGCTGCAGATTTGTCTAAAGATGGTGATCTCGATATTCGATTAGGACAGGCTTACATTAATCTGGATCGCTATAAGGAAGCTATTGATGCCCTGGAAACGGGATTGAAGAAAGGCGGCGTTAAAAGACGAGACACGGCGCAGGTGATGCTTGGTCTGGCTAACTTTGAAATACAGCGCTTCAATGCATCAATCAAGGCATTTTCGGCAGCAAGTAAGGACAAACGCAGCCGAAAAACGTCCGAACAATGGTTGGGACACGTCAAAAATGAACAGTCCCGGAAACAACAATTGGCAGAGGCTCTAAAACCACGACCCAAGGCTGTTGAGGATACTTAGTAATTTCGACGGTACTCTGGCGCATTACCCAGAGATGGGTGGTGAAATTGAGTTTCAGTGTTGCTCCTTGTTTTGGTTTCACCTATCAGTCTACATTTCCCCATTTCTAATTTGAGGTATTACTATGGAACGTGAATCCATGGAATACGATGTCGTTATTGTCGGCGGCGGTCCAGCCGGCCTGTCGACTGCAATTCGATTGCGACAATTGGCGCTGCAAAATGAAAAAGATTTCACTGTCTGTGTCCTTGAGAAAAGCTCTGAAATCGGCACTCACATTCTCTCCGGAGCCGTTATTGAACCGCGCGCTCTAAACGAACTCATTCCCGACTGGGCGGAAAAGGGCGCACCTTTACTCACGCCTGTCACTGAAGATAAGGTTTTTTTTCTCACTAGTTCTGAGTCCGCTTTCGAGACGCCCAATTTTTTAGTTCCTCCTAGTATGCATAACACTGGCAATTACATCGTCAGTCTTGGAAATGTTTGCCGCTGGCTGGGAGAGCAGGCAGAAGCACTGGAAGTTGAGATTTATCCAGGTTTTGCTGCCGCGGAAATTCTGTACAACGAAGACGGTAGTGTCAAAGGCGTGGCGACTGGCGACATGGGACTTGACGCATCAGGTCAGCAAAAGGATAGCTACGAAGTCGGTATGGAGCTACATGCCAAATACACGGTCTTTGCTGAAGGCTGTCGCGGTCATTTGGGCAAACAGCTCATCGAAAAGTTTAATCTTGATAACGGTATCGATCCTCAGCACTATGGCATTGGCTTGAAAGAACTCTGGGAGGTTGACGGGGACAAGCATAAGCCAGGTCTGGTTGTACACGGTACTGGCTGGCCATTGACGAAAGCGTCTTCGGGTGGTTTTTTTCTGTATCACCTTGAGGAACGGCAGGTGGCTCTGGGTTTGATTATCGATCTGAATTATTCGAACCCTTATCTAAGTCCCTTTGACGAATTTCAACGATTCAAACATCATCCTGTAATAGCGAAGACCTTGAACGGTGCTAAGCGACTTTCCTACGGTGCCAGAGCGATCACTAAAGGTGGTTTAAATTCCTTACCAAAGATGAGTTTGCCCGGCGCCCTCTTGATAGGCTGCGATGCGGGCACTCTAAATTTCGCCAAAATTAAGGGTACACATACAGCCATGAAATCCGGCATGGTGGCGGCGGAAACCTTATTTGAAAAAATCAGTCAAGGCGATGGAGGTGGTAGCGACATTACTGCGTACGCAGAAAATTTTCGTGCGTCGTGGGCTTATGACGAGCTGTATCGTTCGCGTAATTTTGGTCCGGCCATACATAAATTTGGACTTTATGCTGGAGCCGCGTTTAACTATATTGACCAGACCTTCTGCCGTGGGAAACTGCCGTTTACATTCCATGACAGGATCGCAGATCACGCTACATTAAAACGTGCAGATGAATCGCGTGCGATTGATTATCCCAAACCGGATGGCAAACTTAGTTTTGATAAGCTCTCTTCTGTATTCATATCCAACACAAATCATGAAGAAGATCAGCCATGCCATTTAACGCTTAAAGATACAGCTCTTCCCATTTCAAGCAATCTTCCCCTCTATGACGCACCTGAGCAACGGTATTGTCCTGCAGGAGTTTATGAAATTGTTGGGGAAGAAGAGGGTAAACCCCGATTACAGATCAACGCGCAAAATTGTGTGCACTGTAAAACATGTGATATCAAAGATCCGGGTCAGAATATCGTTTGGGTCGTACCTGAAGGTGGAGGGGGTCCTAATTATCCCAATATGTAAGCTTTCTCAAAGGTAGTTTTTCAGGATTTAGCCTCTGTTCTCTGGCGAACCAGACCTTCCTGGCTGGTGGATGCAAGTAATTTCCCATCTTGTCGAAAAAAATGACCCTTGGCCAAACCGCGTGCGTTACTGGTAGATATGGCCTCGCAAGAATAGAGCATCCATTCATCCATCCGAAATGGACGATGAAACCACATCGCATGATCAATACTTGCCATGATCAAATTTGTATCAGGAGTACGCAGACCATGGGGGATAAGTGTCGTTGTCAGCAAGCCGTAATCGGAAACATAGGCCAAAATCGAACGATGTAATTGTGGCTCCTGTGGAAGTTCATCGATGGTCTTAAGCCAAAAATGTCTGCAAGGAGAGAAGTCCCCGGAATTAAACCCTTCCTCAAGCCCCACAGGCTTTATCTCGAAAGGCGCAGAGAGTTTCATCAGACGCTGAAATTTTTCGGGTAATTTTTCAAGATGTTGCGAATCATATTCGGTAACGCTTAGAAGTTCGTCCGGTCCGGGGACATCAGGGATGTCAATGCCAAATTCAAGTCCTTCTTCGTCTACCTGGAATGAGGCTGAGAGGGTAAAAATCGGTCGACCATGTTGTATGGCAACGACTCGCCTCGCTGAAAAGCTATTTCCATCGCGGCTACGATCAACTTCGTAAATAATTGGCGAGTCGTGATCGCCTTCGCGGAGGAAATACGCATGCAGCGAATGTATATTACGATTTTCATCTACTGTATATTGAGCGGCCTTTATAGCCTGGCCTAATACCTGGCCGCCATAAACGCGATTGGTGCCAATGTCTCGACTAGGCCCTCGAAAAAGGTTGTTCTCAAGGCGTTCCAGTTTCAATAGCGAAACCAACTCCTGCAGTTTTGGTGACATAGTCACTTTACTTACTCCCATTCAAGTTCGCTAAAGGCCCTGGTGATATTACGTTTATGGTGTTGTTCAAATAACAGCCATTTTTGTTGTTCGCCATTCCCAACACTATCGACTATCTCTTCCATAAACAATCCTTCCTTTATTTTTTGCCGGGTCTGCAAAAGAAGGACGTCCAGGTAATGTCGTTGAGCATCCATAGCGCTTAAGGGGTTTACAGAGCTCGGGCCGTGACCTGGAACGAGACGTTCAGCTGAAGTTTCTTTTAACTGATCGAGGACACTTAACCAGCCTTTCAGGCTGCCATCCAAAGAAGGAACGCGCTGCATAAATAGGAGATCAGATAACCACAAGGTTTTAGTCTGTGGATCATATATAGTCAAATCCGTATGAGAATGGGCACTACGGTGCGCGGTCAGAGTGAGAGTTCGATTTCCAAGATCAATTTTCATATCGCCATCGACGAGAAGATTGGGTGCGACAATCGAATCCTGAGTTGGGTCATCACCCAGATCAGCCGAATATTGATCAAGAAAAAATGTACGATTTGCAGCCACCTCATCAGCAAGATTTAAGTGTCCGACAAATTGCACTCCATTTTTTTTAAAGACAATATTGCCTAACAAGTGATCGAAGTGGATGTGAGTGTTGATGACAAAACAGATCGGTAAAGACGTTACATCTTCAATTGCTGATAATAAGGCCCTGCCAACATTTACTGAACCACCTGTGTCGATCACGGCAACGCATTTATCGCCGACAATAAAACCAATGTTAGCTATATCATCATGTCCCGGACTTTCGAAACTTACGTGCTTACCCTGATGAACAAATATACCAGAGGCGATCTCAGTCAGGTTAAACGTTTCTGCAAACTCTGCTGACGCGATTGCAAGTGTGTAGAAAAATAAGAGGGACAGGGCGAGGCAAGCAGAAGAATAAGGATGCGGAATTGAATTTCGTGTAGCAATTTGCATAGGTTTTCTAAATTAAAAGGATCCGGTTTTGAATAAGCATATTGTTGCATAAATCTCTTTTTGTTGTTGATCTGCAAGTGGTTTCGAATTCTTGTCTCTAAGCGATGGTAGCAGCAAATAAAAACCAAATGGTTTTAAGTCTCTAACTGAACTTTTTCATTATTATGATAAGAATTAAGTTTTAACTTACTGATATAAATGAATATTATAATAAAATAGTTTTTTCGAAGGCGCTATTGCTTGTTGTTGATGGAATTCTAGTCTAATTTGTGAGGTGAATGAGTATGAGTAATTTCCTATCCATAATAAGGTCTTTCCTGAGACCAGGCAAAGTGCCCGGGTCCGCGCACATCAGTCCGGACTCGCGGTGTAGGTTTTTTCTGTGACAACACTTCTTTACCAATTCAATGAGGAGAAATTATGTTCGAATACGATAATGAAATTGTAGAATCACTTCTTTCTGAAAATAAGGATTTCGAACGTTTGTATTATAAGCACGTGGAGTTGAAACAAAAGGTTGAACATGCCAATGCGGGCGAGGAACCTTTAGATGATTTATTGCTGGAAAAATTGAAAAAAGAGAAGCTATTGGTGAAAGATCGACTCGCAGGACTGATCGAGAATTATCGTAGAGTAAATATCTAAACTGTCAGAAAAATATAATTTCTAAAACCCCGATCCCATCGGGGTTTTTTTATGTCCCTGGATATAAATTCTGCAAGGCTTTTCCTAAATGCTCGCATCCATAAAAGCCCCATCGGTTTTGTGGATGTCGACACTGACACAGATGATACACGGTGTGAGGAACTTGCTACTGAGTAAAAACGAATGCTGTCGTTACTTATCCTTAATAGTTGATAATTATTAGCTTGTTTTCAAAGCAATGTCAGTACTTGAGGATGCCGATGGAGAAATTATGATTAGTAACAGTACCGGTGTTTTTTCTGTGGCATAGCGATATAGCATAAATGTTGTACTTTCGTGATTATTTTCTATACTGAAAAGTAATTATCATTTTTATTTTAATAACAATAGGGAATAAATTCAGAATGAAGTTACAACAGTTAAAATACATTTGGGAAATTTCCAGACATGATCTTAACGTGACCGCTACCGCGGAAAGCTTATTTACCTCGCAACCAGGGATCAGTAAACAGGTGCGCATGTTAGAAGACGAACTTGGGATGCAGATATTTCATCGAAATGGTAAGCATTTGACTGAAATTACCCCTGTCGGAGAGAAGATAATCCAGGTTGCAGGTGAGGTTCTTGATAAGGTTGAAAGTATTCGTCAAGTAGCTATGGAATTCAGTGATCAACAACGTGGCAGCCTGTCTATAGCAACTACCCACACACAGGCTCGCTACGTTTTACCGGGCGTTATTCAGACATTCATTGAACAATATCCAGATGTATCCTTGCACATGCATCAGGGCACACCCATTCAGATTTCAGAACAAGCATCGAAGGGAAGTGTGGATTTCGCCATTGCGACAGAAGCACTGGAATTATTTGATAATCTGGTGATGATGCCATGCTATCGTTGGAATCGAAGCGTCATCGTTCCTCATGGGCATCCCCTCACTGAAGAAAAGCAGCTTTCACTCGAACAACTTGCCAGGTACCCAATCGTCACATACGTGTTCGGATTCACGGGTCGCTCACAGCTTGACCAGGCATTTGACCGGGCCGGTCTCAAACCAAGGGTAGTCTTCACTGCCGCAGATGCCGATGTAATCAAGACCTATGTCAAACTCGGCTTAGGTGTGGGTATTGTTGCGAGTATGGCCTATGACGATGATCTGGATCGTGAATTAGTTTCACTCGATGCAAGCCATTTATTTGAATCGAGTGTTACAAAGATTGGTTTTCGAAGGGGTACTTTTTTACGAAGTTACATGTTCGATTTTATGAAATTATTTGCCCCGCATCTGGAAAAGAAACTAATACAAGAAGCAATGGAAACCAACGCGCAAGTAGAATTGGACAAACTCTTCGCCAATATTAAATTACCTACGCATTAAATCGTCATGTCATATTTTTGTCGGTCGAATTATTTGCTTGTAAAACTTCTTTAACAAACTGGAAATAAATCGTGTAAATACTGATGTTTTCGTCATCATCCTCTACCATGAAAAATGGAGCCCGCTCGACCTCAAAGCGTGCCGCAAGTTGCACCCCTATACTTTCTGGATCGCGCTCATCTGCAATAACAATTTCATCGACACGATTCATATACCCGCTATCTACCATACGTTTCTCAACATCTGCACATTTTTGACAAGCGCTACCATCTGCTTTGATCTTTTTTACAAAAGTAATGTGCATCGTTATCGAAGATAGGGATCTATTATCAGAACTGTCTAGTTTATCAAATCTTTTGTCTGCAATTAAATATTAAGTAGTTATATAAATATTACTTTTTTGTGTAATAGACTGAAAGACAGTCAGGCCAGGTAATTAGTGAAACGCGCGGCCTTTCTCTCTTTTGTTGTTCACCAGGAAGAGTTGTGATGCAGGTATTTTCGTGCGATGAAACTTCCATGTGAAGAAAGATCAGTCATTTGTATACTAGTGTCATCTATATTTTCAATAACCAGGTGCAAGCGTGAAATGTCGCGAAGAGAAGGATCGAGAATAATCGTGCTAACAGTATCACGCCCAATTATATTACGCCCTTTTGCCAGGGTATAACTCTTGCCTGTGTGGTCGGTAAATTTCAAACCGTCTTTCGCTTGCAGACTACATTTATGTTTGGACAACATAATCGTCATTTCGGCGCCAGGGGCCAAGGTCACTGTAATGGCTTCTCCTTTAGGCATTCGCTCAAAATCAGTTCCGGCATTGCCGTTGTTTGTCGAATCAAGGGAAACTGGTTCAAATATAGTGTTCTCCAACACCAAGGTCTCTCTGAATTCGGCGCTGGTCTTGTCATCATCTCTGTCAGGCTCTACTACGGGCTCATTCAGCATTTTTTTCTTATCGGAATACAGGTACTTAATGATTTCCTGTCGTGACGACAAGTACTGCATATATTTGACAAGCGCAACGCGTCGAAAGGGATTAAATTCGTCTTCACCCTCGTTCAGGGCACTGATAATGTCGCGCCAGCTGTGATCCTGGGAAAAGATCAATGGATCAAGCTCCCTAATTGCCCGATTGATGCTATTGGTGTCCTCAATAGATTTAGACAAAATAGCAACAAACTTTTTCTCAATTTCCTTTATCGTTCGGGCTTCTTTTTGTAATTGATCAGGTGAAAATTTCACCATTTCGGTTATTTTCTTTGAAGGAACCGAGATTCGACCTGCGACCGCAAATTCGAAATCAGCAACAGAGTTGAATTTCAGGATTTGTTCGCCAATTTGGAGTTCGAGAGGTTTACTGAAAAGTTTGTTAAGCATGTCGTCCTTAATGTCTTCTATCGAACGGCGAAGTATAAATCTTTATCAAGGAGTTGATTCATTTAGATAAAATTACTAATGTGAACTGCGTCACATTATTAAATATTCGATAGGTTGGTAATTACTATCACTCAGATACATATTGCCTCGTGAATTTATTTATCGTACGGACAAACGTCTGCCTTTGCCTGGCTTAAATAACGGCGATGATCGTGCATAAACCGCTTTTTATTACATTATTTTGTTTCTCACTCATTGCTAACAGACATCAATCGGCGAGGTTGAGCGAAGCAATTGGCGACGACGGCTAGACTCACACTCTCCAATTTTTTCAACACGCGAGAAAAATACATTCATATCTTTGCCAGAAGCTTCATAGGCACGAAGAAACGATGGGACAAGATTTCGATAGGTGGAGATTGCTGCGACTTTTGCGTTATTTAACTTATGCTTAAACCACTCATCGTAGTCGGCATAATCACCCCAACTGGCGCGTAAAGACGCATAGTCGACCTGAAGTTCATCATAAATTGAGAATTTTTGTGCATGTTTGTTTGCATCCGAAATGTCCTGCTGAAAAAGCAGACTGAGCTTGTCCTGGTAGCTTAAAATTAATTTTGTAAATTGCTCTTCACGCGCTAACTGGAAGGCAAAATCCTTTTTTAGCTCATTTGTACTATGTGTTTCAAGCCAGTATTCAAGCCCAATTGATGACACAGCATCAGCAAAAGCCTCGTTAAATTCCGTGTCGTCTTTTATATAAAGCTGCTGATGAGCCAGTTCGTGAAATATCAATCGGGCCAATTCAATATCATTTCTTTCCAGCATGCTGCTAAGAATGGGATCATCGAACCAGCCCAGGGTGGAATAGGCCGCTACACCGCCGAGGTAGACATCAAAGCCCTTATTTTCAAGGTTTTCCATGTACGCCACCGCATTTGCTTTCTTGAAGTAACCTCGATAGCTGAGGCATCCCACTAACAAGAAGCAGGATTGATGTGCTTGTAAGGAAAGCGCCGGTGTCGCAAATACATTCCAGACTATGTATTTACGGCCAATATCAGCATAACTTCTATAACTGTTATTGTTTGGTAATTGCAGGACTTCGCTGGCAAAATTCCTGATCTCTATAACGTTACGCAGGCGTTGTTTAAGTTCTGCAGTGGAATCAGTTGATTGCAATACGGTCTTCAAATCCTGTTTCACTCGAATGAGTTGAAGATGCCCAAACACCGATTGCCCATAGTATGAAATTGTGCCACAAGAAGATAAAGTGGTCGCCAGAATCAGGAAAATAATTGCGCGACTATTTTTTATATAACAAGGCATGGTTAAAAGTTATCATGACACGCACCTTAATACATCCAGAATGATGGGTCGTCCATGTTCAATACATTAATCAGCGTAAATGAATTGTTACGTCATAAAGATCCGGAAAACTGGGTGATAATTGATTGTCGTTATGACCTCGGCGACTTATCATCGGGCTACGAATCGTACCTGAAGTCACATATTGAAGGTGCGATTTACGCGGATATTCACAAAGATCTCTCAGGAGAGCCCGTGACCGATAGTGGGCGTCATCCCTTACCAAGTGCGGACAAATTGCGCAGAGTATTCTCAATATTTGGGATTGATGAGGGAAGACAAATAGTTGTTTATGATTCCTCGTCAGGGGCCTTTGCAGCGCGACTTTGGTGGCTCCTGCGCTTCATGGGGCATAATGAGGTGGCTTTGCTGGATGGGGGGTGGCAGGCCTGGCAATCCACGCATCAGGCTGTGGAAGCAGGAGAGAGGATGCCTGCTCCGCGATCCTTTGAGGGTGAGCCACGTATGGAGTGGTTGAGTAGAATAGAGGATATTGCGGGCGCCCGTTTACTGGTGGATTCGCGTGAGGGGCAGAGATATCGCGGCGAAATAGAGCCAATTGATCCTGTGGCGGGGCATATTCCAGGCGCAATTAACCGTTGTTGGAAGGAAAACCTGAATGAAAGTGGCTTTTTTCGTGATTCCGCGAAGCTAAGGCAACAATTTAAGCAAATTTTCGCTGAAACGCCAGCTTCCGAGGTCGTTTTTTACTGTGGTTCGGGTGTCACAGCTTGCCACAACTTGTTAGCCGTAGAACACGCGC
>JBLIML010000093.1:0-14316 GCA_047638675.1 Planctomycetota bacterium | reverse complement strand
CTCTTATAATTCCTATCCTCCGGAGCCATCGTTTTCCTCTTATTTTGCTAATGGGTCTGGGCGCAGCTGAAAGTGCACCACCAACGGTTTATTACTTGTACCTCCCTCCATATGCCAGGGGGTACGGTCGCCACTGCTCACCCACAAACCGCGCCCCTTCCAGCCGGCATCTGGATCATCGATACGACCTTCGAAGCCCTTGGAATAAAAGCCCATGGGGTAAGGAACGCGAAATGTATAAAATGACTCGTCGACCATTGCATGCAGACCGTCGAACAGATTAGCAGTGGAGATAGGAACATCCTTACCCAATCCAAAAGTGTCATACATATCAACCCAAGTGTAATAACTGGATTCCACCGAACGACCGGGTTCATCGGCGAAACTGGGTCCTGGAAAGTCGTAAAAGCTCCAACCCTCGGGACAATGATCACCCGTCGCAGTAGGGCCGTTCAGCGGGCCCTTGCATCTGCTGCGATCAAATCTGCCCAAGTGGCCGCTGCCCAAAGAAGACCAGACCACGCCTTGGCTGTCGATGTCCGCTCCACGCATGCCGAAACCCGGCAAGGGGATATTGTATTTCTCACCGAGGGCTGTATATGGCGGATTAGCCCCCGGATCTAGGCGCACCAGCGCACCCGGATAGTAAAAAGAGTTAGAGCCCCAGATCGAACCGTCCGCTGGATTAGGCATCACCGCATAGAAATTGGCCGGAACACGCATGTCTTTTGCCGGGTCTGGTGCCTCGCCGGGTTCTACCCAGGCATCTTGTTTTCCATTGGCATTGGTGTCGAGAATCAACGGCGCCCAACCCTGCGAGGCTGCCGCGTCGCCGGTTTCGAGGAATTTCTGCGAATCTAGCCAGCCAACAACATCTTTGCCACCGCTGGTCCAAAGGGTGTGTTTGTCATCCCAGTGAAACTGCAAGTGGTGAGTGCCATAACAGGTATCGACAAACGTATAGTCGCCAGTTTCAGGATCTAGCACTGATATCTGGCGCGCGTTTGTCTTTAGAGGGAACAGCTTAGCCGAGGGGTGAGAAGACCCTTCGCGGCAAAAGTCTGGTGTGTCATTACCTCGAATCCTCGCAGTATACCAAACCAAGCCGTTATGATCCAAACGCGGGTTGTGAGAGTTCGCTTTACTGTCCCAGATTTGTTCATCGCCCCACACAGGTGAAGAGGCGACTACCGGGTCATCTAGGGTCGACGGCGTATCCTCATCGCGTACCGTTGCCAAGAAGGTAGACGCAGTGTTGTTGGTAGGATTCAGGATAGGGAAATTGTCAGTGCTAAACTCCGGTGATCCGTAGATTTTGCCGTAACCATTGACGGTTGGATCGCGTCGGTCGGTTCCTGATACATCGTGCAGGAACGACTTTTCGTCGGACCAATCACGCACTGTAACCACGACATTGCGCTCAGGGCCAGTGGGACGATCGGGTTTCTCTGTAGGCAACGCTCCTGCTGCAATCCGATCAGTCCATTCACCCATGTATTTAAAAGGCAATCCTTTGGCCTTGCCCGCCCCCATCAACATCATGATATGACCCGCCTGCCCACTTTGGGCGCGGCGCATCCACGCCGTTGCGGAGTCCTTGTGTTCAGCGACAATGGAAGTCGGAATTGTACGAGTATATTCATTGCCCAACTGGTGGCAACCAATACAACCGTTGTTCTTGATCCACATAAGATAACCATTTTTGCCGCCCTGGATACCCTCGTATTCACTCTCCTCGGGAAGTTTCATCATCGCGTACCAGTAAGCGGCGGGATAGACTTTTGCCGCTGCGGCCTCATCAGGAGCCGAGGTAGCGTTCAGATTCAATAACTGCCCGGGTTTAGCTGGAGTTTTAGCTGAGTCGACAAGCCCGTAGCCGCGCAACCAAACTTGATAGTTAGCATCGGGAAGATCAGGAAGAACATAGCGCCCCTGCTCATCGGTCACGACTATTTTATGGAACCGTGTATCCAAATCATCGGTTTCGGCAATGACCCATACTCCCGCCTCCGGGCCTGAAGCACTGGCAACAACACCACCAATATCATCACTATCAATAGCGATCTGCGGCGCCGTTATTTTCGTTTCATCAGCAGTGCTTTCCGCTTGCTCATCCGAGCAAGCGGCGAGAATTAAAGCAGACCCTAAGAGAATGGATTGGGTAAGGGTATTGATAGATTTCATGCGTCTTTCTCCAATAATTCGTTAGCTATTTCTAACGCCGCTTCAGCACACTCAACATCCTTAGGGCCTCCGGGTGCACCAGAAATACCAATAGCGCCCACAACCTCTTCATTGAACACGATTGGCATGCCACCGCCCCAGGTTGACATACCAGCCATATTAAAATTCATTGCCGCGTTGTAGTCATTGTTTTGTTTAATGTGGTTTTCGACCAAATGACTAGGTAGCTGACGAGACAGCGATGTGTACGCTTTCTTTCTACTCACCTCTGCACTGTGCAGGAAAGCACCATCTGCGGTTAACAGGGCTTTTAGAGTGCCGTTTTTATCAAGAATGGCCACACTGGTGCTATAACCATTTTTCAAACAGCTATCAATACCTGCTTTCGCTACCTGTAGTGAAAAATCTAGAGATATAGTGGTTTGGCTGATAAGTGATCCCGCCTGGGTATGACTAGCCAGTGAGGTAATGCTAAAAAGCACGATGGTTTTAAGTAGTGGTCGCATGGTAGATTATCCTTGAGGTTGAATGATTGATCGTGCGGTCCATAGTCCTGTAAAAACAAGAGCCGCCTGCAAAATATGAGATATTTCAGCACTCATATGCGGTGCACCCAGCACATCGTTAAAAGGCATACCGATCCAGTAAGGAGCGTAGTATCCCAACGCAACAATAAAGCACATAAGCCAAGTTGCTGGAGTTCTGTTGTGCGACGAAGTAAAGAGAAAATAGATAATCACCATCATGGCGGCAACATCACCGCCGACTTCCCGGAAAAAATGATAATAACCGTGATCTAGTACATCCCCGCCAGCTAATAGGAATTCAGGATCACCAATGTGTGAAACGGTTGGATAAAGACTAGTGAGTCCAAGCAAAAATCCGGCAATAATGAGTACTCTGCCGATGATCAAGTGATTCATGATTGTTTAACCTAACAAATTTTGAAGTTTACGATTTATTATCAACCTATTAGAACAACCAAAGCTTAAGAATATCTGAAATAGATTTCATAAATTTTAAAAGACTTGTTAAGGAATTCTTCAGACTTTATCTCTAGTCTCCAATAAACATTAACGATTTTGTATATTTAAAGTTATTAACTGGAGAAATATGTTGTTCACAATAGATAGAGTCAAAAGTGTTTTAAAAGCAGGAATCACTTTGCTTCTGATAGGGAGTTCTTTTGCTATCGCAGAGGAATCGCAAGATGAAACAAGTGTCAAATTCGTTCGCTATGGTCTTTTGGGTGAAGAGAAACCTGGAATAATTGATGCGCAAAACCATATTAGAGATATTTCCGCACTGATTGAAGATATTACCCCGGCAACAATTTCTTCGGGTCGGTTAAATGATATAGCTTCAATGGAAATTACAAAATTTCCACTGGTCTCTAAAGACCAGAGGCTGGGTGTTCCTGTGAATGGAGTAGGCAAAATAGTTGCTGTTGGCTTTAATTATATGGACCATATCAAAGAGACCGGACAAGAAGTGCCAAAAGAGCCCATTGTATTTATGAAATCCACCACCTCATTGAGCGGGCCCAATGATGATGTCATGATTCCCAAAAATGCCGAAATGGTTGACTGGGAAGTTGAATTGGCAATTGTGATTGCTAAAACCGCACGTTATGTCGAGGAGGCAGACGCGGCGGAGTACATTCTGGGATATACCATAGGAAATGACGTTTCCGAGCGGGCGTTCCAAATGTATCGCGGCGGGCAGTTCGTAAAAGGCAAAAGCGCCGACACTTTTGCACCCATTGGTCCTTACATAGCATTGCGAGACAATGTAGATGCCAACAATCTACATGTGTGGCTGGATGTGAATGGGGAGAGACAACAGGATTCCAATACTAAACATTTGATATTTAACCCTGAATATCTAGTGAGTTACCTCAGCTCCTTTATGACTTTGGAGCCAGGTGATATCGTGTTAACAGGAACACCAGGTGGTATTGGCGGTTTTCAGGATCCTCCGAAATTTCTAAACCCTGGTGACGTGGTTAAATTGGGTATATTCGGTTTGGGCACGCAGAAGCAAACCGTAGTTCCTTACACACCACAATAATAGCCTCTGCAGTCGTTCTTTACGCACCACAACTTAACTGGATTGAACGTGAATAGAAATCGTAGCCTCCTTACTGCCGTATTTTTAGTCTTTTTGATAACCACAGCTAGTGCTGAAATAACAAGTGTGGTTATCGAAGATATTGTACCCGTCGCTGATGGCAAGCCTTTTGGCAAATACGGCGCTTATGAGTATGTATGGGGGAAAGTTTATGGTTCGCTGGACCCGAAAAATTTACGCAATCAGGTAATTACCAATATTGAACACGCAGGCACAGGTGGCGTGGTCAACTTCAGTGCCGACTTTGCCCTATTACGACCCACTGATCCCTCTGTTTCCACTCGATTACTAGCCGAAGCGCCCAATCGCGGGCGCAAATACGTCATGCAAATGATGAACTCTGCAATTCCCCCAGTTGGCGGAGCGAGGGCTGGACCCTTGTCTCCAAAAACGACGAGTCACCCACTCTCCCTGAATGATGCGGGTAACGGCTTTTTGATGCGACACGGCTTTTCGCTGGCCTGGGTTGCGTGGGAGAACATGCAAATCAGGCCCTCGCTTATGCGAGCAGAGCTCCCTGTAGCCGATGGGATACAAGGATCACTTAGTGAAGAATTCATGATTGGATCGAGAACCAAGGCTGTGGAACAGACCCTTCAATTAAGCTATCCGGTCGACCAAGATACCCACATTCACGTTACCAAGTTTGACCAAGCAAACAATCAATGGAGCTCAGTAAATGCCGGTAAGTGGCAGCTAAAAAATAGCCAAAGCATTACACCCATTGATGGTAGGTTAAGGTTTCAAAACGGTGAGCGATACAGGGTTTCCTACACAGCTTCGAACCCTGAAGTTCTGGGTGCAGGTTTTGCGATATTCAGAGACTTTGTATCCATGTTGCGTTACTCAGATAAAACGAGGTCACTCGTCTCGAACGCAAACCATCTCGTAAAAAGTAACGCTCCTTACACGTCCGTAACAGGTATAGGCTTTTCCCAGCCAGCCAGATTCTTACGAGAATTTCTGGAATTGGGTATGAACCTTGATGAACAGAACAAAAAAGTATTCGATGGTTTAATGGTTTACACAGCGGGCGTTGGTAAAAGCCTGGCCAACTTAGAATTTGGAACCAACTTTCGCTCTAACACCCGCCTTCAGGATCATTCGTATCCTGAGTTCAGGCCGCCGTTTGCCGATAAAAATTTCTTTGGTAATTATCCGACCTCAGCTGACCGCGATGTTTTGCCCTATGTGATGAATGTCAACACCTCCAGCGAGTATCGCAATAAAGCCGCCGGTCTTTTACACATTAATGCCAGAGGCAGTAAAGACCTTAAAGCTCATGGTAAAATAAGAAACTATTTGCTTGCTGGCACACAACATAACGGTAGGCCGGGAATGAGCCTTAAAAAAGGTAAATGCCAGTATCTGCAAAACCCCAATGATCCAGCACCGGTTTTAAGATCGCTACTGATTTCTTTGGCTGAGTGGCAAGAGGTTGGTAAGTTACCACCAGCCAGTGAAACTCCGAGATTGGAGAATAAGAGCCTTGTGCTGCCAACACAGGTTAACTTCCCCAACATTCCAAATATCAAAATTTCCAGATTGGTGAATGCCATAGATCGTGAATCGAGCAATCCTGAATATTGGGAGTATGAATCCGGGTACGAAATTTTGATACCGCAGGTTGATAATGATGGTAATGAAATTGCGGGAATTGCCACACCGGGTATTGCCGTGCCCTTAGGTACACATACGGGCTGGAATTTTTATGCTCCTCCATTCCCTGAAAATCAGCTCTGCCATATGTATGGCGCTTATTTTCCTTTTCCATTAGCACGTGACGCAAGAATAAAGAATGGCGACCCTCGGCTATCTCTAAAAGAGCGTTATACCAGCATAGCCTCCTATCGTGATTTATATAAGCAGGCGGCCGTTGATTTAAAAGACAAAGGCTTTTTGTTGCAGGAAGATGTTGAACGTTATGTCGAAAAATCACGTAGTATCAATTGGCCTTAACAAGTGATTGAATTGCACTATGAAAATTCTACTGGTTGAAAATGACTTGCTCCTAGGCGAGTCAGTAGTCGCTGCCATGCAACTAGGCGGTTACGTTATCGACTGGGTGAAAGATGGGGTCTCTGCGGTCAGTGCTTTGCAAACAACCTTAATTTACGATTTAGTTCTTTTAGACATAGGACTTCCGGATATATCCGGCTTAGACGTTCTTAAAAAAGCACGTAGCCACGGCCTCGATGTTCCTGTTTTGATTCTCACGGCAAGGGATGCTGTAGCAGATCGAGTTGCAGGGTTGGATGCAGGCGCCGACGACTATGTAATAAAACCCTTTGATATGAAAGAGGTATTCGCTCGTATTCGTTCGCTTGACAGACGTTTAAAAGGCCGCCCGTCCGATGAACTAATTGTTGGCGACCTGGTATTGCAACCTTCGAATCACGAGATATTATACTGTGGCGAAGAGCTGGTGTTGACGAAGAATGAATTTAATGTTTTGCAGACACTAATCGAACGAGCTGGACGTCCCGTATTAAAAAGTTACCTGGAAGAATCTCTTTATGCATGGGGCTCAGAAATTTGCAGTAACGCAGTCGAAGTTTATATTCATCGCTTGCGTAAGAAAATTGGTAAAGAAAACATTAAAACCATTCATGGTATTGGTTACAAAATGGAAGCCAAATGAAGCGCTCAATACAAAAGCACATGCTAGTTACCACGCTAACGCTGTTTATGGCGGTTTGGACAATCACGCTTGTATCAAGCTATTTTTCATTGCTTAAACAATCTCGCCTATCTCACGATCAGGATTTAAAGAACTATGCATTGATTATCCAGGGTTTTTCCCATCGTTTGATTGTTGATTCGGAGGCAAATGGTTCCGGGAAAAGTATTGAAGAAGAACTGACTTATGAATACGACATATCGATGGCTTTTAATATCAGTTATCAGGGAAAATTGATCGCAAAATCAATTCGCGCTCCTTACTTCCCAAGTATTGACTCGCCTGGTGTCACGAGTATCGATTTAGGCAAGAGCGACGAATCAAAAACCTGGCGCGTCTATCGCCACTACAATGAAACCGATGATATCTGGATTACCGTTGGTGAAACTAGTGAGTTTTTTAATAAACTGCTTTATACGGTAATCCTCCAAACAGTATGGCCTATTTTGGCATTTTTACCTCTCATGCTATTCGCCATTATTCTCGGTGTTCGTCAAAGTCTAAAACCTCTCAACGCGTTGGCTTATGAAGTGGAAAAACAAACGCCGAAGTTCTTAAATACGGTAGAGATTGGTGACGTGCCACAAGAAGTTGAATCACTGGTTCATTCATTAAACCTCATGTTGGAACGGTTGAAAGTGGCATTTGAGAACGAACATGCATTCACGGCTAATGCCGCACATGAACTAAGAACGCCTTTGGCTGCGTTAAAAACAGAAGCACAGACTCTACAGATGTACGATATTCCTCAGGATGCTCTTAAGGCGGTTAAGCGTATAGAGGTCCGAGTTGATCGAGCGACGTATTTGGTTTCACAGCTGTTGACACTAGCAAGAGTAGAGGCCGACAAACACCTTAAAAAAGTCGAATTGTTTTATTTGGACGATGTCGTACTGGACGTAATCAGTGAATCACGACAGGAAGCAGAACAGAAATCAATAGAATTAAATTTTCCCGTACCTAACAAGGAAAGCATTGCAGGGGAACCATTTGCACTCAATATCATGATACGCAATCTATTGGATAATGCGATTCGCTATAGCCCTCCAAACTCTAAAGTAGACATTTCATTAGAAGTAAGATCGACAACTATCTTGTTGTCAGTAACCGATAATGGCCCGGGATTGTCGGATGAACTAAAAGCCAAGGTATTTAAAAAGTTTTTCCGAACCGCCAATAGTATTGAGTCCGGTGTTGGATTGGGCCTATCCATCGTCCATCGTATTGCACATTTACACAACGCTACAATTAATCTTGCCGATGCCCGTGGGCATTCTGGGCTTCGAGTTGAGGTCATCTTCCCAAAAGCCGTTTAAGGGCTTCAATTTCAGGAATTCTTCAGCGACATCTGGAATGATCATGTGCTCACTTGATAGACGAGCTTATGATTATGTGCCTCTTTACTTATCCCAACAGACTGTATGCCTTACTGTTTCTGTTTTTTTCCATTAATGCTTACTCCGCATCAATTGATAGTCGCTTAGATTATCAAGGTTGGGGCTCAGGAGAAGCGCACGATACCGAGCGCAGAATATCGAGTTGGGTAGCTCGTGGCGCCGAGGAAGCGTTCATTGTTAACACCATTAATACGACTAACGGTTTATTTGGTGAGGGGACAGATAGCTGGGTTTATAAACTGGCCAAAAGAGGAGATGAACTGACCATGCAAGCCGATGAGGCCTTGGCAAAAGGCGACAAGAAAAAGGCATCTAATATGTATAAATCAGCATCTGCACATTACGGAGTCGCACGCTATCCTTTCTTGCATTCTCCTTCCTCTGCCGTGGCTTACGAAAAGCACAATAAAGTCTATTACCAATTTTTAACGCTTTCAAAGATTAATTTTGAACTGGTTCGAGTGCCACTCGAAGGTAAACAAATTATCGGCAATCTTTACAAGCCCAATGATTACCGACCTAAAAAGCGCTACCCGCTGGTAGTTATTTCTGGAGGTATCGATACCTGGAAAAATGAGTTGTGGCCTACAGTGGCGGCAATGCTTGCTCAAAACTTTCTTGTCTTCGCTATGGATATGCCAGGCACCGGTGAAAGTGAATGGAAGATTGATGCGAATTCTGAGCGAATATACAAAGCCGCAGTGGAATATCTCAAGCACAGGCCAGATGTTGACTCAGACAAAATGGCCGTATTCTTAAGAAGCTTTGCCGGACACTTTGCCGTCAAGCTCGCTTTAACTTATCCCGATATAAAGGCAGCAGTTAATGTGGCTGGACCCATTACCTTTGGTGATGGTGAACTATGGCCTCTCCCTGAATTTATGTTGCGTACAGTCGGCGCGGGTTTCGGCATTCCACAAACAGAGTTTGATGTTTTGGAGCGCGGCACTGAAATTCTTTCAGAGCAAGTTTCCAGTTTATCGCTAAGGGCACAGGGACTTATGAAAGAGACAAAAGGTCAGGCTCATCTTCTGACAATTAACGGCACAAAAGATCAACTCGTGCCTACGGATGAAATATTTGCCTTGAGTCTTTCAGGGGTTAAACAGGAATTATGGCTTTACCCTGACGACGGGCATTGTGCAGGTAAAAATGCAAAGTACTATCTTCCCAAATCGGCTACTTGGTTGAAAAATATTTTTAGCCTACCCCAGTCGACGCATCAGGAATAAACAAAAAACTATAGGTATTTCGTTGCCAGGTTTAAGGATTTCTTCAGGAATAGCTGTCACCCTGAAATCACTAAAAGTTTAAAATTAAATAGACATTGTATAAAAAAACAGGAGATTCATCATGCAGAACAGCATTCACTCTAAAAAAGTATTCAAGAAAAAACTATTAGCTACCATCATTGTACTAACAGCAGCATCCACAGCTAATGCCTATGCTGCTGTTCTAGAAGAAATAGTTGTAACCGCTAGAAAAGTGGAAGAGAGCTTGCAGGATGTTCCTGTTGCTATGAGCGCAATGAGCGGTAATTTTCTAAAGGATCTTAACATCGGCAGCATCGATGAAACGCTGGCCTTCGTGCCTGGCGCTACCTTGATCTCGTCCAGTCCCGGCGAGCAAACATTCAGTATTCGTGGTGTTTCTTCTGGTTCCGAAGGTGCCTCATCAGATTCCGGTGTGATGGTGATGGTAGATAATGAAACTATCTCCCGTGACTTTATGCGCAGCGCCGCTATGTTTGATGTGCAGCGCGTAGAGATACTTCGCGGACCGCAAGGAACAACCTATGGCCGTAACGCCACAGCAGGTGTGATGCATGTACTTAATAATACACCGACAAATGAAAAACTGGCGTCTGTTACCGTTGATGTTGGTGACTACAGTAGCTCTACCATTGATGGTTACATTAATGGCGCGGTTAATGAGAACGTATCAGGGCGTTTGAGCTTCCATACTTCCGACCGTGATGGTTACACCGAGGACGCATTAAGCGGAGACGACCTAGACGACTGGCAAGAAAACGCTTTACGCGCTCAGTTGTTATTTGAGCCATCGGATGAACTAAGCATTTTGATTCGTGCTCACTGGAGCGATGAGAATGGGGGTAACCCCGGCCCACGTAAAGCTTACGATTCAAGCATTTCTGATAACTTCCGTTTTGATCCAAATGCTGCTCCCTATACAGAAGTCTCCAACGATCCCTGGAAAATACAAAATTCAAGTGATCTTTTTTATGAACGCAAAATTAAAGGTCTTTCTGCAGAAGTGCACTGGGATTTGGCTAGTGTGAACTTAACGTCAGTTACTACCTATCGTGATGCAGAGGATAAAGTCAGAGTTGATCTTTTTGGTACCCCGCGCGATCTCGTAGTGCAAAACTCTGCGAATGACGCTTCGACTTTATCTCAGGAAATCCGCTTTGATAACGCAGGTACTGACACCAATATCCATTGGTTGGCCGGAGCCTTCTACTTAAATGAAGAGCACAAACGTGATGAGACCAAGGACATCCTCGTGGGAGTGACTTCAGTTGATGATTCCGGATTTGCTGGCCAGGCCGGATTTGATTACACCAGCTCACAGACCTTTTCTCAAAGCAACGATACCGACAGCTACGGCATTTTTGGTGAAGTGAAGTTCGATTTGGGAGAGAAAACCTCTATGGCTATCGGTGGTCGTTACAGTGATGACGAGAAATCATACAACGTGTTCCATACTGCAGGCGGTCCATTGGCTGGTTTGCTGATTGATGAGCCGATAGTTACTACCAGCATTACCAACAGCTGGAGTGCAGCTACCGGAAAAGCTTCTCTAACTCACGCAATCACCGAAAGTAGTATGCTATACGCTAGCTATTCTACCGGTTACAAATCTGGGGGATTCAACCCTGAGCCTAGCACATTAGAGGCGGCTCGAACGCCATTTGACGAAGAAACAGTGGCAACCTTTGAGCTTGGAGCTAAAACTGAGTTACTCGATAATAGCTTGCGTTTAAATGTAACAGTGTTTGATTCCAATTATGAGGATATTCAAGTTGAGAATCACCTGCCCAGCGGCGCTACTATTATTGCTAATGTCGCTGAAGCATCCATCAAGGGTATTGAGGTTGAATACAGTTGGTTGGCAACAGAGAACTTTACCCTGATGGGCAGCTACGCAAACTACGACCATGAATACGGTGATTTTGTTGATGCCGATGGTAATGATTTGCAAGGCAACCCAATTGCCAATGTGCCAGATTGGACGATGCATACATCGGCCATTTACACCATTCCAATAGGTGAAAACTCCTTAGCCCTACGCCTAGATTACACAAATCGCTCCGACATTTTCGATGATCCGGATCCAGCTGAGTTCCAGGGCATTCGTTTCGCCGAAGAAATGATGCATGCGCGGGCAACTTGGACTACTACGGATGAAAATTGGAAAGTTTCTCTTTGGGCGAAAAACTTGGGCGACAAAGCCGAAATAGCAAACATCGGGCCGCGATCCGTTATGCAACAGCGTCACGTCGCTTATTCTCCACCTCGGACCATGGGTGTATCAGTCACCTATAACTGGTAGTAAGTTTTTTACCTCTGATATCTGGCGGGCGGCGTTGCTCTCTGCCCGTCAGATATTCTTTCCCCCGCAAACATTCTTCGCATAAATTATTTTAGTTTTCTGTTAGGAGTTAAAAGATGCAGTATTTTAATTGCCCCGTCTCGCCTATAGCTATTCTACGTACGGCTATTTTTTTGCTTCTATTTTTGGTTTTGGGCATTTCCATTTCGTCTTTTGCAAGCGAGGGCCCCACTGCAGATGAAAATCAATACTCTATTATTGTAGAGAAGGATGTTCGTATTCCTTTAAGTGATGGCAGTTATCTAATGGCTGACATATTTCGCCCGGATTCCGACGTCGAGTTCCCGATTATCATGAGCATGGGCATATACCAAAAAGATTTAGACTATCTACCTCACGGCGCTAATCCCTACGGGCATCGCGAAACCGAGAATCCGAACTGGTGGGTCCCAAAAGGCTATGTACAAATTCGTGTCGATTCGAGAGGCACTGGCAAGTCTCCAGGCAAAGCTAAGATTTTTGGTCAACAGGAAAGCTTGGACTATTACGAAGCGATTGAATGGGCTGCCGCTCAGCCTTGGAGCAATGGCTCGGTAGGCTTATCCGGAGTTTCTTACTATGCGGTAAACCAATGGATTGTTGCCAGTCTACAGCCGCCATCGCTCAAGGCCAGCATTCCCTGGGAAGGGTTCTCTGATTTTTACCGTGATGCGGTGTTCCGTGGAGGAATTTTCAACCAGAGCCTTTTAGGGCGATGGGTTAATCACGTTCGTGGGCGTCAGTTGTTAGAACATACTCGTACGTCAAATACTCAAGGTTTGGAAGATCACTTGTCGTGGGAAGCAATGGTCAATAATTTAGATGACGACTACTGGAGTCAGGTTCGCGGCAAGACAGATTTCGATAAGATTAAAATCCCGGTATACAGCGTCGCGAACTGGGATGGTTGGAATCTTCACCTTCGAGGAAATCTGGAAGGTTACAATCGGGTTGCTTCAGAAAATAAGCGCTTACGTATTCATGTGGGCGGTCACACAGAAGCATTTTATACTGAAGAAGGTCAGCGCGATCGTTTGCAGTTTTTTGACCATTGGCTGAAAGGTAAAGACAACGGTTTACAAGATGAACCTCCTGTCAAAATGTTTATCCGAGCCGACAAAAAAAAGCAGGTTGATCCTTTTACTTCAAAGACAGCTGGTGTGTGGCGCACGGAAAATGAGTGGCCTATCGCACGCACAGAATATCGCAAACTGTATTTAAGCGAGAGCACCGCCAATGCCACCGACAGATCACTAAATGACGGATCGTTAAAATCAAAGTCCGATCGCAAGCAACAGGATAGAGAGATTGACGCGGGTGTTCATACCTGGGCGCGCAAGATGGCGCACCAACCTGTGCTGACTTATATAACCCCACCGTTTGAAGAAACAACCGAAATTACTGGGCATATTAAATTGAAGCTTTGGGTATCGTCGGAAACCGGCGACATGGATGTCTTCGCCAAGTTACACAAGCTAATTGACGATGAAGGTAGGTTTTTTCAGTTGACGGAAGGTAGTCTGAAAGTCTCGCATCGTAAGCTAGATGATGATTTATCCACTGATTACCGCCCTTTCCACACGCATGATGCGGAGCAAAAGTTGGCCAAAGACGAAATTGTACCAATTGAACTGGAAATATGGCCGACGAGTATGGTTTTCCAACCAGGAGAAAGATTGGTTTTAGAGCTGTCGCCGCACAATATTCAGTTCTATGATGGAGTCTATAATTCTGGCACTCACCATATCTATACTGGGGGAGAGACCGCTTCTTATCTACAAGTCCCCATTATTCCGGCGAAGAAATGATGGTTTAAGCGCGCCACAATTCATTCCATATTTAAGACCTTAGAACAACAATAGGGGGCCATCGTAACTAATTTAAATTTGGATCAATCTTCTCCATGGCGTTAAAGAAGCCCACCATGGAGCCGTCAAAGACGGCTCGTGGTTCAAAGTCTACATATATGGTGTGAAGGAAAGTTGTGTTGTTCATGATTGCACCGCCTTCAAGCTTGGAGTTGCTATAGCTTCGTAAAGATCATTCTCAGGATTATATTTCATAGCTACTTTGCCAGTTTTTGGCTGTCTCTTGCTGGCGAGTTACAAAGAAAAAAGTGGATACAAACCAAGGGTAATGATGGTTAAAATCAGGAATATGATGAAATTGCCAAGACGCGCCGCCACACAGGTATTTCTTTTGTTATTTTTTAGAGGCTTGGTCATAGCTGAATAATAAGGCGAGGAATATATCGAGGGTGTCACTAGCGCGAGAGAGGTCCTGTCGTTTAATTTGAGTTTATCCGCAATTGAA
>JBLIML010000092.1:0-14330 GCA_047638675.1 Planctomycetota bacterium | reverse complement strand
TGCAATGACCGAACCCGCGGTCGCCTCATCCGATGCCACCAACGTGCAATGCGAAATCTCCCGGAAAGGGGATCACTACATTATTAATGGTCGCAAGTGGTGGACCACAGGCGCCATGGATCCGCGGTGTAAAATACTTATCCTCATGGGCAAAACCGATGTGAATGCGGAATCCCACAAACAACAGTCAATGATCCTGGTACCTTTGGATACAAAAGGCGTAAACATCATTCGTCCTCTCAAGGTATTTGGCTCTGACGATGCACCCCATGGTCATGCCGAAATTGAGTTTACTAATGTCAGCGTACCAGCAAAAAATATATTACTGGGTGAAGGACGTGGCTTTGAGATTGCACAGGCGCGTCTGGGACCGGGACGTATTCATCATTGCATGCGCTTGGTTGGCTGTGCACAACGCGCAGTGGAATTGATGTGTGCTCGTGTTGAATCCCGTAGCGCCTTTGGTAAAAAACTCAGCGAGCAGGGCAGTATTCGTGAAGACATCGCCAAATCTATTTGCGAGATAGAACAAGCCAGATTACTCACCCTGAAGGCTGCAGATAAAATGGACCGGGAAGGAAAAAAAGCAGCGCGCGATTTGATTGCGATGATCAAAATAACGGCACCTTCTATGGCTCAGCAGGTCATTGATCGGGCCATCCAGGTACACGGTGCCATGGGTGTCAGTCAGGATACCTTTTTACCCGCGGCCTACGCTTATGCACGCACCACTCGCATTCTCGACGGTCCGGACCAGGTACATATGCAGTCGCTTGCGAAACAAGTATTGAAACGTTACCTCTAGCGATTCGTCATAGTCAAGATGTCAGCCTCACCGGACACAAGCATTGAGGAACGCCTGTTCCACTACTTAAAAACGCACATTCAGGGCTTTACCCTACCGGCAACGCTCAACAAGTTTTCAGATGGGCAGTCCAATCCTACCTACCTGATCGAAACCAGCAATAAGAAATATGTTTTGCGTAGGAAGCCATCGGGCGAGTTATTGAAATCTGCCCATGCCGTTGACCGAGAATATCGAGTAATACATGCCCTTGCGGGCACCGATGTACCTGTCCCCCTCACATATCTGCTTTGCGAAGACACAAACATATTCGATACCATGTTTTTTGTGATGGATTACAAAGAGGGGCGTATTTTTTGGGACCCTGCCCTCCCAGAAGTGAGCATGAAAGACCGAGGCGAAATATATGCCGAGATGAATCGTGTTCTTACTAGTCTACATAACGTCGATTTTGAAGCAATTGGCCTGGGCGATTTTGGTCGCCCTGGTAATTATTATGAGCGACAGTTCAAACGATGGACACAGCAATACAGGGCTGCGGAAACCGACACCATCGATGCAATGAATAAACTTATAATCTGGCTACCCGAACAACTCCCGAAAGATGATGGAAAAGTAAGTTTGATACACGGCGACTACCGACTTGATAATATGATTTTTCATCCTACGGAAAATCGTGTCGTCGGTTTGCTCGATTGGGAACTTTCCACCCTGGGACACCCTTATGCGGATCTGGCCTATCAATGCATGCAATTACAAATGCCTAATGTCGGAGAGATTAAAGGTCTGCAAGGTATTGATAGAGCATCGCTAGGCATACCCAGCGATGAAGCTTATGTGGCTCAATATTGTAAGCGAATGCAGATAGATGCAATCCCTAACTGGAATTTTTATGTCGCCTTTAGTATTTTTCGTTTTGCCGCAATTTTACAGGGCGTCTATAAACGTGGTCTTGAGGGTAATGCATCCAGCGAACGCGCCGTTGCCATCGGCAAACTAACACGGCCCCTGGCAGAGCTCGCGATACCCCTTTTAGACTAGGATAAATTATGTGAATTAGTTGAAGAATTCCTATTTGTGGTGCAGTCTTGCACAGATGGATCTGTGCACTTTTATTGTCGTTGAACTAAGGCTTTATTTTTATTCACTCAAGCCTAAATGCTGGTTATTTACCCAGCTGTTTAAATTTCTATATGCACTTACCTTTATTGGACTATCGGCTTCCGTCCTTGCCAATGAACCCCAAATCACTATCCACACGACAGATAAAGCGCCCGTAATTGATGGCGTGCTCGATGATGAAGCCTGGAAAGACGCGATAGTAGTCACGGAGTTTTACCAACGTGTTCCGGTTGAAGGCGCAAAAGCAAGCGAGGAAACAGAAGCTTATTTGATCTACGACTCGGATATGCTCTATATCGGTGTGCGCATGCACGATAGAGATCCCGATGCAATTGTCGCCAGGGAATTGCGGGAAAATGAGGAAATGATCGGCGATGATATTTTTACTGTCGCTATCGATTCACTTCTTGACCGCCGAAATGCCTTCATTTTTTACATGAATGCCAACGGGACAAAATCCGATGCACGATTAGAAGATAACAGCGTGTTTCGTCTTGAATGGGATGGCATCTGGTACGGTGCGACTAGTCGTGACGACAAGGGTTGGATAGCGGAGTTCGCCATCCCCTTTAAAACACTGTCGTTAGACGCCAACGCGCCAGCCTGGGGACTGGAACTTGAGCGTTATATCAGACGACGAAATGAATTCGCCTATTGGGCTAATTATGATCAAAATAGTGATTTGGTAAACGTAAATAAATATGGTGACTTAAAAGGACTCGAGAATTTGAATCAAGGCAAGGGACTGGATATAAAACCACAATTGGCTAGTCGCTACAGACGACGTTTCAATAGTGATGATAAGGATTTTACAGTTAAACCCGGCGCAGAAATCATATACAAGATCAAACCTTCTTTGAACGGCTCGCTAATAGTCAATCCCGATTTTTCCAATGCGACCGTCGATGAAATCAAAACCAACCTCACTCGCTTTGATCTGTTCTTTCCGGAGCAGCGGGATTTCTTTGTACGTGATGCAGATATCTTCCAGTTCGGTGGTTTAAGTGAAGCTAACGGTATTCCATTTTTCTCCCGGCGCATTGGACTGCCTTTCGATGTCGAGAATCCGGAGGCTCTTGATTTGGATGTCGGCACTAAACTAAGTGGTCGTGTTGGGTCTTATACTGTGGGCCTTCTCAATACTCAAATGGGCTCTGGCCAGGGGATCGGATCAAAAAACCTGTCGGTCGCCAGAGTGGCAAAGGATATCCAGGAGGAATCCAGGATTGGTGCGATGATGACTTACGGTAACCCCACGTCTGTGGATGATAACGGTCTCGCTGGTATTGATTATCGCTACCGTAACAGCAATCTCTTCGGTTCGCAGGTGCTTGTGGCGGATGCATATTTCATGAAATCTTTCAGCGAGGACATTAATAACGATGAGGTGGCCTATGGTCTGACATTGGACTTCCCGAATGATCGCTGGAATGCGAGAGCCAGTTATCAGGAAATTCAGGCAAACTTTAAGCCCTCACTTGGTTTTGTCAATCGTTCAGGTATTAGACAATACACAGGTGATTTACGTTTCAGGACAAGACCCGATGATAGCCCCTTGATCAGGACCATAGACTGGGGATTTCAAACATCATTCACAACGACAATTGATAATGAGCTGGAGAGCGCCAATGTATTTTTACGCTTCTTCGATCTGGAAAGTCATGGTGGTGATAACATTCAACTTTGGGGAAACTGGGAGCACGAAACACTGTTTTCACCTTTTGAAATTCAACCTGGTGTCATTATTCCCACAGGCGATTACGATTTCTATACTGTCTGGGGACAGGTTACTACGGGTACTCACCGACCCCTTGCGATGGAAGTTACCTATAAGCTCGGCGAGTTTTATGACGGCAGTAAAACCGATGTGAAGGCATTGTTGCTGTGGCGACCTACACCACATTTTTACATCACACTCGAACACCAGGTCTTTGATGTCGATTTACCGCAGGGTCGGTTTGAATTTGAGATCAATCGTGTGCGCTTTAATATCAATTTAACGCCCACCTTGTCCTGGACTAACTATGTGCAACAGGAATCAGAAACACATTTTATGACTTTGCAGAGCCAACTGCGCTGGATTATCGTCCCCGGGAATGAATTGACCATGACTATTAACCATGACTGGGCTGGAGAAAATGGTTCATATAAAAGTACTGAAACTGATTTTCTTACCCGACTGGTATGGACCCATCGATTCTAGTTAGAAAACACTGAACCGTAATATTACTTGCATCTCTCTGTTTTGAGAAACCAGTGAAAACACAGCGTTAAGACATCAATCATATGTTATTTTAGTCCATGTGGGCGCTGTGCCATTTAATTTTTTGCCCTAATGTACTATGTTATATTTTTCGGTTCTTCCACAGAATTTGCGGGTGAAAACACAACAGTCGTCTTGAGGATGAAAAAATAATATCTCTGCCATTCCCGCATGCGTTTGGCGGAGAAGTGGTGCATGGAAGCACCGTTTACGGAGTTAAAGATGCAAATCCAGTGAACAATCTGTTCTATCAATGGTTTACTTATAGTCAACCAAGAATAATATGGGATGATGTGTCGTAGACCATCATAATATACCGTTGTCGATCTTTTGAACGGCACATTGTAAAGTAGCTTAGTAAATTGTCTTACTGGATTCCCGCCAAAAGCATGCGGGAATGACGGAGGTTGGATTCTCGCCAAAAGTATGCGGGAATGACGGAGGTTGGATTCCCGCCAAAAGTATGCGGGAATGACGGAGGTTGGATTCCCGCCAAAAGTATGCGGGAAGGACGGAGATTGGATTTCCGCCAACAGCATGCGGGAAGGACGGAGGTTGGATTCCCGCCAAAAGCATGCGGGAAGGACGGAGGTTGGATTTCCGCCAAAAGCATGCGGGAATGACGGTTTTTGTTAGTTTGCCATTCTTGTTTTTTCCACATATTTTGTTGAAGATTCATTTTTTCTTTCATATCCTAAATCACTTAATCAATTTGTTTTTTTCAGGGTCTCCGCCAGTGCATTATTCAAAACCTTGATAGATCCTTCAAGATAACCTGATTCTTTCAGCACATCGGCCATTCTACTGTAGGCAATATTTCTGATGGTAGAGTTATTGCTTTTCTTCAATACATTTTCATAGACGGCAACAGCATCTTTATGTCTTCCCTGGTCTTTGTATATTTCCTCTATCGCGTGCATTTGAAGCAAAGCGGCTTTTTCATTATCCGCATTCATATCGTAAACGGAATTCATCAAGCCGAAAAAACTATCCATTAAATTGACCATGTTGGACATGGCCTGGAATTCATCTTCGGCTCTAACGACCGTTGAGGTACTCAGGACTGCGATAAAGAAAAAGCTAAGGATGGTTTTTTTGCCACGGATGTGATTACTTAACATAACATTTCTCCTTTTTGTTTATAGGTACAAAAGTCACCTGGAATATCAATAGATATTACGGGTGTGTGAACGCGATTTAATTTTGGAACATTTCTCAGTGAAGACAAACTGGGTATTTTCATACTCGAATGGGAATTCGCCTGCCTTTCAATTGATGGAATATGCAAAGACATTGATATCGGTGACGCTATCGTGGTCGAGATTACAGGTTTGGAATCGTTATATACACTCATAAATGAAAATATGACTGTCGCACAAATCAGTCCACCCGCCATTTTTAACCAGGGTACTGTCCACGGAATTTTCGTTTCAAGCCTCGAAATGACGCGCTTTGCCAGATAGGGTGAAACGGTTCCCGATCGGTAAGCTTGCCTCAGGCCTTCTTTCAGTACTGGATTGTCATTGCTAGTTTTCATTCTTCAATAACAGCACCATGTCGTGACTTCAATTTTTTTAAACCTCTGTGCAAAAGAGATTTTACCGTACCGTTTTTTACACCCAATATAGTGGCCGTCTCTTTTTCATTAAATTCTTCAAACACTCTCAATAACACCACGTCTCTCTCACCTCTGGATAAATCAGTTAACATATTGAATACTTTTCCCAGTTCTTCTTTATGCTCCAGACGGATTGATTCATCATAATAATGATTTTCGTAATCCACTTTTTCGACCGTAGGTCTTTGCTTTTTGTTTATTTCAGAACATACATTTTTTAAAGTTCTGTATAACCAGCTAAATGGCTTGCTCCAAAACTGAAATCGTGGCAACCCTGTATAGGCTCTGATGAACACTTCTTGCACTGCATCATCGCAATACGAATTTTCGTACAAATAAACGTTAGCTAATCGATGCAAACGGTCCTGATTTCTCTGAATAAATTTTTCAAATGCAGCGATATCACCGCGCTGAAATCGTTTAACCAAAACCGTGTCAATTTCATCTTCCAAGTATGCATCAGCCTTTTTATAGTATTAGTGGTGGAAATCAGGCTTTGGTTTACAAATAATCCAGATAAATGGCCTTTTGTATAAACTGCTGCCACCGATCCTGCCAAAAATTCGTAAAAATTACGCCTTTTCCATCTATCGCTCACTTCTCTCGCTTCGTCTCAGATTTACTGTATCGCGGCTGAATCTGATGCTTAATACAATCAGGAATCGAATTCTTTCCCCCTCTGGGGCAAATGTCGATCTGATAAAAAGTTAATTTCAAAAATATTGGGAGAAACACAGTGCTTTGCAAAATAATAACATCACTATCACTGCTTTTAATTTCCTTAGCAGCTAACGCCGATCTCACACCTTATAAAGACTACGAGGCTAGCGCTGCGGTGTGGTCAATGACAACTATTCGGGTGAATGCAAACATGGATGATGCCTATCTTGAAGGATTAAAGAATACCTGGGTAGCCGGCAATAAAGTTGCAATGGAACTCGGGCAAATTGAGGACTACAAAATGTTTCGAAGTGATCTCCCTCAAAGTGGCGACTTCAATCTATTACTGGTCGTTAAACTCAAGGATACAAGTGATCTTGGGCCATCGAAGAACAAACATGATGTCTTCATGAAAAAATGGGGAGAGAAGCGCATCAAGGAAACGACTGAATATGCCCAGAAGAACTACCCCGGTATGCGCGAGATAACCGGACAATACAATATGAGGCAAATTACGCTCAGGTAAACCCGCCTCCAGTAACAGGGCCGGGGAAAGTTAATACCCCGGCTCTGTCTCTTATATAATTTTAGTAGGCAATTGTGTCGGACTGCTATAATTGACCTATCTCAAACCTCAATAGAGGGATACATCATGCATAGAAGAGACTTCATATCAGCATTTAGTAAATTATCCTTAGTCACAGCGACAACATCAATAGCGACTGCTGCCGCTTCCAGGAGTGTGGAGATTGCAGAAAAATCTATTGATAATGTCGGTAAGCAGTTTAAATCCATGAAAACCCGAATGGATAAACTGGAAAACAATCAGAAAACAATGGCCCGAGCTCTAATTCTGGTAACGGCTGTGTCCACCGGGTTTGATTTGACTTTTATTCTGTGAGTTTCCCTGCAAGTATCACTTAATCTTCTGATCCTCCAGGCAGACACCAATCTGACTTGCTTGTTTTCGCTTTTACATGTCGGACTGTCTCTACTATACGTATCACAGGAAGATTTAATTCACGTCGTACTGGCGCAGGCGAGTAAGACGCTACATTAACCCTTGGCCTTTTCATTCTATTTTTTTAGCTACAAATCAATTTATCTTTCATCTCGTCGTTTATTTCGTTCGCCCTATCCTGTTTTGAATAAATCATTTGAATAATGCAGCTAGACTACACCTGTGTATATCACTTGCTGATTTTATTTATAAAACTTATAGAGGAAAAATATTATGAAAAATAGATTTAACCATAAACAATTACTGACACCTTTTCTGTGCCTAGTATTAAGCATCCCTGGTTTTGCCTTTGCAGTTGTTAACAAAGATAAAGCAGAAGTCGAGAGCATGAAAATCACTTTTCCCGATTTGGATCTGTCTCAGGATGAAGGCGTGGTCACTCTTTATCAAAGACTTAAGAGTAATGTCGGTAAAGTCTGCGGCGAAAAAGACACGCACGTCATTGGGTCGAGGATCGCAGCTTCAAAAATTAAGAAGGAATATAAAAAGTGTACTGCCCTGGCACTAAATAACGCTGTGAAGAGCATTGATAATGAAAAGCTGACAAAACTGCATACCAAAGCAAACTCATAATATTCAATGTCGCTTTGACAACCAAAAAAGGGTTGGCCGATTTAATTAAATCACGCCAGCCCCTTTTTCATAGTCCACCTGGCCTGCCCTAAGCTTCTTTAGAATCATATGTGCGGAATTTCTACCTGGGATGAATGGACTACGGGCTCTGATAAGCTTCCGGAATCGCAGACATATAATTATGATGAATATCTTCTTCGCAACTCCACATGATTTTCACTGGACGGACGAAGTGTTCAATTTGTGTGATTTATCTTGATTCCAGACGTGCTTTGATAATGTACATTTCGGTTTCATGGGAGACGCAATTGCGCACCCATGCCTCGTCAGGCGTACCTTGTGGACGCCACGACAAAAGCGTTACGACACAATTATCAATTTGACCGCCCAGAGTAGGTCCAGGGACAACCCGAATGACATTTAAGGTACGCAAGTCATCGAGGCTATGTCCTACGTCGTAGTACACCATGAGATTATCGCGATCGACGCGAATGCGGATGTATTCTGTTCCGGCACCGAACATTGAAGTGCCTTCAAAAAGACCGTCACCAATTTCTTTTCGATCAATGCTCCCAAGCGCCCATTCTCCTTGCTTTATTCCATCAGCAACATACTCGACGGCGGTCATGGCATCACACTGGATCTCAATACTCCCGCTATGACACCAGACATCTGAGGCGGACATAAGCTACTCCTTAAAATAAGATGTTCGTATGCTAGGATATTTAACGAGCGGGTTAAAGCTTTATTGTAGTGTTGCGAATTATTATCCGCTCGTAGATACTTCTATCGGATCATATCTTGAAAGAATCGCCTGCTTACAAGCACTATCTTTCCTATCCCGACACACTGCCACCAGAAGAATAGGAAACCGATATCTACTTTCCCATCCAGAAAAAATAACTCAAAAAAAGTACTTAGTCTTTAACAGCCTTTATAAATTGTTCAAGCGCCGCAATATGTTCATCCATATTTACAAAATTTGAAGACATCGTATCGAAAGACACGCCGGCTGCACCTGCTGATTTCCACTGGAGGGCTTCTTCTACTGCCATGGCAACCGGTCTAACAGGATCGCCAAGCGCACTGCCCATAAAAATGATGTTCTCTACCGGCACGCTGGCGGGATCCCGTCCCTCATCGTTCAACATATCTTTGAATAAGGCCATGGTGGACTCTGCATTTTCCCCAGGTAATGCATAAGGCAACCAGCCATCACCGATTCGAGCTGCACGTTTCATCGCCGCTTCAGAATAGCCACCAATCCAGATTGGAATCGGCTGCTGTAAAGGTAGAGGTCGAATGCCACCATCATCCATATTGTGAAAGTCCTTTTTGTAAATGAACGTTTCTTCTGTCCAGCAATGCCGCAAGAATTCAATCTGTTCCTCCATTCTTTTAGCGCGATTGGAAAATTTTTCATTTAAAGCATCATACTCAACTTTGTTCCAACCTATACCCATGCCCAGACGAAGTCGACCTGAGCAATAAATATCCAGGTTCGCCGCTTGCTTGGCAAAGAGGGTTGTTTGTCTTTGCGGGAGAATGATAACGCCTGGCATAAAAGCAAGAGCAGACGTCACGCCAGCGAGGAAACTGAATAACATCATGGGTTCCTGAAAACTGCTCTTATGACTATAAGGCATATTCCAGTCAGGAACATTCGTGGTATTTTTACCAACAACATGGTCGTAGGCAACCAAATGATCAAAACCCAAACCTTCAACACTCTGGGCAAAATCCCTGATTATAACGGGGTCCGATTCAATTTCTGTTTGGGGAAATACCGCGCCTATTTTCATTGCTACCCTCTCCTGTTGCTGGTCACATAGAAAATATCACAATTTTGACTACATTGTTCGATAAGCTAAGTTGTCTTCAGAATTTTGTCTTTTACGGCAAAAATAAATCTCGATAAAATCGGTCTATGCGGAAAGAAGTGGAGACTATTTGGAAGGCATTAAAATGACCTGCTTTGCCCGGCAAATACTCATTAGCTAGATCCACTTTTTTCGCCATTTAGATCGCTAAACGGCAACTAACTCAGGGATACACATAGTGATCATAAATATCCAGCGATCAGCGTGTCCAAGACAATGTGTTTTAGCCTCTGCTCTCATCTGAAAATTTAGCCGACGACCCTGACCCAGTCGCTCAAAAGGGGTCAATTATTACTACTCGGGCTTATTTTTTCAATTTTCTGCGGTATATGACCAATCGCTGGAGACTAATTATATTTTATCAATCACTGTCGCCTGGAAGGGTTTCCAGTCGTCATAAGCTTGCTCCACAGTAGTTTTCCCAGCGACAGTTTCCTTTCGCTGAGAGTCCTGACGCTGTTTGTGATGTTGCTTGCCAAGTGTGGTATGATTTTTTTCCTGAAACAAACTTTTATTGTATTCTTCGCGTTTTTTTGCGTCCATCAACACATCATAGGCTTCGTTGATGAAAGCAGCATTCCACTCCTCGCCACCTAAATCTGGATGCGCCTTGAGTTTTTGCATTAAAGTCCGGTAGCTGGACTGAATGATCTCCTTCGGTGCATCGAGTTGAACGTGCAACATGCGATAATAATTTCGTTTGTTTTTCATTGTTATTAAAGTTCGAGGAAGTCAGCACTTTATCGGCAAAGCTATCACGGACTTTAGGCAAGAATATTATGTAGGAAGAGGTCAACATTCACTGATTTAGGCCCTAACAGCTTACAGATCGCTGATAAGCCATTCGGTTCCCAAATAAAATGCACCCAGGCACCAAGCTAAAGGTCTTGCTCACTGAACTTCTAGCCCAGGGGGCAACTATACGAACTTACTTGCTAAGAATGTTCACCATGGTTTTGTGACCGTACTGCCTGGCATAGTCAATGGCTTTCAATCCTTTATTAGTGGCAAGATTTTTGTCCGCACCGGCGGCGAGTAATGCCTCCACGAGAACGGCATCATCGCGTACTGCTGCATCAATCAATGCTGTCCAACCTTCGTTATGTTGATTATTCACATTTGCACCTTTGTCGATATACCACAAACCAAGTTCAGTGTAGCCACGATTGGAGGCCATTATCAGTGGTGTAAGCCCTCCATTATCATAGGCGTCAATATCCGCGCCATAAGCCAACAGTCGTTTGGCAGCATCGATATGATTTCTTTCAGTTGCGTATTGAAGAGCGGTTCGCTCTGCTGAACCACGTATGTTCGGATCAGCACCTTGCGTGAACAGTAGATCAATAATCTCAATATTCCCCGCAGAAGCCGCTAGCATTATTGGAGTCATCCCGCCAACAACTTCATTTATAGCCTCTCTATCTACTGATAAAATTTTCTGTTTAAACTCATCGACCCTGCCGTTGGAAATGAGATGATGAATATCAAACACATCAGGCGCATCGATCAACTTTTCACTACTAGAATATGTCGCTTGTGCAACAGTATCGACTTCAGTATTTTTCTTATAAAAGTAACTTAATAATAAAAAAATAGCGCAAAACACAAAAAGTATTGATGTTGGGAATTTACTCCGTGGATTACGCTCTACAACTGAAACAAGGTCCTCATTCGAATCATGTTTTGACATTGAGCTTACCCTCTTCATTAGTAGACTGCGCATACTCGGCGACACGCCATTCAATTAATAAGCAACGGTGTAACACGCCATTCATTAAATGATACTTTGTTGAAATGCCTTTTTATTCAATCCGGAAAAACAGGTTGTTCTCTGCTTTTAATCCCCGACTATTATCACATCTCCATTGCCTTCCTGTACCATTGATGAAATAAGAATACATCTTTCTCCTGAGGTACTAATCTCCCTTGTTTGTGTGCTAATGCTTTCAGTCCTTTTTGATTTAACTCACAAACCCTCGCATCTTCTTCTAAGACCTGCATGACGAAATCAACGGCAGTTTTTTTGTCAAAGCCTGGAGCAGCAATAGCTTCCTCACTAAATAACCATTCCGTACGTACGCCAATTTGTTCGGCGGATAGCGGCATTATAGATACTTGCCGAACATAATCTCGATGAGCAACTATAAACATCGTCGGTAGCAAGCTCAAAAAAACATGTCCTTGACCCAGTTCTGCTTCGGTCAAGGTCGCAAATGTTGGTCCGCAGGGCTTACCATCGCTTGTCCATGATTCAACACCGGTTGCCAGGCCATGTTGTAGACCCGCCTCCGCCAATTTCTCCGTTGACCAGGCATAGCTCTGTTTATAGAGCGGGATCATACTACATAAATCAGGGTGAATCCCCGGACAGTGATAACACTCAACAAAATTTTCCCAAAATATTTTCCAGTTGCAGGCCAGTTTGTATTCATGGGTATGCACGGTAAGCAAATCCGAAAGAGGCCAATTTTCCAACACCTCAAGCTTATCATCGGCATTGTCACTTAGAGTGAAAGGGGTATTGGCATCGAGATTTATATAAACATTACCAAAGTATTCCTGTAACGCGACATTATAAAGGCTGATATGTTTTTCTGATCCTTGAGTCTCTAGATAGGGTACCCCAATCAACTTACCGCTCAGGTCATAAGACCAACGATGATAAGGACAGGTGAGCCGATTAGCACGAAATTGACCTGATTCATTTTCACATAATATTGAACCGCGGTGGGCGCAGGTGTTATGAAAGGCGTGCAAAGCTTTGTGTTTGTCCCTAACAACGATAATACTCTGCGTACCTAGCTGAAAAACACGATACTCACCCGGCTTTACCAGGACGTCACTTCGACAAACACACACCCATTGCCTGTACCATATATTTTCCAACTCGGCCGCATAAACATCAGCACAATAGTAAGATCTTGATGGCAAGGACGGTTTGAGTGTTGTCAGATCACTGATCTCATATGAGCTATTCGTTGGTTTCATCACATGCCCCTAGGCCTGCAACTCCACAAACAACTCATTCATAATGGTGTATCCGCTACCCCAACCTTTATCCATACCCGCCATCGCCCTGGCGAAGCAGGCTATCTCGGCGTCGGTGGCCTCCATAGGTAGTTGCGAGAGTTTCACATTCGTTTTCTCGCCCATGTCCTCAATGAGAACCGTCGTCAAAAGAAGCCGGAGCCAATCCGCCATCATCGGATTGGGACTGCTCTCCCATTCAGCATCTGTAGAAGAATAATGATGCCAAACCATCTTTTCTGGTGGCGAGACTTCCTGAAAAACCACTTTCTGAAAATGTGACTTGTCGCCCCACTTCATCTCGTTGAGCCACATCCCACCAGGCTCTAAATCAAATTTATGGATGATCGTCTCTGCACCGGGGCCATACCAGCGGTGCAATAATTCAGGATCGGTCCATGCTCGCCACACCAAATCGCGTGGTGCGTTAAAGATTCGTCCCAATTTATATTCCGGTAAATCACTCATTATCTTTGTCCTTCAGTTGGGCTTGTTTCATAGTGATGAGGACCTCATCCAGTTGCCCAAATCTCGTCCCCCAGAAAGCTTCAAATTCAGTCAGCCAGTCGACAGCCAGCGCCATGTTTTCAGCCCTCAATCTCGCCGGGCGACGTTGCTCGTCAACGTCTCGCTCAATTAACCCTGCCCGTTCAAGCACTTTCAGGTGCCTTGAGACAGCGGGCTGGCTCATTTTAAAAGGCGCAGCAATCTCATTTACCGAGGCTTCACCCTCCACAAGCCGCGACAGTATTGCCCGTCGCGTCGGGTCAGCAAGCGCCGCAAAAATGGCGTCTAAATTTGAAGATGAATTTCCATAACTAACTTGTTCCATAACATTATGGTTATGTATATAAGAACCCGTGTCAAACACTTTTTAACCCGAGCCCTTCAATGAACGCGAATCGCCGCCTGATTCACAGTTAAGAAATAATGAGTTGATACAGACTAATTGGACT
Organism: Planctomycetota bacterium; assembly: GCA_047638675.1. GTDB lineage: Bacteria > Pseudomonadota > Gammaproteobacteria > Eutrophobiales > Eutrophobiaceae > WLWS01. The sequence goes on along the minus strand of JBLIML010000092.1, from coordinate 405 downwards.
GACAACTATGAGCGATGAGACAAGAACGCCGTGTTTCAAGCGCTACCCTGCCACACCTTGTCCTCGATTGTTCACCAACAATTAAGGAAAAGCCACATTAAAAGAAATCTTGTTCAACATAGCTGAACCCGAGTAGATCAACTATCCTTAATAAAATGCTTCTTGCCTATATACCGAGGCAATGTGAATGGCGTTGGCCGGTGATTTGGGTAACAAAATGCACTAAATATATTTAGTAGTAGTTACAATAGTTTAGTGAAGCCCAAGCTAAGAAATAAATTTGGGATAAACGGCCAATTAATCACCAACTGGCCGGTTATTTTTTGGCGGATATGACCCAGGCGTTTATGATGTTGATTTTGAAAAGGATCACGGAGAAATTACACAACATGCGAAAAAGAGATA
>JBLIML010000091.1:0-14498 GCA_047638675.1 Planctomycetota bacterium | reverse complement strand
ATGGCCTTGAGGAAATGAATCAGCGCCCAGGCCGAACCACGAGTTTCGTAGAAAACGTCATCAACCTCCAGCCAGGGGGTTTTGACCTGCATGTTTTGTGGCGTAGTGGTTGACTGCTCTGCTGCACTATCTCCCTGCAAATCGATATTGACTCTGTTTTGTCCCACACTGGCGCTCAATCTTTGCGCTAAAGAACCCAGGCGTTTCTCAAGTATGGCCAACCAGTCACGTAGATTGTCAGCCCTGGCAAAGAACTGAGCATCTTGTGCATCCTCATCGCCAAGTCTGGCAAGATATCTTTCGAGTGCGTCGATACCAACCTCATACTCGCTTTCCGTCGCCGGCAATATCCAGGAGTCGGTGTCAAAATGAAATTGAGGATCAGCGATCACCAGATCCGCATCTTCAACTGATTGTGTTTGCGAACGGGAAAAGTCATTGCGAAAAGCACGTGCGATGTCACGCACCTGTGTGATAACCCCAAACTCCCAATTGGGAACGTTATCCATAAACACGCCCGGGGGCATGATGTCGTTAGTCAAATACCCACCGCGTTTATTGAGGACCGTTTGCATCACTTTTATCAAGGCTGCTGTTGACACATAGCCTGTGACAATTTCACTATCAGAGACTGAAGAGCTACGGGCACTGGCAGTAACATCAAAGCTGTCGGGCTCACTATCCAGAATGAATGCCAACAACAGGATAATCAGAAAATAAGCCAGCAGCGCGATGGCTACTGGTCGAAGAAATTTGCTCAGATGTTCCATTAAAATGCCTTCCTGTATTAGGCGAAGTGTCCCTGCAATATGGGGATAAAAGAGACTGATTTCAATAGATTCTTAAGCTTTTTGAGTCTTCAGTCGATAATGGGAGAAGCAAAGCAGATCACGATAACGATGAATAAAAACCTGGCATTACTTATTTCGGTCCTTCTAATGACGACCTTCGGGCCTTACCTTGCCGCAGAGGACGAGGAGGCTATGGATTATGCGTCGTTGACCTGTCATCAGCTTTACACCCTGGCGTCGCAATTAGAGCCCGGTACTCAACACCGTCGTTCTCCGCTGTTCAATACAAAAACTGGCACTATTGCCACCGCCATCGGTAGCGTTACCAATATTGGCTATTACTATTTCGGTCTCGTTGCGGGCCGCGGTTATTATGAAGATTACCGCACTCAGCAAAATCTCTACAAATTGGATGAAATCCGTCATTACATGGCCCAAAACTACTGTTTCCAAAAGTTTTAAGCTCGTCAATTGACCTCCTGCATTAACACCTTGGCGCAACTTGGCAGTCGATTTGTGAATATTTAATTGATTATTCATTATTCACATGCTTTAATTCGACAATGACGAAGCCCCAGCAAGAAGACCATTCAATACCCGTTAAAGAGCAGATTTTGAATGCCGCCATGGTACGTTTTGGCCAATATGGCTATAACAAAACCACCATGGTGGAAATAGCCCAGGACACGGACATGTCTGCGGCTAATCTCTATCGCTATTTTAAGAACAAACAGCAAATTGCTGCAGCCTGTTGCGAGCGTTTCACTAACGAGCGTATCGATCTTCTACGAACAGCCATACGGCAACCTCGTCTAAATGCTGAAGAGCGCCTCAAAACGTATATAAAAACTTCATTAACTCATTGTTTTGAAATGTTTTCCAAAGAAAATCGTATAGGAGAGCTGGTTGTCCATATCGCCAGCGACCATCCTGAGTTGGTGCACAGAAAAATTGAGTTACAGCAATCCTTATTAGCAGAGATCCTGGCTTTTGGCAATCAAAGCGGGGAGTTTGAAATAGACGATGTAATCACGGCCGCTGAAGGACTGCATGCCGCCATGGTGGTATTTGAGGTACCCATGTTTATGACGCTGTTTTCTTATGAAGTGTTTGAAAGGCGGGCGAACTCAGTGGCTGAGCTTTTGCTCAATGGTTTACTCAAGCGATGATTACCATCGAATTTGTAAATATTACTAAATATATTCACTAATTAGTCATACCTGTATTTATGGAAAAATTCGAAAACTTCTTCAGCACCTCGGTAATCAAATACCGATATGGCTTGCTGCCAATTCTTTTGGTTTTAGTGGCTATTTCCAGCTTTGGAGCAAAAAACCTCTACTTAACCAATGACTATCAAATCTTCTTTAGCAAGGAAAATCCCGAGTTACTGGCTTACGAGGCGATGGAAAACACCTTCAGCCCCAATAACAATGTGTTCGTGGCGCTGCAGCCAGCAGATGGTGATGTGTTCACACGTGAAACGCTCGCTGTTATCGAGCAGTTCACCGAACAGGCCTGGCAGGTACCCTATTCCACACGGGTCGACTCGATAACAAATTTCCAATTTACCAGGGCAGAAGAAGATGACCTGACGGTTGAGGATCTGGTTAAGAACGCAAAAGATCTAAGTGATGATGAGCTTCGAAGAATCAAGACTGAAGCATTATCCGAACCCCTCCTGGTGCACCGATTAATCTCACCGTCAGCACATATCACCGCTATAAATATTACCGTGGACCTACCCGGTCTTGAAGAAGCCTCAGAGTCTCCCGCAGTCATTGGCTACGTTCGCGACTTGATAGAGCAAATCACTCTCGCGCATCCAGATATCGAGATTTACCTCACTGGCGCAGAAATGATAAATCGCAGTATGGCCGAGGCCTCATATAAGGACATCACCACGCTAATTCCGTTTAGCTTTGGCCTTATGTTCCTGATACTGGCCATTCTGGTGGGCGGAATAAGCGGAACCTTCGCGACTATCGTTGTCATTGTCCTGTCTGTTGGTACTAGCCTGGGTCTCGGTGGCTATCTTGGTATTCCCATTTCCCCACCGTCCTCCATTGCACCGACGGTAATAATGACTGTTGCCATAGCCAATTGTGTTCATATCCTCGCGAGTTTTCGACAAGCTATCTACGGTGGCCTGGATAAAAAGGCCGCCATAAGTGAAAGTTTACGAGTAAATATACAACCGGTCTTCCTGGCGAGCATGACAACGACCCTGGGATTTCTCTCCATGAACTTTTCTGATGTGCCTCCCTTTCACGATCTCGGCAATTTTGTCGCCTTCGGCGTGGTCTCGTCGCTAATTTTGTCTGTCACCTTCCTGCCGATCATGATGTTGTGGCTACCTATAAAAAACAAACACACAGAAAGCAAACGCGACAATGCGATGGAGCGACTTGGCCAATTTGTCGTTGCCAATTACAAGCCTTTATTCTGGGGCATGCTAGGCCTGATTTGTGTGCTGATTTTGCTTATTCCCATGAATAAACTGGATGATGTCTTTGTCGATTACTTTCATGAATCCATAAAATTCAGAAGCGACACTGATCATGTTTCAGATAATCTCAGTGGTATAGCCACGCTCGAATATACATTGGAAGCCAATTCACCTGGAGGTATAAACGACCCAATGTTCCTGCAGGAAGTGGAAACATTCAGTAACTGGTTTCGTGAACAAGCAGAAACAGTACACGTCAATAGCGTTACGGACATTTTCAAGCGATTAAATAGAAATATGCATGGTGATGATGACGCCATGTACTCACTTCCCGAGAACAGGGAGCTGTCCGCGCAATATTTATTGTTATACGAAATGTCGCTTCCCTACGGCCTGGATTTAAACAATCAGATTAATATAGATAAATCATCGACCCGATTAATAGTCACACTGGAAAAAACGTCCAGCATTCGATTATTGGATTTAAATAGACGCGCTGAACTTTGGTTGGCGGAGAACACTTCCTTTATCGAGCCGACCGTGGGCAGCAGTATCTCTGTAATGTTCGCCTCGCTAGGCCAGCGTAATATTCGTAGCATGCTGATGGGCACGACGATGGCCCTGGTAATGATATCAATAATTCTGATATTTGCCTTACGCTCGGTTAAAATCGGTCTTGTCAGTCTACTGCCCAATCTTGTCCCAGTGGCTATGGGATTTGGATTATGGGGATTGTTTGTAGGCGAGGTTGGTTTGGGCCTTTCGGTGGTAACCACCATGACGATGGGTATCGTCATCGATGATACGGTGCATTTTCTGAGTAAGTATCTCCGCGCAAGACGTGAAAATAATATGAGTGCGGAAGATGCTGTCGTCTACGCCTTTAGAACGGTGGGACGTGCACTGTTAATAACATCGCTAATTTTAGCTGCAGGATTTCTGGTGATATCAACCTCCAGTTTTGCGCTCAATTCCGACATGGGACTACTGACTGCCGTAATAATTACGCTTGCCCTGCTAGCGGACTTTTTCTTTTTACCCCCATTACTTATTAAATTAGAAGGTAAATACAATGAAATTAATTAATATTCTGATTTGTTTGATTACGCTAATTCCTCTTAACCTCAGCGCGGAAACCCCGGAAGAAAAGGGATTAGCGCTCGCCATTGAGACTGATAAACGCAACACAGGCTGGATTGACCAGTATGCAGAAATGACGATGACACTTCGTAACAGACAGGGTCAGGAAAGTATCCGTAAATTAGAGATGAAATCCAAAGAAGTTGAAGCAGATGGTGATAAAAGTCTTTCTATTTTTGATACACCCAAAGATGTAAAAGGCACGGCTTTTCTGAGTTATACACACTCACTCGAGGCAGACGAGCAATGGCTGTACTTGCCCGCTTTAAAACGGGTGAAGCGGATTTCTTCATCGAATAAATCAGGACCTTTTATGGGCAGTGAATTTGCCTATGAAGATCTTACTTCCTATGAAGTTGAAAAATACACATACAAATGGCTTCGCGATGAGATCCTTGATGGCCGCGATGTTTACGTGATTGAATTATACCCAGCTTATGAAAACTCCGGATACACGCGCCAAATCATCTGGATGGACAAAGAAATGTATCAGCCCCTCAAAGTAGAATTTTACGATCGTAAAGATTCTCTACTAAAGACACTGACACATCTCGATTATAAAAAATACCTGGATAGCTATTGGCGACCGGACAGCATGCATATGGTGAATAATCAGAATGGTAAGGAGACAACGCTGGATTGGAGTAATTACAAACACAAAAACGAATTCACTGACCGTGATTTTGACAAGAACACGCTGAAAAAAGCGCGCTAGTGCAACCCATCCTTCATAAAGATAAGACAGAAACCCAATAATAATTTATCCGAAAGTTCGGTGACTTCAATAGTGTTATTCACTTCAATCAGCATATGAGAACCGGACTGTTCCACCTGTTATTTTTTGTGTCCACATCTGCCCTGGCTGTCGATATCAGCGGCTTTGTCAGTAGTGAGTTTCGTTACTTCACGCAAAATCCCCTGGATCTTGATCAACATGAAGCGACTCTTAGCATTTCTGCGGAGCTAGAGTTGTATCACGAGTGGGGCGATGGCGATAACAGTATTGCGCTTGTACCTTATTTTCGTCTCGACCAACATGATAATCAACGCACGCATTTTGATTTGCGGGAGTTAACCTATGTTAGATCAGCCGAACAGTGGGAACTGCGTCTTGGCGTGAGAAAAGTTTTTTGGGGCGTCACCGAATTTCAACACCTGGTGGACATCATTAACCAAACAGATTTGGTTGAAAATCTGGACCAGGAAGACAAGCTTGGTCAACCCATGGTGAACCTCGCCCTGATCCAGGACTGGGGCACAGTCGATTTCTTCCTGATGCCCTACTTTAGAGAAAGAACCTTCCCAGGTGTTGAAGGCAGGGTGCGCAGTTCACCCCGTGTGGAAACAGGATTGAGCAAGTTTGAATCTACAGCGAAAGAAAAACATCTCGATTTTGCCATTCGTTACTCTCATTACATAGGCGACCTGGATATTGGTGTCGCGCACTTTTATGGAACAAGCCGAGATCCTCGTTTGCTGCCTGCTCGTAATCAATCTGGCGAACCTTTATTAACACCATTTTACGACATCATTCATCAGACCTCAGTAGATCTACAAAACACTAAGGGTAATTGGCTTTGGAAGTTCGAAGCCCTGCATAGAAGCGGACAAAGTTCGACTTATAATGCGCTGGTCGCCGGGTTCGAATATACCTTCGTGGGTCTATTTGAAAGCGCCATAGACCTGGGTGTATTAGGGGAGTATCACTATGATGATAGAGGCGATGCTGCGAGCACCATCTTTGAAGATGACATTGCCATCGGGGCTCGCCTGGCCTTTAACGACGCACAATCATCTGACGCGCTCATAGGACTTGTCTGGGACCGTGATAGTGGCAGCAAGTTTTTTAGTGCCGAAGCCAGTCGTCGGATTGGTAATAACTGGGTGATAGCTTTTCAGGCAAGGCTGTTGTTTGAACAAGCCGCAAACGATCCTGCCTTTAGTATAAGAAAAGATGACTATATAGAATTATCACTTAGCTACAACTTCTGAACATCATTTGTTCGCGATCTAATAACGTTTTCTCACATACGACCCAGGAGCATCTTCAACAATCTTCAACTTACCATCACCGGGTGTTCTGGCAGGCACTTTATCTCCCGCGTATTTTTTCACCCAACGATTCCAGTCAGGCCACCAGGATCCATCATGTGACTTTGCTTTTTCCAACCATTCCGTAGCGCCGACTTCCACTTTTGATCCAGTATGATAACCGTACTTTTTTGCCGCCGGTGGATTCACTATGCCAGCAATATGTCCCGACTTACCTAATACAAAACGTACTGGCCCTGATAACAATTGAGCACCAGCATAGGTCGATTCCCAGGGTGCAATATGATCTTCCTGTGCCGAAATAAAATAGGATGGTGTTTTAATAGTGCGTAAATCAATTGCAACATCACCAATCATCATACCGCCGGGTTCCTTGAATTTATTCTCCAGATACATGGTGCGTAGATAAGTACTGTGCATCTTGGCCGGCATCCGGGTTGAATCGGCGTTCCAGAACAAAAGGTCGAATGGAAAAGGATCTTTGCCCAATAAATAATTATGTACATAGAAAGACCAGATAAGATCGTTGGCGCGCAACATATTAAAGGACTTCGACATCGCGGCGCCATCGTGATAACCATTCTCATTCATGGTCTTTTCCAGAGTCTGCAGTTGTTCCTCATCAATAAAAACGCCAAGGTCACCAGGATCGGAAAAGTCCATTAAGGTGACAAAAAACGTTGCTGATGCAATTCGTTTATCATTTTTCGCAGCCATGTAGGCCAGGGTCGCACCCAGCAAAGTGCCTCCAATGCAATAGCCGATGACATTGATGCGCTTCTCTCCTGTGGCTTTCTCCACTGCATCCAGAGCCGCAAGGGAACCCTCGAAGACATAGTCTTCAAAATCCTTATCGCCTAATTTTTCATCTGGGTTTACCCAGGAAATGACAAAGACAGTATGCCCTTGTCCGACTAACCATTTGATTAAGGAGTTTTTCTCCTGTAAATCGAGGATGTAATATTTGTTGATCCAGGGTGGCATAATCAACAAGGGTTGCGCGTGAACTTCTTTGCCTTCGGGCAGGTATTGAATTAATTGTAAGAGATCATTTTGAAACACTACCTTGCCTGGTGTCGTCGCGACATTTTTCCCCAGTTCAAAGTCTGACTTATCACTCATTTTTATCCTGAGTTCGCCCGTCTCCATATTGAAGTCTTCACAAAAATTCTGCATTCCTTTGACAAGATTCTCACCTCGTGAGGCGAGCGTAGCTTCCAATACTTCAGGATTAGTCATGGCGAAATTGCTTGGTGACATCGCATCCACAAATTGTTTGGTGTAGAACTGCAATTTATGCTTTGCTTTTTCATCCATGCCCTCAGCTTCGGCGACCGCCGACTCTATGGTATTAGCGGTGAGCAGATACGACTGCTTAATGAAATCAAAAAATGGATTGTTCTCCCAGGCTGCGTCCTTGAAACGACGATCACCTTTTTCCGGCTTGATGCCTGGTTCCGTTTCCTTACCCAGCATCTTGTTCGCTGCACCCGTCCATAAATTCGCATAAGCATTCCAGGCTTCCATCTGAGCTTCCATCAATTTCTCAGGGTTCTTCATTAATGAAGCCGTAAAATCCAGGTAGGCCTGACCAAGACCAATGGGATCCGACGATTTTGCATCAGAATTCCCCTGAGTGTTGAAGAAATCCTTAAGCATGTCATGACATTGACCAGAGGCCGCGACGACGGCTTCGTTAAGCTTCTCTGGGTCGAAATCGCCTGAGGGAATATTTGCAGACATACTTTATGTATCCTTGGGAAATGAAGATTTATCATTAATGTTGCGCCGCAGCATAGTCATAGTCGACTGATTTGTCAAAATTTTCAGTTAAGGAACCAGGCGCCGCCTCGAGATATACAGGGAACCCACTACAGCGATTAATAAATTAAGCAATAAACCATACAAACCGGGATGAAAGCCCCAAACCTTGCCTGATTGAACGAATTCGAAGGGAAGAAATGCCAGCGACAGGGCAAGCACTAATCCACTTATCAAACCAATCAAGGTCGGCAATGTTTGCATTTTTGACCAACGGATCCCTAACATAAAAGCAGGTACCAGCTGTACGAGCACATCAAATTTCCTGTCCAGCAGTTTAACCAGAGAGGACTCTTCTCTCAGGCTTATGGCGAATCCAATCAGAATAACGATAAGAGACCATGAACATATTTTCCCCAGTCGGGTCATTTGTGCATCGCTAGCCGCGGCATTGATAAACTTGCCGTAAATATCCTTGCTCAACATAGATGAGATAGATAGCAGGGCTGAATCTGCAGTAGACATGATGGCAGATAAAACGGCGGCGAACAGCAGTACAACCAGAGAATAACCAAACACTGAATCTTCCTGTACGCGTCGTAGGAGTCGTCCGAGGACTTGATCTGATGCCGCACCTTCAAGACCACTGACATAGGCAATCGCATAAATCCCGGTGATAACCGCAATGAGGGTGGTGAAAAAGGGTAAAAATGCCATCACTGCGAGGCTCTTTCTCAATACTTTTTCCGAGCGAGCGGCGTAAATTCGTTGGATCGCATGCGGGTAAAGCGCGCCACCCATACCCACTATCAGAATATAGCTAAGCCATTCACGTAATTGAGCGGCATCCGGAGGCATCATTTTTTTTACCATCAAGGGATCATCACTTGCCATGATGAGCTCAGTCGCTTGAGAAAGTGGTCCGAATTTTATATACAGCATGATGATCAGGAGCAGAAACCCCACCATCAACACCGCGCCTTGCATCATATCTGTCCAGGCGATGGCGCGAATGCCTCCGAGGGTGCCATAAATAACCATGATCAAAGCCAATATAATTACACCATATTGATAAGCCTGGTCGCCATGGGGACCTGCGAGGCCTTGCATCGCCCTGCCCATGGCCATAAGTTGGGCGAGCAAGAAGTTACTCAGCGCCAATATCATCACAATTGCAGCGATGAAACTTATGGCCTTACTTTGAAAGCGGTCATGTAAAAAATCTACTGGCGTGATGTAGCCTCTATCACGGGCTAATCGAAATAACCTTACGGCGATGAGCTGGTAAAAAATCACAATGGCGATCATGAAATGCACACTCATGATCCATGAATAACCAATGCGATAGGTCATTCCGGTAAATCCAAACAGACTATTACCACTATATTGCGTCGCGTAAAGCGTTAGCAATAACACCGTGAAACCAAAACCAGAACCTGCCAGATAAAAATCTTTTAGTGTATCTTCCTGTCGGGCTCTGTAGGCAAAAACGCCAACTACTAACAGAGAACTGATATAGAGCGCAATAAAGATCCATGCACCGATACCGAACGGCAAGACTTCAGTCATCAGAGCGAATCGTCGTCGACTTCGTCAGCGACTGTTTTACGCAGGAGATTCCATGCCGTAAGCAATGCTGCGCAGAAACCTGCAAGTAATACCACTATTACCCAATGTGGCACGCCTGCGGTATGACTGGCATTCGTCGTTGGCCAATACCATGGCACGGATAAAAGCAGAAGCAATAAATAAGCAACAATTATCCACACTTGTTTGTTTTTTCTCATTTGACTCGCACGATCTTCATTGGCCTTATTTCTCCAGTTAGCTACTCACTTTCTTTATCTATACAAACCTGGAGCAGAGCTCAGTCGCTAACTGGCAAAGCCTGTTTTTGTTGCCATTCCAAAATCAAAATACCAATGAGGGTTATTGCCACACCTCCATATTGAAACCAACGCATGTCCTCACCAAGAAAAATCGCCGCTAGAATTATTGTGGATGCGGGACCGACAGTACTCAATAAGCCAGCACGTTGAGCGCCAATTTGCTTTACTCCCTCTGCCATCATAAATAAAGGTACCACGGTAACAAATACAACCATGATCAAAAACAAGCACCACGCTCTCGGACTAAGAGCAAGATCCAGCACTGAATGAGTGAGCGAAAAATGGACAATCAATGCAACTGTTGCCGCACTCATGGCATAAATGGTAAAGACAATGCTGCCGATCTTTTTGCCCACAAGATCGTTAGCAAAGAAATATCCTGCATAGGAAACAGCACAAATCAACACTAACAATGCGCCGAAGGAATTGGCTCGCCAGAGCGCGAGATCGAATATCCCGATTGCGAATAAAATCCCGACGTAGGTCATAAATAAAGCACCAATCACCGACAGTGGTGGCAAACGACGGCGCCATACTGCCAGAGTCAGGACAATAATGGCTGGGTATGTATACAACAGAACGCGTTCCAGTCCGGCGTCAATCATGGTCAATGCGTAAAAATCGAGACTCCCGCCAATGAAATAACAAAAGAAACCAGCGGCCAGGGCGCCTAGCAAGCCCTCTTTATCAACTTTGATGATATTCGGTAAACCGACGATGTATATTCCCCATAACCAGAATAAAGGCAGTGATAGTACCGACCGGATTGTGATGACCTCCTGAAAATCCAATCCTTCAATATAAAGTAATTTACTCAGGATGCCTTTGGCTGATAACAGAACGGCTCCACAGATGACCAGTAACAAACCGGACCACAAACGAGGCGGCAATTCAGGTACTGACGCGCTTTTCATAAGATGTTATTGTATACAATCTTGCATCGAATCACAGGGACTACAAATGAAACTCTTTTATTCACCTTTTCACTCTTTTATTCATAAAGTACTGGTCACTGTCCACGAAGCTGGACTATGGGACGATATTACTTTCGTTGCCACTTATCCATTTAAAAACCGTGATGGCGAAGACCAGGGAGATAATTACTCCATTGCAGCCGTTAATCCCCTGAATAAAGTCCCCACTCTTGTACTTGATGATGGACAGGTTGTTTACGCTAGTCAGGCGATGGTTGAATGCCTGGATTCTATGCGCACATCCGGGAAACGACTTTTCCCTGAGAGCGGCTCCTTACGATGGGACGCAATTACTCGCCTCGCCCTCGCCGACACCATATTTGAAAACACAGTGATGTTGGCGATGGAAGGTTGGCAACCTGTAGATAAACAACGCATCGAATATTTCGAATGGATATGGCCGAAGATCATCAGAGGCTGTGACAAATTGGAAGCCCATTGTAAACGCGGATTTGATGGTTTTGACATTGGTCAGGCGTCAATGCTGCACGCAATTTCCTATATGGACTTTAAAGTGAATTTCTACGAGGCAAAGGATCCACTCCATCCGACCTTTAACATTTTTGAGAACAGACCTAACCTCGAAGCATGGTGGAAAGAGACAATTCAGCGCCCTTCTGTTCTAAGCCATTACAATGTCGATTTTGAAGGTGATGATTCCGCAGCGTTTTGCCAAAAGAATGTGCAGGAAGTGCTGGATCTACAAAAGAAGAATGGCACCTTATGATTGAACATTATTATTGGCCTACACCTAACGGCCACAAGACAGCCATCATGCTCGAAGAAGTTGGCATTGAATATGAAGTCCACCCCATCGATATACACAATGGGAAACAGTTTGATCCCGAGTTTATCAAAATAAGTCCCAACAACCGTATCCCCGCCATTGTCGATACCGAGGGTCCAGAAGGTAAGCGCTATAGCATCTTTGAATCCGGCGCTATTTTGCTTTATCTGGCGGAGAAAACGGGTGTACTTTGGCCAGCCGATAAGAAAACACACTATGATGTCATGCAGTGGTTGATGTTCCAGATGGGCAATGTTGGACCGATGTTCGGCCAGAATGGTTACTTTCAGGGATATTGTCCGGAAGACGTTCCACTAGCAAAGGAACGTTACCACAATGTCACCAAACAAATTTACTCGGTCCTGGATAAACGTCTTGGCGAATCTGCTTATCTGGCAGGGGACGATTATTCCATGGCCGACGTAGCTACCTATCCCTGGACCATGCCTAAACAACAAGCCATGCATGTCATTGATCCTGATGCCTACCCTAACGTAAAAAGATGGGGAAGCGAGATCGCCGCCAGGCCAGCTGTGCAGCGCGGTGTTGCCGTTCAGGCCGATGACATGAAAGTCGGTAATCCAACCGGAGACACCTACAAAAATATGTTTGGCAGCGGACAATTCGAACGGAAATAGTTTTACTAACAGAATTCATTAAAAGGGGAGTCGTATGTCTGAACTGACTGATAGTGGGCTAGATAAATATCCCACACTTTTCTCACCGCTAAAAGTCGGCAACATCACTATCCGAAACCGGATAATGCAGTCTGCACATGCTAAAGGCTGGCACAAGAAAGAAGGCCTCACTAACGACCGCGATCGTTATTATGCTGAAGCCCGAGCCAAAGGCGGTGCTGGTCTGCTAGTCACTGGCAACCGACTTGTACACCCAACATCCAATACCTTTACGCGTGGCTACTCTTACGGCTACAAAAAAGAAATGATAGAACCGGATGCTGCGATGACGGGCGCAGTTCATGATAATGGCGGTCGTATATTTGCTCAACTTAATCACTTCGGCGTAAACGGCACGACCTCTTCAATGGATGATTACCGTGTGCTCTGGTCTTCCTCCACAATGAAATCTCCGGCTTTTAGTGAAACACCCAAGCCTATGGAAAAGTCCGACATGGCCGAAGTAAAAGAAGGCTGGGCTATGAGTGCGGACTACGCAAAGGCAGCGGATTTTGATGGTGTAGAGGTACATCTTAGTCATAGTTATCTTTTGCAACAATTTATCTCACCGCTTTTTAATAAGCGCAGGGATGAATACGGCGGTAGCCTGGAAAACCGGCTGCGTTTCCCTCTCGAGGTCATTGAACATGTACGAGAACGTGTGGGCGATGACTTCGTCGTCGGTATTCGATTACCGCTTGACGAAATGGTACCCGGTGGTATGGAAATTGAGGAATGGCTTGAGGTTGCTCAGCGTATCGCCTCTACAGGCATGATTAATTACATCATGACGACGGCAGCCACCTATCATTCCGTCACCTACATAATGCCGCCAGCTGATATACCAGACGGTTGGTTGCTGAGTCGATCGAAAAAGCTGAAAGAAGCTGTACCCAATTTACCCATATTTGCAGTTGGCGGCATAAAAGATCCCGTCATGGCTGAATCAGCGCTGGTAGACGGTAGTGCCGACATGATAGCAATGACACGTCAGCAAATTGCTGATCCTGAATATGCCAATAAAGTTAAAAATGGACGGGAAGATGAGATCATTCATTGTATTCGCTGCAATCAGGGTTGTATTGGTCGGCTCTTTGAGGGCGGACCCATTACCTGCATATTAAATCCGACAACAGGTCGCGAACAGGTCTTCAACGAGAACACAATAAAACCCGCAACGCAGTCTGACAATTGGGTGGTAGTGGGTGGCGGGCCGGCTGGTATGAAGGCAGCGGCAACCCTGGCAGAACGGGGACATCAAGTAACTTTGCTTGAGAAAGATGCACTTCTTGGCGGACAAGTTAATTTAATTTTGAAAACACCACGACGAGAGGTCTTTCATTACATCACTACAGACCTAAGTCATCAATTAGATAAGTTAGGTGTCGAAGTACGCCTCAACACGGAGGCGAGCGAAGAACTCGTTCAATCCTTGAATCCCGACGGCATTATTCTGGCAACAGGTTCCAAACCCGATCGCACAGGTTTCAGTGTTATCAACCCCATGGCAAATGTATTACCGGGGCATGATCAAAAAAATGTCGTCACCGGCTACGAGGTGCTAGAGAACATTGATGCGATCGGTCAACGCGTGCTGCTACTGGATGATGATGGCACGCGTTATACGGGTGGCGTAGCAGAAGTATTGGTTAAAGCCGGTCGCGACGTCACCATAGTCACACGTTACAGTTCTCTTCTACCCCGGATGACACAAACGCTTGACCTACCCGTTATATACCGTCAAATATTTAACGAACGCCTTAGCTATCATTTGAATTGCTGGGTAAAAAGAATTGAAGGCGATACAGCGACCACTTATAACATCTATACGGGCGATGAAACCGCGATGGGACCCTTTGACAGCTATGTGCTTATCACCGGTCATGTTACCGACGATGCTCTGTATCATTCCCTGAGTGCGAATAATAACAATGTACATCGTATAGGCGATTGCCTCGCACCAAGAAGACTGGAACAC
>JBLIML010000090.1:0-14769 GCA_047638675.1 Planctomycetota bacterium | reverse complement strand
GCGCGTCTGCCGCATCTTCGGTAAAGACTTCAACAACCGCGCCGGGTTTTACCACTAACTGCACCTTTTCATTTCGACTGAATTTATTGTGAGTCTGATCGGCAGAGAGATGATATTGTGGTAGCGGTGGTGAGGCATAAATCAGGCCGCTCATGCACAAAGTAATTAAAGCGATGGCCATTTTGGTGAAGTCAGGTGTTAAAGCTGGAAAGGGTGTCGTTGTCATATCTGGTTCGCCTTATACATGTGATAGCCAACCTTCACATAATCGTCGGGAAATGTCGAGTAATTAGGGATAACCTTAAGTGGTTGAACTTTAATTCCCATGATTGTAATGAAATAAAAAATGGATTCAAAAAATAACACAATGTATCTCGCGGTATTGTGGATGATTGGTATGGTTGTCTCACTAACAATAATGGCCATCTGTGGGCGTGAGCTTGGTGCCACTATGAGCCCCCTACAGATATTATTCTTTCGCGCGCTGTTCGGCCTGTTGATTATGACACCGCTAGTTTTGTACAAATTCGGGCGAATACCTGTCACGACACAATTTAAAATTCATCTTGTCCGTAATGTATTTCACTATCTTGGACAGTACGCCTGGTTCTACGCCATCATGTTTATTCCATTAGCGACCGTATTTGCCATCGATTTTACCGCACCTATGTGGACAGTCTTGTTGGCGACTCTCTTGCTGGGAGAAAAGATCACACGCTGGCGTATTCTTGCCATTGTACTTGGTATTATCGGCGTGTTGATCGTGCTCAGACCTGGGATAGAAACCATTCATATTGCCTCGCTTGCGGTATTAGCCAGTTCTTTTTGTTTTGCGATGACCTATACATTAACGCGTAAGCTTGCTCAGGGTGATTCGCCTTTGATTATTTTGTTTTACATGAGTGCTATTCAGTTACCGATTGCAATTCTACCCGCCCTCAACACCTGGGTTACACCAGAGGGTCAAGCATGGTTGTGGATAATTGCGATTGGTATCACATCAATTACGGCACACTACTGCCTTAGTCGGGCACTGGCCATCGCTGATGCAAGCATTGTCATCCCAATGGATTTTATGCGCCTGCCTATTATCGTGATCGTAGGCTATTGGCTTTACCAGGAAGGCCTCGACTTGTTTGTATTATTAGGTGCCAGTATTATTTTTGCCGGAAATTTCCTCAATGTGCGTCATGAATATCGCAGTAACAATGCTGTTGATCAATAAGCAGCTTAAGGTGAGAAACTGGCAGGCAGTCTAAAACTGTCTGATTGCGTTGCCACCAAAGCCGGGTCCTCGATAGGTATCGAGCAACGATCAGGATTGCATATATACATGGCGGGTTTTTCTCTTCTCGGATAGCGTCCGGTTTTCTCATAATGCAATAGCTTCCTGGGATGATAGGCCTGCTTGCCAGCCTCGAACAAGGCAAGGGTCGCAGGATCCTCGTCATCACCGACAACAGAAAATTCAACATAAGCCGCTGTTAATTTTTCCAGCGCCATGGCAGTTTGTCCGGTAATTTTTCCTTCGCGCGAGATGATATCTTTTATCGCAACCGAACGCAGGGTGAGCTCTGGAATCTTTGCGTAGCGATCATTCTTTGTCAAAATCCACAGGTCATAAAAAAAATGTGCAGCCCGGGCATTGAGTTCCAGAGGTTTACGCGGGGGGATAATGGACGCTGTTTCGTCGATGGCGGTAGTATAAAATCCACCGATCTTTTCATCGTAGAGATGAATAAGCATGGCGTTGCCAAGTGACGAGGCACGTTCAAGCCATTCATCCTCACCCGTCACTTGATAAAGTGATAACAAGGCACTACCAAACCAGGCCTGAGCGGCAAGGACAGGTTTCTTATCGACAATAAGTTTGCGCATGCGCTTGTCGCTTGTCATGCTCGCAGAAGGCAGGGACTGTAAGATCCAGTCATCATCTTGCATACGTGATTTTATCAGCGAATTGGCTGCGCGTTTTGCTGTCTCCAAATAGGCTTGCTCAGTCGTTGCCTCATACGCCGCGGCATAAGCCATAATGGCCTGACTGTTTTTATCGGTATAGATCGCGTGGTCGATGGGAGGGATGCCATATTTTTCGCGTTTTTCGCTGCTGTCCAACAACCAATAGTCAAAGGTATCGACTTCATTCGTTAAACCAGGCGCATCATCTTCCTGACTAGTATAAAAAGTACCGTCCACATCCATCATCCAGTCACTTACGAAGCGATCGACATCTTTGATGGCTTGCAGATATTTAAGATCGCCGCTTATTTTGTAGGCATTAGAAAAAGCAATCAGGGCATTAGCTTGATTGGAGAGTCGTTTTTCCGGTACGGCTCCCAGGCGTTGAAATCGTTTTGGTAGATTTGCATTGTCATGAAATCGTTGTACAAAAACACCGCCCCATACGGGATCAATTGCCTTGATATAGCCTTCGGTTGTCAACAGGGCAAGCGCTTCCAGCTCTTTGTTGTTGAACATGTGAGCGCGCAGATAGAGGTGCTCGAGGCGTGCGCCGCCAGCGGTCGATATTCCCGAACGGGACCAGCCACCAAATTCATCATTTATCTGAGCATCCAGTTGAGCGCGTACATTGTCTCTGATGGCTGTCAGTTCGGTTTTTTCAGGTTCTGGTGGCGCGGAATAGGGCGCCAATTGATCAGCTTCAAGCTGATTACTCGCTTTCTTTTTTATCAGTTCTTCGAGTATCGGAATAAAATTAGCGGGCTGTCTATTACCACTCAGGGCCAGTACCTGAGTTGAATCAGGTGCCATAAAGATGGTTGCCGGCCAGGCCCAGTCTGAATAACGTTCACCCACGTCAGGTTGTCCCTCGGCATCTGCGACGATGGCGACGAAATGCGTATTGATGAGCTTGATAACGTCATCGTTAGTATAGGTGAGCTCATCCATCCAGCGACAGGCGGTACAGCCTTCCATGCCCACATCGAGCAAGATCATCTTGTCTTCAGATTTCGCCTTTTCAAAGGGTGCTTTGCCCCATTGCTGCCATTGAATTTTATCCGCCATGACAGCGCTGATTGAAAGTCCGCCAAGCGCTAGCAGGATGAGTATGAATTTTTTCATTACATTAGCCCCGGGGTTTAACTCAGTGAGTGAAGGGATTTATTCTCCTACGATAGAATTTGTCAGCGTCGCGACAGACTCTATTTCGACCTCAATTTTGTCGCCGGGTTTCATGAACAATTGCGGTTTCCGCTTATAGCCAACGCCGCCCGGTGTGCCGGAGGCAATGACATCACCCGCGTCCAGGGTAGTGAAGGTAGATAGATAGGCGATGACGGTGGGTATATTGAACATCATCAGGTCAGTGGTGGTCTCCTGCACAACTTGATCGTTCAATCGTGTCTTCAGGCTTAATCCAGCATTCGGATCGGGGATTTCATCTGCGCTCACCATCCAGGGGCCAAAAGAACCGCTCTGATCAAAATTCTTGCCGGGAATGTATTGCGTCGTATGGTTTTGATAATCACGGATGGAGCCGTCCATGAAACAGCTATAACCAGCGATGTGACTTAACGCATTCTCTGGCGATATTCGCCGGCCGCGCTTGCCGATGATGACAGCGAGTTCGCCTTCGAAATCAAATTGCTCACTTTCTGGCGGTTTGATGAGCACTTCATTGTGACCGACGAGTGAGGAGGGATAGCGAGTAAAAATCAGAGGGTTGGTGGTAGTCGTGCCACCCATTTCATCTCGGTGCGCGGCATAGTTCTGACCCACGCAAATAATTCGTCGCGGTTCCGGAATGGGAGGCAGTAGAGTGACTTCATCGATGGTTAAGGAAGGTTTACCCGCGGGCAGAGCACTTGCGCTTTTTGGCAAGCTTGATTCAGTGATCGCAGACATTAGTGATGGGGCGAGATCATCGAGGTCAATAATGCTATTTCCCTCCATTGCCCCCCAGCTAATTTTATTTTTATACTTGTAACTTATATAACGCATCACCTAGCTCTCTTTTTTATTTTTAACAGTACGGAAACCAATATGGGCCGCGCTTAAATTAGCTTCCTGGGCATGCCGCGCACCTGGGCGATAGCGCATACAAAAATTCTTTGCGCATAAATAAGATCCGCCTTTGATTACCTTCACCGGCACACCGGGTTGACGTGGGTCGTAGCCAGTAGGGATTGCATCGGTATTAACCTCCTGATGTCCCGGATAGTACCAATCGTCTACCCACTCCCAGACATTGCCAATCATATCGTGCACGCCATAATCGTTCGCTGGAAAGCAACCTGCCGGTGCGCTTGCCAAATGCCCGTCATCGCCCTCGTTAAACGCCGGAAATATGCCCTGCCAGGTGTTTGCCCGCCAACGATCATCCGGTTTGAATTCGTCACCCCAGGCGAATTTTTTATTTTCTAAACCACCTCTAGCCGCGTATTCCCACTGTGCCTCGGTGGGCAATTCTCGACCACGCCACTGTGCATAAGCTTTGGCATCTTCAAAGGACACATGTATTGCAGGGTAGTTTTCTTTTCCCTGTATATCACTTCCCGGGCCATTGGGTTCGCGCCAGTTTGCACCGGGCACGAATCGCCACCAGTCGGTGAGACTGCCTCCCTGAGTAATTTTCGTCGGCATAATAAAGACCACTGATCCCGGTTTTAATTGATCCGCCGGGATACCCGGGAAATCTGCTGGGTTCAATTGTTGTTCTGCGACGGTGATGTATCCTGTGGCATCCACAAATTGTTCGAATTGCGCATTGGTCACTTCATACTTATCAATCCAGAACCCCTCTACCTCAATATCTTTAATCGGTCCTTCTTCAGGATAGAAATCAGAGGAACCCATGGAAAATTTTCCACCTTCCAGCCAGACCATGTCTTCTTCAGGCTCTGCCTGTTGGGCGCATTCGGGTTCAACGTCTTCGTTGGCCTCGATGGCGACAACATTTTTGGATTCATCGTGTGCAAGCCAGTAAGCCAGCATGAAGGAAATTGCCACAATCAGGCATACCATAATCAGTTTATTCACAACTAAATATTATCACTAATAGGGAGTTAATGATGAAATGTGTTAGATTCTTCAAAAGAACGAATGAAAAAAAGCCTGAATTTTCATGACGAATCCTCATATAGAACAAGCAGTCGTAAAATTAGGCTGTGAGATCAACGTTGCCCGCAGGGTGGTCGTGCTTGTGCATGGCCGTGGGCAGACGCCATTATTCATGGAAGAGAACGTCACAAGGCCACTTGCGCTTAAAGACGTGGCGTATGTTGCACCTACGGCGGCGAATGAATGCTGGTATCCCCTGGGATTCATGGCGGCTCTTGCCGAAAATGAGCCATGGTTGACTTATACCATGACATGTATTGATGTCCTGGTAAACGGGCTTGCCGAGAAGGGCTGTCCGCGCGATGAACTGATTTTGGCAGGATTTTCCCAGGGTGCCTGTGTGATTGCCGAATATATTTGTCGTTACCCCCAGCGCTATGGCGGGGTAGCAATATTAACGGGTGGCCTGATTGGACCTGAAGGTACCACCTGGAAAGGGGATTCACTGGAGGGCACTCCAGTATTTCTAGGCACAAGTGACGCTGATGAGTGGGTGCCTCTGAATCGTGTTAAAGAATCGCATCGCGTGTTAGTGGAACGAGAGGCAAAGGTTGATTTTCGCGTTTATAAAGGAATGGGACATATTATTAATAATGATGAAATTGATTGTCTAAGGAATATGATATTGTCTTGAAGACAGGAAGCAGAATGACTCCAACGAAAAACCCACGTTCTGATAATGAATACCTGACCACCCTGGCCCGCGGGCTAACCGTCTTGAAATCATTTACCCGTGAGCGACCTGAAATGACGCTCAGTGAGGTTGCAGCGACGACATCACTAAGCCCAGCAGTCGTGAGGCGCTGTCTTAACACACTTTTGCATATGGGCTATGTAGGAAAAAAAGGTAAGCTTTTCCTTCTCACTCCGGAAGTGATGACGTTTGCATCAGCCTTCCTGGAGTCCATGAATGTGGAGGAAGTCGTCCGTCCATATTTACAGGAAGTAAGAGATAACACCGGCGATAGTTCATCCCTTTCGGTATTGTCCCATGATGATATTTTATATCTTGTACATGTATCAACAAATCGAATGGTGAAATTGGTCGCGGGTGTTGGAACGCGTTTTCCCGCTTATGCCACATCGATGGGACGTGTATTGTTGGCGTATCGAAGTGATGAATATCGTGAGCTCTACGTCAAGCAGACTGAATTCAGGACACTCACCGATAAAACAATCACAAGCAAAGCGAAACTGGCAGCAATATTTAAAAAGGTAAAAAAACAGGGTTTTGCATCTATCCAGGACGAACTCGACTATGGGATCGTATCGGTTTCCGTGCCTGTCTTTGATGACATGGGGGGTGTGCTTGCAGCTATAAATTGTTCAACTGCGACAACAAGAGTTAATCAGACTGAAATGATTAAATCACGCTTACCATATTTACTGGATGCATCCAAACGAATCGAGATCGAACTGCGTCGTTACCCTGTATTGGTTCATTCGATAAAAGGCAGCGCCGTTTAGAAACATCAACGAACATTATTTTTCATAAGATACTTCTGCCTGTGAAGCCTGCCACATATTGGGTGCAATAGGATTTTGCATTTCTTCAAACACATGCCCGACAAGACCCGCACAACGTGCAGTCAGGACAATTCCTCGCATCATTCCAGAGGGGATATTGGCTTCCCCGAGCACAGCGGCAATAGCAGCACTGACATTGGTCACAAGGTTTTTCCCCAGCTCTTCATTCAGGCTTGTTTCAAGTAAATTCATTGCAGAAATGTAGTTACCTTCAATTTCCGTTTCAGCGACAATATCAAGTAATCTCGAAACACGTGGATCTTTTTGCTGGTGAATGGGATGACCGAAGCCGGGTAGAGGACGACGCCTTTGTCGATAGTCCCGGATAATATCAATTGCTACCTGCTCACGAATGTTTATCTCAGCGTTTACGATCTTTTCCAGCAATTCTCCACATTCACTCGCGGTACCCGCATAACGATCACCGACACCCAGTAGACCCGCTACGACGGCTCCCTGAAATGATTCAGGTGCACCATAATGCGTAAGACGAGTAGTGATAGCTGAAGGTACAAGCCCGTGTTCCATTATGGTCACCAGTACAGCATCGAGAATCTTTGTCTGTGAAGGTGATGGACTTTGTCCGAGTGATTGAATAAAGATCATCTCGGTAAAGCTCACCTTACCCATCAGGTCATTAACAAGGTCGCGGTTCCTCACAATAATATTGTCTGCATCGAATCCGCATATTTTCGTCGTTGCCGCTTGATCATTTGCCATATTCTTTCTCACATTTTTGTAGTTTCATTAGGTTGTTGCAAGATGCATCTTTTGTAACACACAGCGCATACTCATGCATGTCAAATTGTATTCTAGCTACACGGAAGCGACCTCATCCATCTTTAATAAGGCCGCATAAAGCGAAGACTGCTAAATATTGTAAGTTCGGCTAACGAAATAATTTTCGATAATCGAAAAGTGATCTATAATAGCGCAATCATGCGAAATCCGGGAGATATAGTCGATGAACAATAAAATTATTAAATCAAATCAAATACTTATACTATTATTGTCTGTTTCTATCTGCGCGCCTGTTCTATCCCAGGTTGCCCTTGAGGAAATAATTGTCACCGCTCGCAAGCGCGCCGAATCTTTCGAGGATGTGCCGGTGGCCATAAATGTGTTTTCCGAAGATGAAATAGAATCTGCGGGCATTGAAACTCCTCATGATTTTATCGCCCTGACGCCTAACGCTACCATTGTCCAGACTCAGAATGCCGGAAATTCATTTATTGTTGTCCGTGGTATATCTCAGGCTCGAAACAGTGAACCCTCCGTAGCAGTACTTTATGACGGCGTTTTGATGGCAAATCCGGCGCAGTTCAACCAGGAATTATTTGATATTGAACAAATTGAATTTCTAAAAGGACCCCAGGGCGCTCTTTATGGCAAGAACGCGATAGGTGGTGCGATTACAATAAACACCAAGCAACCAACTGATGAATTTGAAGGCAAGATTAAAGTGGGTGGGGACTCTGGCCCCGGCTACAAGGTACAGGCAGGATTAAGCGGCCCCGTCCCCGGAACGGATGACCTCAAATTCCGCGCTTCATTTTCTTATAAGGATACAGACGGTTACATTGGTAACCCATTCCTCAATGAAGAAGCTGATCCTTATAAGGATGTGTCTGGACGGCTGAAGTTGTTATGGACACCTGCTGAGAATTTTACTGCCGATCTTCGATTTTCACGCTCTGAGATGGATACTCAGGCATTTTATTTCAATATCGTTGCCAACGTCAACGATACCAGTCTCCCGGTCAGGGTAAATAACGCCGGTGAAAATAAGCGGGATCTAATGAACATTTCACTGAAAATGGACTACGAAATGGAAATGGGTACGTTTACTTCGATTACTTCATACGATGAAGTGGACGAGTTGTTGACCGGTGATGCCTTCGATTTTCTTCCGACAGCCGAATCGTTCAATGCCAACTTTCTTTCGGTAAACATTCTTGGTCTGCCGAGGGGCTCGATACCTGACTTCAATCAGTCCCAGTACCTCGAGGTTGAAGCAATTAGCCAGGAAATCAGGTTTACCTCACCCGGAGACAGACGCTTTCGCTGGATCGCAGGCGCTTATTTAATTGCAACAGAGCGTTTTATATCGACAGGCAATATGGTCGATACCGGAGGTGGTGTATTTCCGGTTTTCAGGAATCCCCGCGGTAATTTTCCCTTTGACTTTGCAACCGATCCGGTCAATCCACAAGCGACTTTTCTGTCCGACTCTCAGGACAATTTTGCCTGGGCTCTTTTTGGAGAAATCGCCTATGACGTCAGTGATAATTTTGAAATGGCTTTTTCGCTTCGCTATGATCATGACACGCGGGAAAACACCACCGAAACACCTAACGCATTTTTTGCGGGCACACTTGTCGGCGCTTCATTTAATGGACAGGTTCGAGAGCGCACCTGGGATGATCTGCAGCCAAAGATATCTTTGCGCTGGAAGCCGATGGATAACTTGACTCTGTACAGTACAGTAAGCCGTGGTTTTCGCAGTGGTGGATTTAATCAGGCAGGTGTTGCCGCCGCCGGAGTACTTGGGGTGGAAGACGCTTTCAATCAGGAAACGGCTAATACATTTGAAATTGGCGCGAAGGCACAGTTTTTTGATGGCAAATTAAAAACCGGCTTTGCTGCCTATCACACTAACGCGGAGGGCTCCTATTACTTCGTCTTCCTGGTGGATTCAAGCACGCAAAACCTTGGCAGTCTTGATGAAGTGCAATACCAGGGCTTTGAATTAGAAGCGACGGCATTGATTGCTGAGGGATTCACTATCAATGCTGCATTCGGTCTGACAGATAGCGAAATTCAAGCCGATGCCGCTATTCCATCCAGCATTGGTAACCAGGCTCCGCTAGTATCTGAATATACCCTGAATCTGGGAGGTCAGTACCGTCGACCTCTGAACATGTTCGGTGGCCTGGAAGCTTTCATAAGGGCTGACTATCAGATAGTTGGAAAAACATACTGGGATCCGCAGAATTCAACAACCCGTAGACCTGTTGATTTGCTTGACCTGCGATTTGGCATCGGCGTTGATGATAATTGGTCACTTACTTTCTGGTCAAAAAACCTGCTTGACGAAAAATATAATGCAGAATTTTCACCAGGAGGCTTCGTCTTCAAAGCACCACCAAATCGTTGGGGCGTTGATTTCGTAAAGGAATTCTAGGTCTGGTATAAAGAGTAAACTTTACACTAAGAGGTAAAACACGCTATGAGTAAATTATCACCGATTTCATCCAGGTTACATCATAATGCACACGTCACCAAAGATCTGGAGGCCGTTCGCAAGTTTTATGAAGACATCATTGGCATGCCGCTGATTGCCACCTGGTGCGAGAAAACAATGTTGTTTGGAAAGGAACGGACTTATGCGCATTGTTTTTTCGAATTGGGAGATGGTGAGTGTCTCGCTTTTTTCCAGTTCGTTGATCCCGAAGACCAGAAGGAATTTGGACCGGAACTTCAGCTCTCCGGATTTCGGCACATTGCCATGAAAGTAGACCAGGAAACCCAGGAGGGAATTATCAAACGCCTTGGTGAGGCGGGATACAAGGAACCTGAAATGTATATTCTTGATCACGGTTACTGTTACTCCGTTTACATAGTTGATCCGAGTGAATTGATCATTGAATTTACGGTTGATCATCCTGATATGGAAAAAATAAACGAAGAGCAGGCGCAGAAAGCGCATTCTGAACTCGAACGCTGGTTAGCTGGCGATCACTCACCTAATAACACTGCATACGACCGAGCGGGACATAGTTAGAACGGGAAGCATCTGAGTTATCTCCTGTCAGTGCCGAGCAAGGAATATGGCAGCGTCCATAATTCTCCTGCACTGAATATTGCCCACAATACTGAAAAATCAATCACGTGTACGAAAGAGAAATTGAAACTCGACCGCTAGCCGATCAATTCCAGATCGATAAGAAAAGTTACGAGGAACAGCTCAGGTATTTATTCGATAACTCCAGCTTTTACAAGAGGAAATTCCGTGAAGCCGGCTTCAGCTCTATCGAGGATTTAGGCCATCTCGAAGATCTCGGAAATTTACCGTTTACGGAGAAAGATGAACTGCGAGCCACGCAGGCGGCTTCCCCGCCATTTGGTGATCATATTGCATGCGCTGAAAGTGAGCTGATACGTATTTACAGCACCAGTGGTACGACGGGTGTACCTTGCTACGTGGGTCTCACACAGAACGACCTTGAGATGTATGCGACAAACGTGGCGCGCGGGTACAGTGCCGCCGGTTTTTCATCAGGACAGCGAATTGCAGTTGGATTCAATGCAGGTCCGTTTGTTGCTGGAGCCGTCTATTACGGTTTTGACAAAATGGGATGCTCAGTAATCCCTGTGGGGACTGGTAATACTGAACGGTTGATAGCAGCTATTCAAAAACTTGGCGCAACAGGTGTAAGTTGTACGCCGTCATATGGTCTTTATCTTATCGACTGGTGTAATGAACACGGCATAGATACCACCACCCTGGGAATGCGCAACATGATTACCGCGGGTGAACCTGGCGGAGGTGACCCGATGATCCGTGCCCGTATTGAAGATGCGTTTGGATGCCGCCTACGTGAATCCATGGGCATCGGTGACATTTCACTTTCAAGCTGGGCCGAAGATGAAGACGGAAACGGGATGCATTTTATGGCAAGGGGGGTTGTTCATGTTGAGTTGATCGAGCCCATCAGTGGAGATGTAGTTCCCTGGGAGGATGGTGCTGAAGGCGAGCTTGTTTACACAGCTCTCAAACGTCAGGCAATGCCACTATTGCGATTTCGTAGTCGGGATCACGTTATCGTTAACATGCATCCGAATCCAACGGGACGAACAGGTCCGAGAATTCGTTGCATCGGTAGGACCGATGATATGTTGATAGTGCGTGGCGTGAATATATTTCCCTCCGCAATACGTAGCATACTTAAGAAATTTTCACCTGAGGTGGGAGAAATATTTCAGATTCGTCCGCTAAATAAAGGTGTATCGCAAACTCCGCCCTTACCCATAATAGTTGAGCTTGGCAGGGGAACGCAGGAAGCATCTGAGGGTTTAGAAGCGAGTATGAGAGAAGAAATTCGATCTAGTTTACTTGTGTCGACTAGTATCAAGTTCGTTCCTTACGGCACTTTACCCCGTGAGACTTACAAAACAAAATTGGTAGATTATTCAGATTCTACATCAATAGACGTTGCTGAAAACCAGGGGGCATGAACTATGGACTTACCACTTTTTCCATGTAGCATCGTAGGTAGTTATCCACAGCCGGATTGGCTAATAGATAGGGAAAAACTAGCAGGGCGCTTCCCACCCCGGACCAGGGCCCGAGAGTTATGGCGAGTAGACGATAAATTTATTGCCGCGGCACAGGACGATGCCACCCGCCTTGCTATACAGGATCAGGAGAGGGCAGGTCTGGATATTGTTTCCGATGGTGAAATCAGACGGGAAAGTTACTCCAATCATTTTGCCACCTCGCTAGAGGGTATTGATCTTGATAATCCAGGGGAAGCACTGGACAGGAGTGGTGATCCTGTCTTCGTTCCAAGAATAGTTGGCCCGATTCGACGGCCGCACGCTGTAGGCGTGAGGGATGTAAAATTTTTACGTGCAAATACAGATCGAATAATCAAATTTACCGTGCCCGGCCCGTTTACCATGAGCCAACAAGCGCAGAATGAATACTATTCTACAGACAGGGAATGTGCGCTTGATTATGCAGCGGCTGTCAATGCAGAAATAAAAGATCTATTTGCAGCCGGTGCAGATATTGTTCAGATTGATGAACCCTATATGCAGGCCAGGCCGGAAAAAGCAAAGGACTACGGTATTGAAGTATTAAATCGGGCACTGGATGGCGTGAAAGGTAGGACTTGTGTGCATATTTGTTTTGGCTATGCGGCTTTGATTCACGAGCGTCCAGAGGGCTATTCGTTCCTACCTGAATTTGCTGATTCTACTTGTAATCAGCTGTCGATAGAAACCGCCCAGTCAAACCTGGACTGTACAGTGCTGAGCGCACTTGCCGATAAAGAAATTCTTCTTGGTGTAATTGATCTTTCCACGGAAGAAGTCGAATCTGCAGAGACGATCAGAAACCGGGTGCTCAGAGCACTAAGTTATGTGGAAGAGGAACGTATCATCCTGGCTCCCGATTGTGGTATGAAGTATCTTTCCCGTGAATCTGCTTTTGGAAAACTAAGTTCCATGTGCCAGGCTGCAGCTTTACTTCGTAAGGAGTTTTCTTAAATCTGGTTTAAGCCCACAGTTTTCTTGTCGCGATTTCAGCGCCTTCTGAAAGTGCCGCAAGTTTGGCCCAGGCAACGTCTGGATCGATGCCCTGCATTCCAACATGGATACTGAAGCCACAATCAACGCCAGCCATGACCCGGTCCCGCCCCACCAGGTCGGTATAATGAAGAATACGCTGGGCCACCAGCTCGGGGTGCTCGATATAATTTGATTGCGGTTCAATGACACCAGGACAGAGAATTTTGTCATCCGGGATTTTTATATCTTCAAGCGTACGCCATTCATGTGCATGGCGAGGATTGGCCGCCTCGAAAAGTACGGTTTGAGGCTTGGCTTTCCACACCAGGTCGATTATATCGGTGATGGCAACATCACAGTGATGCGGTCCCGGGTAATTTCCCCAGCACAGATGCATGCGCAGTTGTTCTGAAGGGATATTTCGAACGGCGTGGTTTAGTGCTTCTATGTTTAGTTGAACCCGTTTTCGAAAATCAGCCATATCCATGCTGGCATAGGCAGAATGACGTCCCATTGCAAGGTCAGGACAATCCAGTTGTACAGTGGCTCCCGCTTCAGCAATGGCTTCGTATTCGTTACGCATTGCCTCTGCGATGGCGAAAACATAATCTTCATAACTGTCGTAGTATTCGTTATTGAAAAAAATGGCGACGACTCCAGGCGACGCCGCACTGGAAAAGGTTGAAACCCCATCGATGTCCGCCGCAACATTGTTCAGATTTACCATGTCCAGTTTTGCCGCATCTTCATCTTTTACTGATATGGGTGAATTGCATGCGGGAGCAGTTCTCTTTCTTCTACCCGGGTTGGCTGCTACAAGGTCAGCACTTTTCGGATAATCAACCAGGTCCGAAAAATGATAGTTTTGGACCGATTCTCCATCAAAACCGTTTAGGCGATCCTTTATATAAGTGGCATAGCTGGGTTTAGACATTTCCCCGTCATTTATTACGCTTATGCCTGCGCTGATTTGTCTGTCAACCGTTTCCTTCACTGCACTTGCTACACGTTCTGACAGCGTTTTTTCATCCACCGGGATCCCGTCACCTTTTGCCCACATTATTTTGATCAGGTCTTCAGGTCTGGGAAGGCTTCCTGTATGGGTAGTTAATATTCTTTCCACATCTGTCTCCAGTAAGCGCGAGTTTTCGAGCTAATATTATTAAATCAAAGGCTTATTTTATGAAATTCGACCTGTTAACTAATATTAAGGTATTTGTGCTGTCTGTTCACTTTTATTTGATGATTTCAGGTGTGTTAAATAAATATTGAAGATTACCTTGCCATTATTCATTTTCTTATTAAGATATTAATAATAATTAGTTAATATATTAATAAAATATGTTGGACTTCGAACATTCATTACCGATACTGCTGCTGCGAGCTCGTGAAGTGTGCATGGCCAGGTTTCGCCCCATTCTTGGCGAGCATGGTCTAACCGAGCAACAGTGGCGTGTGATTCGGGCACTGGCTGAAGACAATGGGCTTGAATCAACAGAATTAGCTGAACGGACATTGATTCTCAAACCCAGCATGACGGGTATCATTGACAGACTGGAACGTGATGATCTGGTCTTACGAAAAAAAGACAGGGAAGACGGTAGAAAGACCTGTCTTTGGCTAACGAGGAAGGCAAAACGATTGTATGAACGCATCATGCCACTGGTACAGGCCGAGTATAGTGAGATGCAGGATGCCTTCAGCGAGAAGAGCTGGGATGATTTATATGATTCCTTGTTTCATTTGATAAAGCTTAATCAGCGGACAATAGAAAAGAACTAAGGAAGCTTTAATAATGTGTCGCCTTATTGGCGAAGCACAATTATTGGGTACTGGAACGAGTCCAGTACGACGATGGACAGAAAT